>JAQVBQ010000004.1 GCA_028690215.1 Bacteroidales bacterium | reverse complement strand
CCTCAAATAAGGGATGGTGCAATCTATGCCCGTGGTGCAAATGACGACAAAGGTCAGGGTTTCATGCATGTCAAGGCTCTGGAATACCTTATTAAGACCAATCAGCTTAAATGTAATGTCAAATTCATCATTGACGGAGAGGAGGAGATTGGTTCTCCAAGCCTTGCAGAATGGGCTGCCGAGCATAAAGAACTTCTCTCATGCGATGACATTTTGGTTTCCGATACCACAATGATTGACGAGAAAATACCGTCATTAAACGTTGGAATGAGAGGGCTTACCTATATGGAAGTTGAGGTCACAGGACCGAATAAGGATCTTCATTCAGGCCATTACGGAGGTGCCATCCTCAACCCTATCAATACATTATGCACTATGATAGACAAGTTGATAGACAAAAACGGAAGAATTACCATTGAAGGCTTTTATGACGATGTGGTGGAACTTTCCGCCCAGGAACGCAAAATGTTGGGAATGGCCCCATTTGACATCGAAGAGTACAAGAGATTTCTTGACATAGATGAAGTTGGCGGAGAAGCCGGATATACCACAATGGAAAGAACCGGAATAAGACCATGCCTTGATGTAAACGGTATCTGGGGAGGTTACACAGGAGAGGGTGCAAAGACAGTTATCCCTTCAAAGGCTTATGCCAAGATCTCTATGAGATTAGTTCCAAACCAGGACAATAAAAAGATTGCCCAATTATTCCAGACCCATTTCATGAAACTTGCCCCGAAAGGTGTCAAGGTTAAAGTGACATCACACCATGGCGGACAAGGTTTCCTCTGCCCTATGTCTTCTAAAGTATACAAATCTGCTTCACGCGCTATAACAGATGTCTATGGCATCGAGCCTGTTCCGAACAGAGGTGGAGGAAGCATACCTGTACTGGCTGATCTGCAGCAGATTCTTGGAGCAAATCCGCTTCTTATGGGTTTTGGACTTGAAAGAGATGTGATTCACTCACCAAATGAAAGCTATCTTTTAAGTCAGTTTTATAAAGGTATAGAGTCTATAGCTCTTTTCTACAAATATTATACAGAATAAATTGCAAGTAGATTTTATTTATTTCATATATTTGTAATGTTCAATTAATCGTATGCCTCTGATTTATGGAGGCATACGTCTTTTTATATTATATTACAAATAGTTATGAAAATAGGTATTATCGGTTTTGGCAGCATGGGCAGTATGCTAACGCACAAGTTTTTAGAAACTGGCACTGTATTACAGGAAGATCTTTATATTTCGAATCGTTCGAATGAGAAGTTGTCCGAAATATCCGAGAGATACCCCAAGGTCACTATATTCAAGAATAATGAAGAGGTTATAAAGTCGTCAGATATTGTATTCTTATGTGTGAAGCCAACAGATATGAAGGAGGTTGCAGAAGCTACCGCCGGATTTTTCAGAGAGGGGCAACATATCTGTGCGGTTAATGCCTGTATAAGATTCAACCAGTTAAATACAATTTATCCAAATGCTTCATGCTCCATAGTTATCCCCAGTGTTACCGGAGAAGTGGATAAATCCGTGACTTTAGCCACATTTAATCAATTTGTCTCAGAACAAGAAGTCTCTATTTTAAAAACGCTTCTGGGAACATTCAGCTCTGTAGTAATTATTCCGGAAAGCGAATTGGGCATATGTACAGATTTGACCAGCTGTATGCCCGGATTTATAGCCTCAATATTCAGCATTATTGTAGAGGAGGCATTATCCCGTTCAACTTTAAGCAAAGAGGATATTCACAACATGATAATCACCACTATTTTAGGCACTTCCAAACTTTGTGTAGACCAGAAAATGCCCTTTGACAAAATTGTAGAGAGGGTTGCTACCAAAGGTGGAATTACTGAAGAGGGGACAAAAGTTATCCGATCAGCCTTTCCACAGACTGTCAGAACTCTTTTCCAACATACTAAAGAGAGACGTGAGAGAACTATTCTTAATTGGCCGGGACATTTTAGTAAAAAAAATGAATAATTTCTGTAGATATGATATAACTTTGCCGACCGAAAATTTAAATAAAACAATCACCATGAAACAATTATTCATTACTCTGTTATTGGTCATTATTGCTATACCTGCAACATCACAGATATGCAAAAGAGGATTATCAGCAAATAAAGACGTTGTAACTCTGACTATAGACAGGAACACAACTTATGCAAGCTTTGAGCAATATCAGAAGGAGCTTAAGAAGTATAATATAGATATAAAATTAATTGAACCGCAATTTACTGCTGACGGCAGACTTACATCTGCCATCCTCTATGTTGATTGCAAGGATGGATTCACCGGTTCTCAGACCGGAACTTTTGAGACATCAAAGGATTTTATTGGCTTTTACAGGATTTACACAAAAGGAACTAAATACTCTTTCGGAATGGTTAAACCAGGTCCTCCTGAAAAACCGGTCTCTGTATCCTTGATGAAAAAGACTGAAAAGATGCTTGAACCTGTCGTTGGTGGTGGAACTCCTATTGTGGAGAGCAAGGATGTGAAGCAAGACACAACTGGAACAAGCGGAAATAAATAGGCAATCACCTAAAAGTGATAGATTGATAATTTAGTAACAAATTAGTATATTTGGCTTAATTATGGAAAGTAAAAATCTATCACATCGATGGTCTTCGATATATAAAGCAGGAGGAATAACTGCATTTATTTGTGCAATCATCATCATTACCTTTATTGTCATAAACATGACAATAACCCTGAACGGGACAGATTCTGTTTCACAGAGTGCTACAGGATTATTTGGGGAACTTAAAACGAACATTTTACTGGGATTATACAATCTGGGATTATTAAATCTTATACTACAGATTGCTCTGATCCCGGTTTTTTTTGCATTCTATGCAGCTCACAGACATTCTAAAGTCGGAGGAGACTCATTTTTGGCTCTTGTCTTTTTTATAATAAGCACTTCAGTTTTCATTTCACAAAATCCTGTCCTGCCATTTTTAGAATTAAGTAGCAAGTATGCAGCGGCTATCAACGACTCGGGAAGATTAGCATATGAAGCCGCCGGTGAGGCTTTGCTTGCAAAGGGGGGAGTCGGACCCGGCTCATCTTTACCCTACATTTTGATTAGTTTTGCAGGTATTCTTATCTCCAGGGCCATGTTCAAAGGAAAGGTCTTCAATAAATTTATATCCGCACTTGGATTACTCGGGAATCTTCTTTTAATTGTCTATTTCTCCGGATTGGTTTTTTTCCCGGTCTATCCTATTTACACTTTCTCAATTGCAGCACCCGCCCTGCTTTTTATTCTTGTATGGATAACTGTTTCGGGCGTGAAATTGATAAAATTGACCATTCATAACAAATAGTATATAAATATTGGAACAGTATCCGTGAATGGTGAAAACAAAGTCTAACCAATAAAGGATATGTACAAGTTATTTAACATTTTTCTGCTCATACTGATGAGCACATCTCTTTTTGCACAAGAGCATAATGATATTATTAAAAATTCGGGGAACAGATACGAAAAGGTGATACTTGATACCGCCTCGGGATATTTCGTTGTTAAATCCGGAAATATGGAGGGTTTGCTCAATCCTTCAGGAAGAGAGATAATTCCTCCTACCGAGTATAACAGTATAAGATGCTTTTTTATCAAAGAGGGATATGTTATTGTGGTTAAGGATAAAGCTCTGGGACTCACAGATCTTTCCGGAAGAGTCATACTTACTCCTGGAAGATATAAGAGTTTTGACAACAGGTTCTTCAAGGAGGGCTATGTATCCGTAAACGATGAACGGACATTTGGGCTATGTGACAACAATGGCGTTGAGATTATTCCTCTGGGGAGATATACCGATATATCATTGTGGATGTTAAAAGATGGATTTATTATTACAAAAAAAGAGGGCAAGACCGCGCTATGCGACAAGTCCGGGAAAGAATTGATTCCTCCTGTCATGTCAAGTATCTATCTTGACAAGGAAGAGGGCTTTATAAAAGTAGAACAGGATGGAAAAAAAGGCATCTTTAATCTGAATTGTAAAGTACTTATTGATCCTATATATTCACAATGTTTATTTTATGATAGTTTTTTCCATGTTGAAAAAGATGGTAAAAAAGGCTTGATTGCAAAAGATGGCCATGTTGTCTTGCCAGCTGAGATGGAGAGTATTCTCATATTTGACAAAGAGGGGTATATACTTGTCAATAGAGATGGGAAAAGCGGTGTTTGTACAATGGATGGAAAATATATAGTCGAGCCCGTAATGGACAAACTAAGTGTTTATCAATCTGAAGGATATATCTATATACAAAAGGATGGGAAGCAAGGACTTCTTGACATTAAAGGCAAAGAGATTATCCCTCCGGTTATGGACAAGATCTATGTGCAAAAAAGTTATGGATATATAAAAGCTGAGAGTGGAAACACTGAGGGTATTTACACATACTCAGGTAATGCAATAATTCCTGTAGGTAAATATACCGAAATATCAACATTTTACGCACCGGGTAAATTCTATGAAGTAACTGCAGAAGGGGGAAAAAGGGGTCTTTGCGATCTGAATGGGAATCTAAAGATTCCGGCCGAGCATTCAATGATAATATATGACGACATAGATCATTATATAAGGGTCAGAAATGGCGATACTGTCGGAGCTTATGACACTAACGGCAGATTGATGATTCCATGCATTTATACAGGGATATCGTGTATTTCAGGGCGTTTTGAGGTACAACAACAAAAAAATGGCCCCTTTACAGTTTATGAAGTTGCCGGATACACGCCTGCCAAAAAGAAGAGCTACACTCAGACTGAAAAACAAAAGACAAATGTTGTCGTCATCCCGGTATATGTCCCGCAGACAGGAACTTCTTCACAAAACAATCAAACAACTCAACAACCGAGAAAAGTTCAGTGCTCATACTGCAACGGAACCGGACGCAGAGATGTGATAAAATTTGCTCCAAGCTATGGTGGTAATAACGAATGGTGTACGATATGCCGTAAAGTAGTAGCTGCGGGGCATTATCACGACAATGTGAGGTGTATATATTGCAACGGAACCGGATATAGGTAACAGAAGTATCTTTTTCTATTTTTTATCAATACAGTGAATTGCATAGCAATAAGCACCTATTGCTATTGCCTTGCTTGCACCAAGTTTGGAAATCATGACTCCTGTCCTCTTTTCAGGATCATATATAACCTTTCTGTCACTTCCGTATACATTAAGTTCCCTGCTCTGTCCCTTCGCAAATTGTTCGAACTCCTCCTTGGAATCCAGATTGTAAACATTAAGTTGAAGACGGTTTACGTTCTCTCCCGAGAGAGTTTTTACGCTGCTTCTCATCTCGTTTAACATTGATGGCATAATGAATTTGCTGGCAGATGTGATTCCACCACCTATGACAACAATACCGTCTATCAGAGATGTCGCAGTTGCAATTGCATCTCCTGCAATCTCGCCAAAGAGTTCAAATGCCTTGATTGCAGAATCTTTGTCTCCCTCCATCGCTCCGGTTGCAACTCTGTATATATCTACCGGTTCAAGATTATGGTCAGGATTATGGCTCAGTTCTCCGTACACCCTTTTTATCGCTCTTACTGAGACTCCGTCCTCAACAATAATTCCCGGCATCAGTTTGTGTCTCAGGCAAAATGTCTCAGTACAAGAGTTATCCCCCATATGGAGTTTACCATTGATTGAGAGACCATAACCAAAGCCTGTACCCCATGTATAACCTATAAGATTGTTATATTGCTTGTGACTTCCTGCCTCTTTCAGTCGTTGATTTATCTCAGGTAATGCACCGGCAATGGCTTCTCCGTATGTAAAAAGATCAGCATCATTGTTTATATATACAGGCAAACCAAATTTATCCTCCAAAAACGGGCCTAAAGCCACTCCATCCCTGAATGACGGAAAGTTCGGCAAATAGCCGCCTATAATTCCATTTTTATAATCAGCCGGGCCAGGAAAGGCAAAGCTGATTGCAACAGGACTATTGCCCAATGACTTTATTATTGCATCAAATCCCTTTACCAAAGTTGAAAGGCAGGTATCCAGATCCGAAGCGTTCGAAGGAAGGGTTATTGGTCTTACAACATATTCATTCCCCTGAATGGCGCTGAAGACAAAATTTGTTCCTCCGGCATCCAGTGTGACTACAATTCGGTTTTCCTTAGTATACATTTTTATATTAGTTATCAGAAAATTTGTAAATGTTAACAAATATAAATAAAAAGTGTAATAATAAGCTCAAAAACCTAATAAAACAAAGTGAAACGGGGATTTTAGCCTCTCAATAATATTACATCGAGCGAGATTGCACCATGAGCTCCATAAACCAGGCTTTGTTCAATATCTGCAGTCTTGGAAGGACCAGAAACAAAAACACCAAAACCTTCCAGTTTGCCTGCAATAGCTGCATATGCTGCATGCATGTCCCGGACAATTGTCTTCCCGTCTACTAACAAAACCAGCTTTCCTGTGATAAATGGCAGCAATCTCTCAGGGAAACAGGTTTCATCAACCCATATTGCGCCATTCTCTGCAACACCCATTTTCCCGATAAGGAGAACAGATTCAGTTTTTGATTCCATTTCCAAAGGTTTCATTCCCTTGTAACGCTCCCATATACTCCTATCCCGGAGATCAATCACTTCCGGAAATTTATCTTTCAAATATCCCTCCAGTTCAGAAACATCCAATACCACAACTCCTGCTCCGGCATTTTTTAATGATTGAGAGAATCTCTCATATAGCTCCTCTTTTGATTCTTTCTCTATATCAGTAAAAGATAGCTGAGGCAGAGCATGATTAATGCCTCCGGCCATCGTTGACTTTCTGATGTTCTCAACTATCTTTTGTCTGCTACTATTGATTGCTTTCATTTTGTCTGTACCACTCTTTAAAAGATTGTGCGGGGACCGAAGGCAGTTCCCTCTCCAAACCCCAGGCATTGATACGATTGTATATCAGTGGTCTGGGAAGTATTTTCAATGCCATTCTCACCATTTTTCCTGACAGATCGTATAAGTTAGGTTTTGAGAAAACAAATCCGGAAATCTTCAGGATGAACCTTTTGACAAGAGAGCCATAGCCGTTTCTTATCAACTCCTGTCTCAGTTTATATATCTGCTCGTGTATACCGATTTTTACAGGACATACATTTGAACAGGACATACATAATGAGGATGCGGCTGGAAGGTCCTTGTAAACGATTTTTCCGGGTAAAGAGTGTGGTGCCAGTATTGTTCCTATAGGTCCCGGTATTGTGAATCCATAACTGTGTCCGCCACTCCTTCTATATACCGGACAGGTGTTCATACAAGCCCCGCAACGTATACATTTAAGTGCATCTCTGTAATCTCTGCTTCCGAGTCTCTCTGTACGTCCATTATCCACAATTATTATGTGCATCTCCCCATTCTCCTTTGGAGTCATGTAATGCGAAGTATATGTGGTTATGGGCTGTCCTGTGGCATTTCTGGCCAGTAGCCTTGTAAATATGCCCAAATGCTCCATTTTAGGGATAATCTTCTCAATGCCCATACAGTGAATCTGTACGGGTGCCGAGTGTACCCCCATGTCTGCATTTCCTTCGTTTGTGCATACTACAACAGAGCCGTTCTCTGCAACAGCAAAGTTCACTCCGGTAAGTGCAACCTGAGCGTTAACAAACTTCTCTCTAAGATGAGCCCTGGCTGCTCTGGTCAAATACTGAGGGTCGGTGGCTCCTTTCTCCGTACCAAGCTTTGTATGGAACAACTCACCAATATCCTCTTTCTTCAGGTGAATCGCCGGAAGTACTATGTGACTCGGTGGTTCATTTCTGAATTGAATTATACGTTCTCCGAGATCTGTGTCTACAATTTCAATCCCATGATTCTCCAGATAATGGTTCAACCCGCACTCCTCAGTGAGCATCGACTTACTCTTGACTACGTTACGGCCATTTTTGCTTTTTATAATCTCCAGTACTATTCTGTTGAACTCATCCGCATCTGCAGCCCAATGTACCACAGCTCCGTTTGATGTCGCATTTCTTTCAAATTCCATCAGGAGATAGGCTAAATCTGAAAGCACGTAATCCTTGATCTGAGAGGCTTTATTGCGGAGCTCCTCCCACTCTTTTACTTCAGCAGCTGCCTTGTCTCTCTTTTTTCTCACAATCCAGAGTGTCTCATCGTGCCAACTCACCCTCTTCTGATCTTTGAGAAAAATTGCTGCTCTTTCCGAATGGTTTGTCATAGAGTGTTAGAATTTAATATTTCTGCAATATGGACAACCTTAATATTCAGATTTTTCCTCCTTATTATACCCTCCATGTGCATCAGACAGGACATATCGGTCGCAGTAATCACCTCAGCATTATTTCTGATATGGTCATCTACTCTGTCACGTCCCATCCTTGCCGAGACGGCCGGTTCAAATATAGAGAAGGTTCCTCCGAAACCGCAGCACTCGTCCTCTCTGTCAAGTTTTATCAACTCTATTCCCTCAGCCTTCTCCAACAAAGAGATAACCTTTGAATAGCTTGCAGATATAAGTTCCGAAGGGTTGCCGAGCTTAAGACCACGTAAGCCGTGACAGCTCTGATGGACCCCTACCCTGTGAGGATAGTTTATTTTAAGATCGTCAACCTTCAGAACATCGGCGATAAATTCACACAACTCATAAGTACATCGCCTGACTTTAACTACATCCTCACTCTGCTCCAATATATCATAATGCTCTCTGACATGATAGGCACAACTCCCGGATGGGGTAACAACATAATCGAATTCAGAGAAATTTCTTACAAAATTTTTGTACACATCTTTTGCATCATCCTCAGCCCCGCTGTTTGCCAACGGCTGCCCGCAACATGTCTGCTCAAGGGGATAGTGTACATCCTGTCCCAGTTTTCTGAGCAGTTCCAGTGTAGCTATTCCGACCTGAGGGTAAAACTGGTCAATATAGCATGGTATGAACAGCCCTATTTTGTATCTCTCTGCCACTTTCACTTTTTCGCTCTTATTTCATACATTACGTATCCGACTTTCCTGATATTCTCAATTGTTTCAGGATATGGATTGTCACAAACATCTGTAAAGCCTACCTGGAAATTCTCTCCGTCAAACCTTCCGGTTGTTGCCTGATCTGAGAATTGATGCCAGTGTGTCCCTATAATATTTGGATGTCGCAGTGCTGATTCAACATATACCTTGTATGCCTCTCCCCTTTTTTGTTGATTTGCTGTCTCAACAAGCCCGGGATGGAAAAGTCCTCTGTCAAGGGCACCGAAATGAAACTCGCCTATCATAACCGGCTTATCAACTCCTTCAGGAAGTGAGAATGTTGAAAGTGAGCGGGAATAGATATTATAGCTAAGTACATCACAATATTTTGCTCCAATCTTCAGAACAGTCGCATTTGAACGTGCAAAACGGCAACCAAGATAGAGTTTGTTTGGTGCTACTTTTTTAAACTCCTCTCTTACAAATTTGAAGTAAGCCTCGGTTATGACCTCTGTAAAGATTTTGCAATCTTCCATTGCTGCCTGAGGAAGCTCTCCCTGGAACTTGAGAAGATCATCCCAACCTGAATAATTTGTTGTCCACTTAGAGTTGAGTTTTTCTATTGAACGATATTTCTTCTTCAGAAATTTTATCATCTCAACCTTGGCAGGTTGTGTTGCAGGTGACTGCATAGTCCACTCTGCAAGAGCTGTGGAGCTTCCCCAGGCAATCTCGTTATCCACGAAGAATCCGAAACACCATGGGTCATCCAGCTCTTTTTTCCTTTCAAGCAACTGCCTTCTGAAATCTTTTCTGAATTCAGGATGGAAAGGATCCTTAAACTTCCACCAATCTTGCCTGCTACCCTCTATGTCAGGTGATTTCAACTCAATTCTGTCTGTATATGGGGTTTTATCCATCATGCAGATAGATTTGTCTGAACTGTTGGCTATTGTATTCAGCCCCCAGCTTTTCAGACGTATATGAGCAATATTTGCAAATTCGGCACGCCAGTTCTCACCGTACTTTCTCTTGATATTTGCTGCTGAAAAGTCATAAGTACGCTTTATTCCTCTTGCAACATAATATGGATAGAGAAGCTGATCATGGGTCTTGTAGAACTCTGCAAAAGGATCATTCTCCTTTGGCAGGTCTGTGAAATAAATATCCCTTCCGTCCAGAGGTGTCACTGCTGTTGACGGGGTTACCCTGACAACACCGTGTGACCAGAAAAGATATCCCTCAGGATCTACCATCCACCATTTACCATCAATCTTTTTTACATAGAAATGACCTGTTGCCTTCTCTCTAGGACCACTTTTCCATCCTCCGAATTTACTCCTGTCCTCAGGCCCTTTATGTGCTGCAAGGTCAAGTAACTCTCTTTTGTGTGACTCCACCAGCTCCTCATCGCTTTTTGTCTTTCCGGGCCACTCTTTATGGACGAATTGTCCGTACTTGTCAATAAAAGGGAAGAATTTGTCTGCCGGGATGTTCATCCAAGAGACCATTTTCTCCGGCTCTCCCTTTGTTGCAGAGACACTTTTCACCGCCCACTCCCAGTCATTCTTTGGTTTTCTCAGATATACAGTGATAGCCTTCACCTTACTTTTATCAAGATCCTCAACGAGGCCCGACAATTTGTACGGGGTATATCTCATTCCGAAAAGTTTCTCCTTCACATCCGGATAGGGTGGCTTAGGAGGTATCGGAAATGTAAGGCTTTTTGTTGCACCTCCGGCTATTGAAACTCTGTCGAGAAGAATTCCCCGCTCTTTGTCAGGGTTAGCATTGGCATTCTCAAGTCTTACCATTACAGGAAGTGACGACTTGGTGAAATTGACAAGTTCAATCTCTATTTGGTTAAAATCTGAGATATTCCACTCACCCTCAATACGCACAGATGGGTATTCATTGTTCCCGACAGTGCTGATTTTGAGAAGTCCGCCGTCAAGTTTAAATGTAGCTCCGTTAGTTGCAGATATAGATCCATTTGTGGCTTTTGATGCGTCAAACAAAACCAATTTTCCTTCATTCTGAACCTGAGCAGAAACTAAATTATTCATCGACAAACCTATTAACAAGAGAAATAATCTATTTTTCATATATTTTCATTGTTTACTATTGATTGAAGAGCTCCCCATAACGGGGCATTCTCAATACTTTTCACTACCGAAATAAGTTTCAGATTGCTCATATCATTGAGTTCTTCCCTGACTTTTGACTCCATGCAGTGAAAAGATCTGGATATCTGCCCGCCAAAAAGCAGGCACTCGATCTCCAACTCTTTAAGCAGCGGCTTTAGTGATTGAGCGAGTATAACTCCAATCTCCTCAAAGACCCGCTGAGATACAGGATCTCCTTCTGATGCCCATTTACCTATGTCAGACACCTCTACTCCCTCAATAGTGGCTCTTCCACTTAGATTCTTATATAGAGAGAGGAATCCTCGTTTTGATATGTAATCCTCCAGTATACCATCTTTGTATGGTATTCTGAAAATAGTAATGAGCGGACCGCCTATCTCATTTGTCTGTACAACACCATCACGAGAGAATGCAAAACCGAGACCGGTACCTAGTGTTACAGCTGCAGCATTTTTGAAACCAACTGCATTGCCGCGCCAAAGCTCTCCTGCCAGTAAGGAGTTTGCATCATGTCTGAAAACAACAGGAATATCTCGACCAACTTCCGGCATCGCTGCTATGCACTCTTTCAGGTTAACATCTTTGACATTCTTGAATTTATGCTCCATCAAAGATGTCCCTTTGAAATAGTTAAAAGGTCCGGGAAAGGTCATTGCTATCCCGGAAAGCATTGCACCTCTCTGCTCAAGAATCTGTTTCTCCTTTACAATTGCAGATCTCATGGCATCCAGAATCTCCTCCCTTGATCCCTCTGAATGAGCCTCTGTCATACATGAAGAATCAGGGAAGAGTTCACCATCCGGCCTCATTACTGCGGACTTGAGGTAGGTACCTCCTACATCCACAACTATATATGCCTTTTTATCAGTCATTTACAAAACCATCTTTGAGCATTGTCTTGTGAATACAAACAGGCTGATTCCCAAGATTTTTAACCACATATTTACCGACATTTGCAGGTATAACCACTACATCCAGGTAATTCTGATAATAGCAGAGTTCAGGATTCTCCAGAGACTGGACACAAACCTTTTCTCCGTCTACCAATGTGAGGACATGGAATTTACCGGCAGTATCCCCGTATGCCTCTTTCTCAAATTCGAGTCTTCTGAGAGTGAAGTATAGAAGATCATGCTCTCCGACTATATACTCTGTCCAACCTTCACCTTTTACTGCTACTCTCGGCTTTTGGACAATGTTGTCATTAACCCATTTTGTCTTTCTTTCAAGGGCAAGAACGTTCTCACCATGGAAAGTATGAATAGGCCTTGGTTTTCCGTCAAGGTCAGCCCTCAAATAGTCATACATCTTGTATGTATAGGAACCTACAGTAAGACTACCGATTTCCAGAATAACCTGATTACGTCCTGATGAGTGAATTGTTCCGGCAGGAAGCATTACCTGTACTCCCGGCTTTGAGTCAACATAGTTGATATACTTTTCGTAATCAATCTCTGTATGCTGTTTCTCAGAAATTTTTGCCTCTTTTATAAACTCCTTAGGATCGGCTGTTTCGGTAAAACCAACATATGTCTTGGCGTTGTGGGCTGTCTCTACAATATAATAGCTCTCATCCTGCCTTCCGTACTCTCCGAAGTTGTTTATATTGTAATCGTGGCCTGAATGGACCTGTATAGACATGTTTCCTGAGCTGTGGAATGTATCGTCATAATTAAACCTTATAGGGAAGTATCCGCCGTATTTTTTCACACACTCTTTACCCATCAGAGAGTCTCCCTCCTTCTGGACAAATGTGAAATAGGGGAATTCAATTGTATGACCTGCAGTCTCTACAACCACGCTCACCTCAAGAGGAATAAGGTCAAATACCCAGGCACAGTTTTTCATTGTCTTTGGTAGATTCCTAAGTTTTGTAACATAGTGACCTCCCCAGACTCCCTCTATATAAACGGGTCTGCAACGGAAAGGCTGCTTTACCAAACCTGACATAATCCTGTTAAAAGACTCTCTTGGCAACATCTTTACATCCTCAGGATCATCGCTGGCAACATAGAAGTCTATCAGATCCTTTTTGAGCAGTTCCCAACGGAGGTGACCCGCAACCTCAAAGTCCACATAATAGCATCTTCTCAACATGGCCTTTGCAGGTCTTGCAGAATTATCACCAATATTGGCGTACTCACCGGCCTTTGCTCTAAGGATTGCTCTTTTAGGTGTAACGTCAAGATATACTAATGTATCATAATATGCTCTCAATCTTGGTATTGCAGTACCACAACCTGTTACTATCACAACCTCTGCCCTATTTGAACTCTTTGCATTATTCAGAGAACGTTCAATTTCAGACAATTTTTCCTGATCAAGAAGATCCTCATAGGTGCCTTTAAAGAGCTTTCCGAAAAGCTGTACAGGATCCTTCTCCTTGTCGATGGCAAGGTTGTCAGCGAGCAGTGCATCGAGCTCCTGTGATGTCTTATAACATGAAGCAATATCTATAACCTTTACAGTTACAGAACTTAAACCCAAATTTTGTGATATCAGGTTGACAAATTGATTGAACTTAGCACCTACATAACCGTCAAAAGCTATTATTACACTCTTTCGAGGTTCCCTCTCCAACTTTTTTAAAATCAACTCACTAATATGATCTGCAGAATCTTTTGTGCCGGTTAGTATTGCCCCGGCAACTTCCTTCTCCACTTTCAACCTATTGATAGCATTTGGATCGTCATACGGGTGTGGGTTAAACATGAAACTCATTTGTAAATCTCCTCTATTTTATGTTAATTAATCTCTAAATATTCAAAATTCATTATCTGCGACAGGGTTGCAAGTTCTCTCCTGTAATCACCCTCAACAAGGGCAAAATGCTGTGTGGTTCCTATCTTTAATATCTTCTCGAAAAGATCTTTAACCGGCATCAAAGGCTTGAAGATACCATGCGAGTAGCTTGCGAAGATGTGCTCTCCATCTATTGCATCAACAAGGGTGCAGACAACCTTATATTTACCGTTCTCTTCAACAAACTGAGCCATGGTTTTTCTCCCTGCAGGTATCCTGTACCACGCAAACGGAGCCCCGGCATATTTGTATTTAGTCTTTGCGAAACGGACATCTCTTGCAATCTTGACATTTCCAACATGGTCCGGATCGGTATGATCGTTTGGACCTGCATGTCCGGCTGCAAATGTATTGTCGGCCGATTCGATGTGGAAAGGCTCAATAAAATTGACATGCTTCCCGCTGATAAGCTTTAGAATAAAAGTCATGGTACCGGCACCCATATCGGCTTCAGGGACCATAACCGAAAGATTCTTGCCGAACGAAGGGTGATAGAATCCCGGACGAAGACCTATCTGCTGAAACATTGCAGGATCGACATCGTTATAAATCATTGCATCAATCCCCATCTTCTCTGCCAGGCGGGCAGTAGCCAGAGAGGCTCTGACTGAAGCCATGAACTTATCTTCATCAACATCATCTGTCACCTGATACTTGGATTTCAGCTCATCAAAATACTCCTTGCATTCCGACTCTGAAAGCGAATCTATCTCGTCCTGTAGTGTTGAATATGCGATAAATCTTATCTCAGGGCCAATCTTTGTGAACATATTGTAGGAATCCATATATGTTGACCACATCAATTCATTATAACTTGCCAGAATTCCGAATGTGGACTCCCTCAGGACACTCCTCACCTTTGCTGCCTTGGAGAATGAGATAATCTCCTCTGTAACCTCATCACGGCTGCCCATAACAATCTTAAGGTTTTTCTTTCCCTGTCTTGCTATTGAGCCTGATGCCTCCAGAGAGCCGACAAGTGTTCCATTACAGAGAAACTCCACAAAGTCATTCTCTTCCAGAGTTTTTTCAAAAGTCATCCTCTCCTTCACGCTATTCACGAAAATCACAGGCATATCGGGCATATCCCTAAGAAATCTCACCCATGCAAAATCCTCTGCCCAAGAGAGAAACTCGGCTATTACAAAGTCGACCTTACTTGCAGAGAACATATCCATCGCCTTAGAGAGATCCTCCCTTTCATATACAATCCCCGGATTTACCAGGTCAATTGTCTTGTTCAGGCTACTCTCTATAGCTTGTACAACAGATCTCTTTCTGTCATCATAAGAGCCCTCTTCAAGCTCGGCTCCCATATCCCTGAATCTTGGCGAAGCTATCAGTAACAGTCCCGCTTTTGCCTTCTGGAATTTTTTTAACTCTTTCATCACTTTCCAATTTTTATTTTATCAATCTCCTCTATAAAATCATCTTTTAAATTATAGAGTCTGAACGATACCGATTGTCCCCCCTCTTGTGCATCCCAGGATTCATCAACCGGAATGTCGATTACCGCAGGTGCAAGCGGAGAGACCTCTGTCTCGAATAAGACTCTGTTATTATTGTTTTTTGCCAATGTCTCCTGATCCATAACCATCCGGAGAATACCGCCACTAAAGAAGCCAAACTCTCCCTTGATATGTAATCCGTCTGACATTTGCTCAGTATGTATCCGAGATACAGTAACACCATATTTTGAGGCAGCCTTGACGCACATTCCGCTCTCGATTGTACAGGCTGAAATGGTGTATTTGAAATCATAGCTCTCCCCGGGCCTCAATTTCACCATCGGTGAGAGAATCTCCATCTCCATATATGGCGGATTAACCTTTTTATCAGATTTGTGAATATTAACCCTGCCTCTCGAATATGTCGCACCTTCACCTTGAGTCCACACCTGAACAGATGTATTGTCAGGATACTCTGCGCCATCGGCAACATCAAAATTCATTACCAGCACTTTACCACTGCCCCTGTTTACATAAGCAATCCACCCCTCGTCAGAATCAGTTCCAACCTTACCAACTATATATTTGTATGTAACTACCAGGTTGCCGGCCTCATCGCAGTTATACTGCGGATTATTGGCCAATCCGTGTAATATTTTATATTGGGTATCACCTTTAGCATCTTTTCTTGCAGGACAAACTATCTGAGATTGATCCTCAGCCTGCTCATCAACAGCAACCTGGCATACGGGCCAGACAGACCATCGTATATACTCGTCACTCTTATTGGTAAATGTTGTAATAATGTTTATTCTGGACTCTTCCGGTTTTACACTCAATTGCCGCTTTATCTGCAAACCTGTTCTCTTGTCCACAGGACTTAAAAGAGTGACTGAGCCTTTTTCGGTATTAGACTCATATAGGCCTTCATCCAGAATATGATCCGGTGGTCCGGGCCAATAACCCTCTCCGCTCCAACCTTGAGGGGCCGGCCACACCTTCTCTCCTCCGAAATTCATCCACTGCTTTCCGTCAACTCTTTCCGGATAAAGAGACTCTAAAGCCCCGTTTACGAATAGATAGTCATATCCCTGCAGGGAAAATTGCATAAGCCTTCCTCCCAAATCAGGCACAATATGGCTCTCTACCAAACCATTGCCAAGAGAGAGTGCCTTCCAACCCTTATATGTTGTGTATCTTAGCATAATCCCTGTTATAGAAAAACTTGTATGCCACGACCATTAATAATCCACAAACCAGCCATATTACAGCAAGGCTGGATATTGAGAATGATAGTCCCAATACCGGTTTCATCAACCCTAGAATCAGCGGGGAGAGAGAGCCCATGGCAAAGCCCAGCATTATCATCACCCCTGACGCAGAGGAGTGGTACTTCTCCGGAATAACATCATATAATACCGTATAAGTATTGGCATCGAAAAATGCCCTTGCGAACCCAAATCCGGCAAAACCGATATAGATTGCTGCAAGAGTTCCTGAATTTCCCATGAGTATTATAAAAGGCACTGCGAAGAGAAGACCTCCTGCCTGAAGTAAAATCCTGTTGGCAGGATTCTTCCCTGCAAGCTTGTCAGAGAGTTTCCCGGCAATCATTACACCAAAGAAAGCAAACAGATGTGTATAGAACATTGAGTGAAATCCTGCTTCTGCCAGAGACATGTTGAACTCTTCAAAAAGGTATGTAGGCATCCAGGTAAGATATCCTGTAAGAACGAAGATCAGTCCGCTGAATCCTACAGTCAGCATAATAGCTGTCGGCGTTGTAAAAAGAACCCTGAACCCTTCAAAAAGTGATATCTTCTCTTTTTTAACCTCATCGCTCTTCAAATTTTCATTTTCTGTTTTCACTCTTCCCCCTTCACTCCTCACTTCAACACCTTCCTCTTTCTTGTCCCGTAATCTGAATATCATGACTACTGCGTGAATGACACCGACTGCTCCGAATACCAGGAATGCACTTCGCCAGCCATAATGCTGACCGATGTATCCGGCAACGAAACCGCTCAGAATCACACCCACATAATATGATGTCTGGTGTATGGACATTGCAAAGGAGCGTGTCTCCCTGTTATGATAGCTGGCTAGCAAGGCATAGTTGGATGGTCCGAAAAAGGCCTCCCCGCCTCCTGTTGCAACACTTCTCATAACAATCAGCATAATCATGCCGTTACTCAATCCTGTAAACATCGTGGCGACACTCCAGAAAAGAATACTCAGCGAGACAATCCACTTCCTGCTGAAAAGATCGCCAATATATCCGGCCATAGGAACAAGAAGGGCATAGACAAGGTTAAATGCTGTAGCGATTGTACCTATTTGAACATCAGAAAGTGCCAGATCCTCCTTAATCAATGGCAGTACGACATTAAAAACCTGTCTGTCTGCCTGGTTGACAAAGAAAGCAATCCAGAGCAGCACAAGTACCTCCCATTTATAGTTGTCCTTCTTCAGCTTTAAAGTATTCATAATCTTTTGTTTTATAGTCGGAATCACCAATTTACCTGGCGGGTAAAATCAACTCCAAACGAATTTGTCACCTTTATCCTTACCTCTTTAACACCGGGTGCGGGAACACATTTAAATATGTGATCTGTTGTAACTGCATTTATCCAAGTCCTTCCGGAAATCTTATTATCGCCATCTGCCCCAAACCACGAGTATGCAGTAGGATCCATAGTCTTCTCAGAAATCCTCACCATCTCCTGGTATGTTGCTCCCTGATTATCAGACCACATTACCTTCCAATCAGGATCCCAATCCCACACATTAACCAGCAACTCATCAGATGGCCTCAGGACAGGAGCCCTGTTTTCCGGTTTATAAACCGAAAACTGAGAGTCAGGATTGGTATATGATCTGTAAATCCATTTAAAGTCTGTGCCGTTCACCTCAAAAATCTTATAGCCCAATTCTGCACCGTCAAGACATACCGGCCCTTCCCAGAATCCGCCGCAGGCTGCACCTACAATATGCTCAATAATGCCGGTATTATCCTTCATCACAGAGTTATAGTGTGTGTGGCCGCATATAATCTGAACATTTGCATAACCTTGCAGAAGCGCATGCAGTGTCTCACTGTTTCCGTAAGAAGAGGCATACCTTGACTTGGAAGGGGCATGAAACAAGAGGACTAAAGCCTTATCCTTGGTTACATACGAGAGATCCTTACGGAGCCAGCTCAGTTGATTATCTGTGAAATTAACAGTATACTCTCCATCAGGTCCACCCTTGTAATAGATGTTGTCCAGGCTTATATAATGAACCATCCCTCTGTTAAAAGAGTAGTATGTAGGACCATAATGACGTATATAAGCAGAATCGGCAACTTTATCATAATTATACGATGGTGTCTGAGAAGTGCTGAACACATGATCGTGATTACCTATAGAGTAATATACCGGCTGATTCACAGCAGAGAAATAACTCCTGCTTAGATCATTCATCAGCGGCTTGTTGAACACCACATCACCAGCAACCATCAGATGAACTGGACTTAAGGAAGCAGAAGCTATCTCCTGTCTCATAAAAGCAAGAATCGGCTCCAGCTTTTTAAGTTCTGTCTCATTCCTGACCTGCGGGTCCCCTACCGCAATGAAATAGTGTTTATTGTCCGATTGTCCCATTTTATTGAGAACAAAGTTTATGTTTTTCTTATCCGGGGCATTTTTCAATGCCACCCAAAACTTAGGCACGCTTCTCTCCACAGGTACGGTATAGCCTGCCGGAGACGATATGTATACGTGAGTGGCGGATGGATTGTATGGTAATTCATAAGCCCCGTCTGCAGCAGTTTGGGTAAAATTGGTGCCATCAGTCACAACAACTCCGGCTACACCTTTTGAATCACAAAGCACCTTTCCTGACTTGACAATATTGACAGGCTTATCATCCCCGCCATCTCCGGAAGGATTGTTCTCTTTACCGCACGAGGCCGTAAAGATTGACATGGTTGCCAGAAGCACAAAAAACTTGATATAATTCATATCTATCTGTTATTTTTTTTCCACACCAGCAATCTGATACTCTCTGCAGCGATTTTTTCTGATGCATTTACTGTTCCTTTGCCTGGCTCTGTTGCATACTCGAATGTGTATCCCGGCACATCCACTTCAAATGACTCGTTATTCTTTCCGGTATTCCATACAACAACACCCATCCTGCTACCTGAGACGAATGATTTGGCAATGACAGTATTATTATTGCACTTTATAGAAAAGCCATTATCATCATTGAAATTACCTCTCCACAGCAGTCCTGAATTCTCTCTCTGAAAATCAATCACATCTTTTGTATAACTCTTCATTGCAACAGGATCCTCTGATGTTACCAGATCGATATTTGGTTTGCTTATGACATTGGAGTAATCTTCAGGTACCGGAATCCTGTTTTCTTTGAGATAACGGACATCTGCCGCATAGCGGGTCTCAAGCTCCGATCTCAGACCATACATAGTTGCATAGTTTAGTATAAGCCTGTTATTTACCGGTGCAGGATTTCTTGTTGTGGTGATCAATTCAGGAAATGTATACTTGAACATCTCAGGGAAAATAAAAGTAGGAGCACTTCCGTTCAATCTTGCAGAAAATTCCTCGATTAGCGGAACATAAGCGCCATTTTCATAACCGTGGAACATAGATATTGACTCCATCTCCACATCATTGAGCCCCTCAGTCATAACCACAAAATCCTTGTTTATAGTCTTCATGTATTCAGCTATCTTGCGTAAGAACAGATATCTGTCCTCGGCATATACAACTGCCGGAACCGCATGTCCGTGATCAGGTGAATAGCAGAATTTAGGAGCAGTGACAGCAAGCTGATCATACAAAATACCATCTGCACCCAGCTCATTTGCCTGAAGTGCAAGCTTGAGCATTATATCATACCACTCGTCGCATCCGAGACAAGCCATACCATGAAAACGGGCAGGAGCATCATAATACTTGTGCCATTTCTGATAGTCTACCTTTCCGTCTCTCTTCAGTACAGAAATTCTCTTACCCTCTTTTTCCCAGTAATCAGTCCCGTTTTGATCTATCAACTGTCCGTTAGCATATATAATAGAACGTACACCCTTCTTTTTAATATCCTTCAGGACTTTCATCAGCCCCTCTTTCCCTCCCATTGCGGGATCAGGTTCATAATAAGGGTAAAACTTATCGTGACCACCAACAGTCCATCCGAAAAGACCTATAATATCAAGTCCTCTCTCTAGTGACATGTCTGCAAGTTCTGAGAGATCCCCGTAATTCCACATCACTTCATTGTTCTGCTGCTTCATTATGGTCAACATCCATCCCGAAGAGTTTCTTAGCCACTCCGGTACCTGCTGAAAAGCGACAGAAGTCTTGAACCACTCTCTGTATAAATCTGCCCCTTTGTGCCAGGTACCCTTGTAAGGATAGATAATCTGTTCAGGAATTTGCCATTTTGCGCCCGGAGCACAAGCAAGATCATGCTCAAAAGCCACACCCAGAGTATTGTCCGAGGGTTTATATGAAACCAGGAAATGCTTTGATCCGTGTTTATTGTCATGACTGCCGTAATACAAACCACCCTTGTCGCCTGCGAAAGAGCACCACTGCATAGTGGCAAATCTTGACGGATAGTCTGACTTCACGAAAAAGGATGAAGTGGCCTGGTCGTACTTCCAGGCCAATCCACCTTTGAAACTAACTTTATTAATTGAATCTTTGCTCGATGGAGCCTTTGTAAATTTCTGACCAAGACCGCAAGGCATGATCAGAGGATAACCGGCAAGCTCTGCTTTGATACCGCTTATGACAGGGCCGGTAAATCCAACAACAACCCAACCTTGGACATTGTTTTTGATTTCACCGTTAAGAGAGAATGCCTCACCCTTTTTGGAAAAATTTAGATTTAAATCTATATCCCAACGTTTTCCATTATATATGAGACCATTGTAAGACAACACAAATCCATTTTCAGATGTAGAGATAACCGGTTTATTGTCTCTCTCACTGAAAATAATCTCGCTATTGTTATCTGACAGATTCTGTATCTTGATTGACCATACAGCCTCGCTCTTCGAATCAGATCCGGGGGCAGTTCCGTCTGTTTCAATCTTTATACCTTCTTTAGAAAATATCAACTTGCCAGAGGCGTTTGTGACACTTGCCGATGAAATTGACTCTTTTGCAGTGATTTCTGAATACTGACATGTCAATATCATTATAACCAGCAGGTAAAATGTTGAAATAACTCTTCTCATATATTTATGGTTATTAATAATTAGGATTATTTACCAAGTTAGGATTTATCTGCATATCTGCAGTAGGTATAGGCCACAGGTAGTGTTTGTTCTTGTCAAACACCCTTTTGCTCAATACACGTGCCTGAGATAAGTTGGGCATCTCTGAGAAATCAGGACAACCGTTTTCGTCAATTTCCGGAACTCCAGGGATAAACCAATAACCATTTTTGTAATAGGTCTTGCATAGAGAGACACTTGTCGGAAGACCATAGTTAGGGTAGTTCATAACTGTTTCAGCAATTCTCCAACGGAGTATGTCATTATAACGTAGCCCTTCAAATGCGAATTCCATTCTTCTTTCTGTTCTGAGGATAGTTCTTAACGCAGATTGAGATGTTTCAGTTATCTTAGGATAGTTTTCTGACCTAAAATCAACCTTATATGCACGTGCCCTTACCATATTCATTGCATCGAGTACAGATTGGTCAATCTGATTAAGCTCAATCTTTGCCTCTGCATACATAAGCAATACATCAGCATAGCGCATGATCAGCTTATCGTTCTCTGCTTCAAGGTTATCATTCCAATCAGAATCAATACCTTTCCTGAGGATCAGGCCATTATATGATGCATATTGGTCACCTGCCTTAGAGTCCTTATTCTTAACAAAGGTCTGGGTGGCGTAATTCCAACATTGTGCTGAATCAGGATGAGGAGTGTAATTAAATCCAAAGTAATCTGTATTGAACTCTACGATAGTATATGAGCATCTCGGGTCACGATTCTTGAACGGATTCTTGCGGTCGTACAAAGGAGACTCATCAATTGGTTTTCCGTCAGTGCAAAGGAAAGCACAGAGAAGATCCCATGAAGGAGACGCTGTTGCAGATGGAGATGTAATATTCCTGCTAAGATATGCTGTAACAGAACCTCCGGTGAGGGCTGTACCATATTGAGTTGAACGAGGAATACCAAATACTGTTTCCACAGAGTTCTTTGTCTTGCTCAGGAATAATTCTCCAAAATCAGGATAAAGCTGATATATACCAAGATCCATACAACCCTTTGCAGCATCACGTGCAGTTGCATAGTCATTGAAGAAGAGGGCAACTCTTGCCTTCATTGCATAAGCTGCACCCTTGGTTGCTCTTTTTATCTCAGTGCTCTCATAGGCAACAGGTAGCTTATCTATAGCATAATCGAAATCCTCGTAAATGTGGGCAAGTATGGTATCCTTGCTTATTCTTGTAAGGGTATAGGATTTTTCAATATCCATATCATCAGTAAAATATACAGCATCACCCCAATACTCTATTATTCTTGAATACTGGCAGGCTCTTACAAACCTGGCATCTGCAATATATCTCTCATATAGCTCTGTAGATAGATTCTCTTTTGCCTTGTCAATGTTGTTTATGATGGTATTTGCACGGCTGATTGCCCTGTAGCTGTATGTCCAGGTGTTATTGAGGAACGATGAGTTTGTTCCTGTCAAAGTTCCGTTTGTGAAGACATTCAGTGTGGTTCTGTTTGTCCAGTCATCGGAAGGTTCGTCCAGAGACATTATATTACTTCCGAAATCTGTCTTATGCATTGGCCAGAACTGGTGCAGATAAAGAGTGTTAAGGCTCATCTCCACCTGAGTGCGGTCTTTAAACCAACTCTCATTGGATGCCTTTGAAAGCGGCTGAAGATCGAGATTGTTGCATGAATAGAGAGCCACAACCGCCATTGCCGATAATATATAATTCCTTTTTTTCATTTTTCTAGGTTGTTTATTAACACTTAAAATTTAACTGAAACTCCAAAAATTACCGATTTTGTAATTGGGTAGCCTGTAGAACTTACCTCCGGATCCCATCCCAGTGGATAGTTGCTTATTGTAAAGATGTCCTGAAGTGAAGCATAGAATCTCACATTCTGAAGTGAAATTTTTCTCAAAAGCTGAGAAGGAATTGTATAACCAAGTGTTATATTTTTAATTCGGAAATATGACCCGTCAATCATCCAGAAATCCGATATTGCATAGTTGTTTGTATTTCCGGTTCTGGAAACCCGAGGATACTTAGCGTTAGCATTCTGTGCTTCACTATTGTAGTTGCTCCAGTACTTACCTACAATTATCTGTGGTACATTGTACCAGTCACCTCTGATTGGCTGCACCATATCTTCAGTTATCATCGAGTTACGTTTTCCAATACCCTGGAAAGCCACTAAGAAATCAAAACCTTTATATCCAAGGTTGATGTTACCTCCATAATTGAATCTTGGAAGAGAACCGCCAAGGAGAACCCTGTCGTATACTGCATCAATCTTACCATCAGGAGTTCCTTCAGGGCCACTGATATCTTTGTACTTGATATCTCCCACCATAACAGCTCCTGAAGTTACAGGAGAAGAAGCTATCTCTTCAGCTGTCTGGAATATACCGTCACTCTTGTATCCGTACCACTCATTGTATTCACTGCCCTCTCTTATAATAAGGCCATTCGAGAGCACCTGGGTATCTTTAAGTTCACCCATTACAGTCTTTGAATCGTAAAGGTTGAAGTTAATTCCATAAGAGAAGTCTCCAATCTTGTCTGACCACCCCAGATCAATCTCCCATCCTTTAGTAGACATTGTGCCTGCATTCTGATCAGGATCAGTATAACCCATATAATTAGGAATCTGAAGCTGCAACAGCATATCCATAGTTTTCTTCTGATAGTAATCTCCGGTAAACTTCAGTCTTTCTCTAAAGAAGCTGAGATCAAGACCAAGGTCAATTGTCTCAGTTGTCTCCCAAGAGATGTCTTGTATTGCGTACTGGTATGCAGAAGCTCCCTGAACAGGAATAATTGTACTTCCTTGATATAGTGTTCCTGTATTGAATTCAATTGAAGATTGATAAGGATAATTACCTATTCTCTCGTTACCAAGCTGGCCATAGGAAAGACGCAGTTTAGCAAAAGAGAGCCAGTCAATATCCTGCATGAAGTTCTCTTTAGATATAACCCATCCCAGAGATGCAGAAGGGAAAAATGCCCATCTGTGATCTTTATGGAAACGGCTTGAACCATCATAACGGAAGTTAGCCTGAACATAATATTTATATCCCCAGTTGTACATTACCCTTCCGATGTATGAGTTGTAAGCATTTTCATATGCATCTCCATTATTGTCCATTAGAGTTGAAGGACCTGCTGCAAGGTACGGGTAATAAGGAATATCATACTCTCCGCGTGAAGCCCAGAGATTCTCATAGAAATAGTGGAAGGTCTCATAACCTAAAGTCGCACTTATATTATGCTTGTTTATGGTTTTATTGTAGTTTGCATATATCTGTGAAGTTATTGAATAACTGTCACTTCTGGTCTCCCTCAAGTCAGTTGTATTTGTATCATCCATAAAGTCAGTGCTCACCATATCATCCCATGATGTATAATACTCAACCTGTTTGTTAAAGCGTTTGACCTTAGAGAAGTTATATATAGGTGCAAAGACACCTGTGATAGTAAGATCCTCGATTGGCTTAATATCCACAGAAACTTTTCCGCTAACCTGATAACCCTTACTGTTTTCATTTCCTCCATAAACGAGTTTTCCGTATGGATTCTCACCATCCTTACCTCCTGCAAGACGTCCGTCAGAGAATATAGCAGGATATACCGGAGCCGCGTACCTCATTCTCAAAGATGGGCTGAAAGCCGGCTCTATAGTCTCACTATGCTTGAGACCAAGGTCAATTGATGTAGAGAGCCACTTTTTAAGTTTGATGTCATTGTTGACTCTGGCAGTGATCCTTTTCCATGAGTTGTTTGCAACATACAAACCATCCACATTATCATATCCGAAACTAACCTTTGTCCTTGATTTCTCATTTCCGCTTGAAATACCAAGCTGATGGCTGTGTTTCACGCCATAATCCTCCATACATAAGTTAACCCAATCAGTATTTGGATAAAGATCAGAATTCTGTTTATTCAGACTCCAATAATTATCAATCAGGTCCTTCTCATATACAGAATATTCACCTCCTGCATTATTATCATTCCAGTTTCTCTCATTCAGCACCTTCATGTAGGTTACCGCATTGGCATATTCAGGCATCTTTGTAGGCACATCCAATGAGAGGCTGTAGTTATAGTCAACATTCATTCCGTCTCGGGATCCTCTTTTAGTTGTTATAAGTACAACTCCTGCAGCAGCTCTTGCTCCATAGATAGAGGCTGATGCAGCATCCTTGAGGACTGTGATATTCTCGACATCGGCAGGGTTCACATCATTGATACTACTGGCAGGCACTCCGTCAATAATTATAAGTGGATCACTCTCCTGAATTGAGGTAATACCTCTGACACGGATTGTCCCCCCAACTCCGGGAGCAGAACTTGATCTTGTAATTGTGACACCGGCCATGGCACCCTGAAGGGCTGTTATGACCTGGTTGTTCTGACGTGACATGAGCTTCTCGCTGCCCACAGCCGAAACCGAACCTGTCAGATCTTTTTTCTTTGCAGTTCCGTAACCAATTGCCACCACCTCATCAAGTACAATTGCACTCTCTTTAAGTACGACATCAATCTGTTTCCTGCCATTCAGGTTCACCTCCTGTGTCTCCATACCTATAAAAGAGAATTGAAGAACAGAATTTGCAGGCACATTTGTCAAATTATAGGTACCATCTGCATTAGTCATGGTTCCATTTGCAGAACCCTTTACAGAGACATTTGCACCAGGGACAGCCTCTCCTGTTGAAAATCTGACTGTTCCGGATACGGATAAGTTTTGAGCCATCAGGTCTGTATACAAGAAACAGCCTAACAGCATCAATAAAGTTGCAGTCCAATATTTTTGGAATAACTGCATTAAATCATTTGATCCAACATTTTTTTTCATCAAATCAAGTTTAAATTAGCATTTTGTTGTTTAAATTTGCACCCAAAACCACACCACAGCTAAGTTAATCAGGATCAATTTAAGTGTTGTGTAGTGTGGTACAAATTTAAAGTTTGTTTTTTAATATACAATAGGAAGTTTATATTTTTATATAAAATATTATTATGAATTCAAAAATAAAAGTGGATCCCGCATCTCAGGTTCCTGTCTATAAGCAGGTAATGCAATCGATAAGGGATTTGGTAAATGACGGAGAGTATGAGGTGGGAGATTTTTTGCCATCAATGAACGAATTGTCTGCTGAGCTGAACATCTCCAAGGAGACTGTCAAAAAGGCCTATGCGCTGCTCAGAGATGAAGAGCTGATCGGATCTGCCCAGGGGAAAGGATTCTACATCACAAATAAAAACGGGGATAAAATCAAGATTCTTGTCTTATTTGACAAATTGAGCACATACAAGCAGGTACTATTCTCCTCATTTATGAATCATATCGGAGAGCTCTCCGAAATAACCATCCGTCTCCACAACCAGGATGTTGACCTATTCGAGCAATTCGTAGAGGAGAATCTGGATAAATTCGACTACTACATCGTTACCCCTCACTTCTCACTCCAGGAAGACATCCAGAGCAGAGTGGTCAGGACCCTTAAGAGAATACCAAACAGAAAGCTAATTCTACTTGACAGATATATAGACGAGTTAAAAGGTAACTTCGGGTCAGTATACCAGGATTTCGAGAATGACATTTATGACGGCCTCTGTCAAGGTAAAGAGGACATCCTTAAATTCAGGAAATTGAATATTGTCTCTATGAAGGGTTCTCTATACTCTCCTATTATAGAAAAAGGTATAAAACGTTTTTGTGACGAAGACGGAATACAATACGAGTTTCACCATACAATTAATCAGAATAAGATTGAAAAGGGTGAGATCTTCCTTATCCTGAACAGCCAGTTGGACTCTGAACTGATAGAACTTGTAAGGATAGCAAAAATGAAGGGGTGCAGTATAGGAAAGGATATCGGTATCATCTCATACAACGAGTCTCCGATAAATGAGATTATCCTTGACGGGCTTACTGTGATGTCGACCGACTTCATACAGATGGGTGAGCTTGCCGCACTGATGATCCTCGAGAAACCCTTCAGGAAGATTCGATGCAACTTCAGATTGATAAGAAGAAGCACATTTTAACACACTTATCCGATATTTGACTATCTTTAATAGTCTAAAATTGAATTATCATGGATAAATGGATTACGATACTGACTTCAGCCTACCCACAGGACATACTGATACCAAGATCAAACCTTGAGGCTAACGGTATACACACTTTTCTGAAAGATGAGTTCTATAACTCTGTGATTAACATATATCCGACATCGAACGTCAAGCTTCAGGTTCCTGAAGAGGAATATCAAGCAGCAGCTGAGATTCTCACAGCTGCCGGTTATGAAATATTACCAAAAAAGTAGTCGTTATTAAGCAGAAGCTGCCAGTATACCTGTGAACTTGTCAATCTTCTTCTTTGCATAGTCAAGCTTTATGGTAAGGCTCTTCTTTGCCTGTGAAGGAGTCTCGTACATGGCATCTACCATAATTGCCTCGCATATTGAGCGCAAACCTCTAGCCCCAAGCTTGTACTCAATTGAAGTATTAACAATATAATCCAACACATCATCCTCAATCTTCAACTTGACACCGTCAAGTTCGAAAAGCTTGTGATACTGCTTGACCAGCGCATTTTTCGGCTCTGTCAGGATAGTCCTCAATGCTTTTCTGTCCAATGGATGGAGGTAAGTCAGAACAGGCAACCTGCCTATTATCTCCGGAATAAGACCATAGGCCCGCAAATCCTGAGGAGAGACATATCTTATAAGGTTATCCTTGTCAATCTTGCTTCTCTTCTTCTCTGCCCCATAACCCACAACCTGAGTGTTCAGCCTTTGTGAGATCTTTCTGTCTATTCCTTCAAACGCCCCGCCGCAGATAAAAAGGATATTCTTAGTATCGACAGCTATCATCCTTTGTTCAGGGTGCTTACGCCCTCCCTGAGGTGGAACATTCACAACGCTTCCCTCCAGAAGTTTCAGCATAGCCTGTTGCACACCCTCACCAGAAACATCTCTTGTTATTGACGGATTATCGCTTTTTCTTGCAATTTTGTCAATCTCATCAATAAATACAATTCCCCTCTGAGCCCTCTCAACATCATAGTCTGCCTCCTGAAGCAATCTTGTCAATATACTCTCGACATCCTCTCCTACATAGCCGGCTTCTGTGAGCACGGTTGCATCTACAATTGTGAAGGGAACATCCAGCATCTTGGCTATGGTCCGGGCTAAAAGGGTCTTTCCTGTACCGGTCTGACCGATGAGCATGATGTTTGATTTTTCAAGATCCAGGTCATCATTGCCGGGATTGGAGATTCTCTTATAGTGGTTGTATACGGCAACAGCGAGGTGTTTCTTTGCCTCATCCTGACCTATCACATATTGGTCAAGAAACTGAGTGATCTCAACAGGTTTCATGAGTTTCTTCTCAGAATCCTCACTCTTACGTCCTTTTGATCTCTTTGCCCTCATCGCCTCTTTGGAGTAATCCACAGCCTGTTGTGCACATTCGCCACAAATACTGGCTATCTCTCCGGCTATAAGAACCTCTACCTCGTCCTTTCCCCGTCCGCAAAATGAACAATAGTCGTTATACTTGGATGCCATATTTATACAACTATTTTTTAGATTTAATCAGGATTTCGTCAATCATGCCGTATGCTTTAGCTTCAGTTGCAGTCATCCAGTAATCTCTGTCTGCATCTTTCTCTATGATATCCAGCGGTTTGCCTGAGTGATGGGAGATGATTTCATACAACTCCTTCTTAATCTTCATAATCTCTCTTGCAGTAATCTCGATATCAACTGCCTGTCCCTCTGCACCTCCCATAGGCTGGTGAATCATGACTCTTGAATGAGGCAGGGCCGATCTTTTGCCAGAAGCCCCTGCTGTCAGCAATATAGCCGACATTGAAGCAGCCATACCTGTACAGATAGTGGCAACATCGGAGCCTACAAGCTGCATTGTGTCATATATGCCCAGGCCGGCATATACCGAGCCTCCCGGAGAGTTGATGTAAAGCTGAATATCAGCCTTAGAATCAACTGAGTCAAGATATAAAAGTTGCGCCTGAATAATGTTGGCAACATCGTCGTTGATAGGCACTCCCAAGAATATGATCCTGTCCATCATCAACCTTGAGAAAACATCCATGGCAGCGACATTCAACTGTCTCTCCTCGATGATTGTAGGGTTGATGTATGCACCATATAGGGACTGGAACCTGTGCATAGACAGACTGCTGACGCCCTGGTGCAACCTGGCAAATTTTTCAAATTCAGTAGCCATATTTTTTAAAATTAGTTGGTCATTTTTTGAAGTTCATCGAGAGATATGGACTTTTTGTCAATAGATGTAACGCTCTTGACATATTCAATAGTCATATCCTCTTCTGCCTTCTCATATATTCTCCTGCCCTCTTTCTCATTTGACAACAGTGATTGAGCATACTTCTCAACCTGCTCTTCAGGTGCATTTGTCAGACCATACATTGCAAATTGGTAGCTTGCTATCTTCTTTGCATTCTCTATCAGAATCTCCTTAGTAACCTCCAGCTTCTGCTCTTTCATAATGGTCTGGCGTATCATCTGCCAGCGGAAATCCTTAAGGAAAAGTGCGAAATCCTTCTCTATCTCCTCCATTGTGAATTTTCCCTCGTTGGCAGTAAAGAGCCACCTCTTGAGAAAATCTTCAGGCAATTTGAGTGCACTCTTCTCGATAAGATACTCTCTTGCATCAAGCATATAGCGATAGTCACTCTCCTGAGCAAACTCTCCCTTCATCCTCTCTACCAATTTAGCATCAAACTCCTCCTGGCTGGTTATCACACCCGCTCCAAAAACCTTGTCAAAGAGATCCTGGTTAACCTCAGCATCTACAAATCTCTTAACCTCCTTAACAATTACATTGAAAATTGGTTCGATTGAAGCAAGCTCCTCTTTCTTAACCTTAAGCAATGCTGCTCTGTCAGTCTCGTTTGCAAAAGCCTTGTTTACATCGATTTCAAACTCATCCCCGGCTTTTTTACCGATGAATGTCTTCTTAATCTTTGCATCCTCGATAGACCTCATTGCTACATAGGTTCCTTCAATTCTCATCTCACCTTGTATAAGGTCAGCGATGATGAAATCCTCCTCCTCAATCATGTCCGCCACGCCAAGCTGCCCGAACTGTTTCTTTATATTACCGGTATATTTTTCTTTCTCTTCTTTTGAAATCTTAACTTCATAGTATGGGATTTTATCATCCTTGCTCAGCTGAATTTCAACCTTTGGAGCAAGAGCCAGGTCAAATACAAACTCGAAGGTTGTGTCATTGTCCCAATCGATCTCTTTTTGTTCAGTCCCATTAGGCAGTGGTTCTCCTAAAATATTAAGCTTGTTTTCAGAGATATAGTTATTCAGACCTTCAGATATGAGATTATTAACAGCATCAAGCATAGCAGACCTGCCATGCATCTTTTCAATAAGACTCATTGGGGCCATTCCTTTACGGAATCCTTTGATATCAGCTTTTCTGCGATAGTCGTTAAGAATCTTCTTCTGCTTATCGCTATAGTCTCCCTGCTCAATGTTAAGAGTAACAGTGAGATTCAGATCATCAATGTTTTTTTGTGTTACTTTCATATATCTGTTATTATTATCAATCAAGCTAATAGCTAAAAAGCAGATACCCCAAAGGCTATCTGCTTTTTAGTGCGGGCAAAGGGACTCGAACCCCCACGCCTTACGGCACCAGATCCTAAGTCTGGCGCGGCTACCAATTACGCCATGCCCGCTTTGAGGGATGCAAAGGTACGATAATTTTCTAATTTTGCAACACCTGAATGACGGTTAGTCAACTTTTTTCAGTTCTGCAGCCATCCAATTATCGCGTCTTCTCTCAGTCACATACTCAAGAGAGAATTTTTTTGCCTCCTCCAGTATCATCGGCAGATCTTCACTATAGAAGCCGCTTATGTAGAGTCTCCCCGAAGTTGTCAGAGCCCTGCTATATGTGGCTATATCCTGAAGTATTATATTCCTGTTGATATTGGCCAGTAAAATATCATATCTCCCGGCTTGTATCAGAGATGCATCTCCGCAAAGAGCGACAACCTTTCCCTGAACTCTGTTCTTTTTCACATTCTCCTCTGTCGAAGATACGGCAATATGATCAATATCAATTGCATGTACAGGTGCAGATGCGCCCATCTTTGCAGCAAGAATAGAGAGAATTCCTGTTCCACAACCCACATCCAGCACTCTTTTCCCTTTTACTTGCGCATCCAGCAAAGTCTCCACCATAAGAGAGGTTGTCTGATGGTGTCCGGTACCGAAGGCCATCTTAGGATCAATTGTTATTGTGTACCTTGTTTTAGGAAGTCCCTTATGAAAACTGGCTTTTACAGTACATTTACCTCCAATTGCAATAGGAGGAAAATTTGACTCCCATAAAATGTTCCAGTTTTGCTCGTGAATAAGAGATGCACTGCTCTTCACCTGAAACTCCGGAGAGTTTGCAAAGGCAGAAAGCAGAGCCCTCAGATCACCTGCAGAGTACTTCTCCTCAGGAATATAAGCTTTGAGACATCCATTCTCTGTTGCAAAACTTTCGTAAGGGAGCTCTTCTATTTGAGCTATTACCTGCTCTGCATAATCTTCTGAAAACGGCTCAATCTCAAAGATTACCTCTATATAATTCATTAGAAGGATTTTACAATATCCACAAAATCTTTGGCAACTAACGATGCACCTCCGATCAGACCTCCGTCAACATTCGGTTTAGAGAATATCTCCTGGGCATTCGACGGCTTGCAACTTCCACCATACAAAATAGGAACAATGTCAGCTACATCACCGAATTTATCTGCCACTACCTTTCTTATATATGCGTGCATCTCTTCGGCCTGCTCCGAAGTGGCAGTTTTACCTGTACCAATAGCCCAAACCGGTTCATAGGCAATTATTATCTTGCTCATTTCAGCCCCTTTGAGCCTGTATAGCACGTCCTTGATCTGCTCAGCAACAACCTCGAAATGTCTGTTGGACTCTCTCTCCTCAAGTTTCTCACCTACACAGAAAATCGGAATAATACCGGCATTGAGAGCCAATTCTATCTTCTCATACAAAGATGCACTATTCTCATGATAATACTCCCTTCTCTCTGAGTGGCCAAGTATCACATATTTGCAGTTAACAGATTTCAACATGTTTACTGATACCTCTCCTGTGTATGCACCAGATGTGTGATCGGCACAGTTTTGAGCACCAAGATATATCTTCTCTTTCTCATCATATTGTTTGGCAAGCAGTCTGGCAACAGAGTCAAGGTGAGTGAAAGGAGGACACACTATAATATCGACATCTGTATCAAACTCATCTACAAGAGCTGTAAGGTCTTTAACAAGCACTTCAGCCTCCTTGATTGTAGTGTTCATTTTCCAGTTTCCGGCAACAATTTTCTTTCTCATATCCTATAATTTTATGTATTTAACTTTGGCTGCAAAAATACTAAATAAAAAAAATCATTGAAAATTTAAATAGAAAAGGGGGCTCCGGCGATAACGCCAAAGCCCCCATCTGTCAGTAAAACTGATTATTACTTATTAATCATTTTATCAATTGCACGGGCAAGTCTTTTAACACCCTCCTCGGTTTTTTCAGCATTCATAAATGAGAAGTTCATCCTCATTGTATTCTTTCCGGAACCGTCGCAATGGAATGCCTCTCCTATCACGAAAGCGACATCCTCTTTCATTGCTATATCAAAAAGAGCCCTTGTATCATAACCCTCAGGCAACTTGACAAAGAGGAAAAGTCCTCCTTCAGGGTGTGTCCATGCAACTCCCTTAGGCATATATTTTTCAAAACAAGCCAACATATGGTCTCTCTTCTCGCGATATAGAGCGATAGTCTTCTGAAGGTTCTTCTCAAAGAGACCCTTCTCAAGATATTTAGCAGCTACAGCCTGATCAAATACCGGAGTACAAAGGTCTGTTGATTGTTTTGCAACAATAAGTCTGTCAATAATCTCTTCCGGTGCAATTATCCATCCGATACGGAAGCCCGGAAGGAATGTCTTGGAGAATGTACCCAGCAATATAACTCTATTGTCATCATCGAGCGAATACATCATAGGTTGCTCCACACCGTCAAACCTGAGCTCTCTATAAGGGCTGTCCTCAAGAAGAAGCAGGTCATATCTCTTTACTACATCAAGAACATACTTCCTTTGCTCCAGGGTCATTGTCACTCCTGAAGGGTTCTGGAAATCTGGAATTGCATAGACAAATTTTGGTTTTTGGCCTTTGGTGATAAGCTCTTTTACTGTATCCTCAAGGTCATTGTCACATTTTATGCCTACCGGTTCTGCCTGGTATGACCAGAAAGCCTGAAGAGCTCCTAAATATGATGGAAGACCGCAGATAATGGTATCACCCGGATTGATGAATATTTTTGTTGTTAAATCTATAGCCTGTTGTGAAGATGTTGTTATCAGAATGTTTTTTGCTGTAACCTTGCATCCTTTTTCAGAATATCTCTTTGCTATCTGCTCCCTTAGCTTCTGATTACCCTCTGTTGGTCCGTACTGAAGGGCTGATGTACCTTCTGTTTCCAGTACCTCTTGCATTATTACCTTAAGATCATCGATAGGAAAAGTTGCTGCATTCGGGAAACCTCCTGCAAATGAAATTACCTCTGGTCTGTTTGCTACACTAAGAAGATCTCTGATTGCAGATCTTCTCATATTCTTTGCATTGGAAGATAGAAAGTTTTGAATATTTATCGCCATGACTTATAAATTTTTCTACAAAAGTAAGAATTTGTAATAAAAATAAAAACTTTAATTAATTATTTAAATAAAACTTATTTAGTTTTCATCTATTTAATAGAATATTAGTTATTCCAGATTTTACAAAAATATTAATACTTTTGTAAAAAAATAATGTCAACACTTCGCATTACAAAAGAATTCCGGTTCGAAGGAGCACATGCACTCACCGGGTACGATGGAAAGTGCCGCCACATACATGGACATTCATACGGATTATATATAACTGTCAAGGGCACTCCAATATCAGAGACTTCTAATCCGAAAAACGGCATGGTACTCGATTTCAGCGATCTGAAAAAGGTAGTAAATGATTATATTATAAACGTTTTCGACCACGCACTTATCTTAAGGAGGGGATCCGCCTTGTCATCAGAAATTTCCGAGGCATACGATAATGTTGTCATAGTAGACTTCCAGCCCACCTGCGAAAACCTGGTCCTGTACATCCACGACATTCTTATAGAGAGACTACCGGCCAAGGTGACACTTCAAAGCATCAAATTGTACGAGACACCCACATCCTATGTGGAATGGATGGCTGACGACAACAGCCAAAGCTTGATTTAATTATGAAGAGACTTTTCCTTATTGACGGTCATGCATTGATATTCCGGTCATACTATGCATTCTTAAGAAGGCCGATGTTCAACTCCAAAGGGGTTGACACATCAATCCTATTTGGTTTTACAAAGACCCTGATTGACCTTATAATAAAGGAGCGGCCGACACACCTTGCCGTTGCATTCGACCCTCCGGCAAAGACATTCCGTCATGAGCTCTACCCTGAATACAAGGCGAACAGGAGTGAGACCCCCGAACTTATAAAAAAGGCACTCGAGCCTCTGTCAGAGATTCTTGAAGCGATATCAATACCGGTGATAATGAAACCAGGATTTGAGGCTGATGATGTTATAGGGACATTGGCAAAAAGGGCGGAAAAAGAGGATTTTGAGGTATACATGGTGACTCCAGACAAGGATTACGGACAACTTGTCTCAGGCAGAATATTCCAGTACAAACCTGGAAAGAGCGGGGCAGATATGGAAGTCATCGGGATGAAGGAGATTTGTGACTATTACACCATCGAGAGGCCCGAGCAGGTTATAGACATTCTTACTATTTGGGGAGACGCCTCCGACAATGTTCCCGGAGTTAGGGGTGTCGGTGAGGTTGGTTCGAAAAAGCTTATACAGAAATATGGTTCTGTAGAGAACATCTACAATATGTTAACAGAGCTGCCCGAGAAGCAGCAGGCAGCATTCCGGGAGGCAGAGCAACACATCGGACTCAGCAAAAGGCTTATCACAATCGACACGAATGTAGATGTATCATGGGATGAAGATTCTCTTAAGCTCTCTACACCCCATTTCAACGATTTGAACAGAATTTTTACTGAGTATGAGTTCAGCTCTCTGAACCGGTCAATACAGAAACTCGGAGAGGTTTTTGAAGTTACAGGAAGCAAGTCTGTAGAACCTGTGGCGGAAAGTAAGGCTAAAACAGTCAGCTATCGGCTCGCCACCCCCGAAGAGATCGCTGCTGAATCAAGAGCAAAGGGAGAGATTGCCATAAAACAGGCTGAGGGAGGATATCTCATTGGTTGTTATGACTCTGTCTATTTCTGCACAAGAGATCGGATTTCAGTATTCAAAGAGATTCTTGAAGATCAGACTCTGTTGAAATGCGGCTATGATATTAAATCCCTGATGAATGAACTGGCATCAGCAGCCATTTTCCTGAAGGGTTACCTGGCTGACATTGAGCTGATGCACTATCTTCTGATGCCTGAGAGAGCACACAAGATCGAGATACTGGCTTCAACATATCTGGATATAACACTCGGTGAAGAAAAAACGGTCGTTCAGGCAGACCTTTTCCAGGAGAGCGCGAACAGCGTCAACGACAACGATACTCTTTTCAAAGAGGGTGCAATACTTCTGCCACTGTTTCACAAACTAGAGGAAGATCTTAAGAGAGAGTCCCTCTACAGTTTATACAACAAGATCGAGATGCCATTGATAAGCGTCTTGGCAGGGATGGAACAGACTGGAGTCAAGATTGACACATTAATGCTCAGAAATTACAGTGAAAAGTTAACTGCAGAACTTTCTGAGATAGAGGACAAAATAAGAGATATTGCAGATGATCACACACTTAACGTCTCGTCACCGAAACAGCTGAGTGTACTTCTCTATGAAAAACTCAAGCTAGGCCACAAAAATGGAAAGGAGGGCAAGAAAGCTCTTTCTACGGATGAAGAGACTCTTTCAGAACTCGAAGGGGAACATCCGGTAATTCCACTGATACTTGAATTCAGGAATATCAAGAAACTGATTTCAACATATACAGACCCACTGCCGCTTCTGATCTCAAGAAAAAGCGGTAAACTGCACACGACATTCAATCAGGCGCTGACATCAACAGGAAGGCTCAGCTCTGTCAAACCAAACCTGCAGAATATCCCTATAAGGACAGAGAGAGGCAGGGAGATACGCAAGGCATTTATACCCTCATCTCCTGATGGTTGTATAATGTCATCCGACTATTCACAGATAGAGCTAAGATTAATGGCCCATATAAGCGGAGACGAGAATTTTATAGAGGCTTTCCGTGCCGGCAAGGATATCCATGCTGCCACTGCATCCAGAATCTTCGACACACCCGAAGAGATGCTTTCAAAGGAACAGAGGAGCAGGGCAAAAGTCGCCAACTTCGGCATAATATACGGCATATCTGCCTTTGGCCTCTCTCAGAGGCTTCATATCTCAAGGAGTGAAGCCAAGAGCCTCATTGAGGAGTATTTCAACAAATACCCGGGAGTACATGCCTATATGACAAACACGATTGAGCAGGCGCGAAAAAGTGGATATGTAGAGACTCTTTACGGAAGGAAAAGATTCACACCTGACATCAACTCAAAGAATGCCGTTGTTCGCGGACTGGCGGAGAGAAACGCTGTAAATGCCCCTATACAGGGCAGTGCGGCAGACATCATAAAGATAGCCATGATAAATGTTGACCGCAGGATAACAAAAGAGGGGCTCAAAAGCAAGATGATCCTTCAGGTACATGACGAGCTTGTATTTGATGTCATCAAGGGAGAAGAGGAACAATTGAGCCTTATCGTGAAAGAGGAGATGGAAAATGTTACAAGGCTCTCAGTACCACTCACTGTAGATTGTAACACCGGTAAAAACTGGCTTGAGGCTCATTAACAGAAACATTATGGTTAAGGTAGCTGTACATAAGGATGAGATTGAACTCATAAGATTGGCTGTCAGAAATGACCAGTCAGCTTTTTTCAGACTCTTCGAAAGGTACAGCGACCAGGTATATGCATTCGTTCTGGGAATAATTCCTCAACCACAGGATGCAGAGGATATTTGTCAGGAGACATTTGACAAAGCCTTCAGAAACATCTCCACATACCGGGAAGATTGGGCCTTCTCAACCTGGCTTTATAAAATTGCCCAGAATACGGCTTTTGATTTTTACAGAAAGAGAATTGCAAACATCTCAACATCTGTCGCCACATCTGCTGTCGATTATTCAGAGACAACAGAACCTCTCGAACCGACAAGGAGTCCTGAAGACAACATGATTACCCAGCAGACTTTTGAACAGCTGATCAAGGCAATCAAGGGGCTGGATATAAAATACCGCAAGGTTGCCGAACTGAGATTCATCCATGACTACGCATATGAGGAGATTGCAAAGGAGCTGGATCTCCCTGTCAACACCGTTAAAACACACATAAACAGAGCAAGAAAACTTTTAGCAGAAAAATGGAAGAGCTGATTACAAAATATTTCCCCGACATTACAGAGAGCCAGAAAGAGAGATACAAAGCCCTCTACCCTCTCTATATGGAGTGGAATTCAAAGATAAATGTGATTTCACGCAAGGATGCCGGGAATCTTTATCTTCACCACATACTGCACTCTCTTTCAATTGCACGGTTCATAAAGTTCCCTGCCGGGGCAAGAGTCCTGGATGTGGGGACAGGAGGTGGTTTTCCGGGAATCCCGCTTGCCATAATGTTCCCGGAAGTATCTTTTCACCTTTGCGACTCAATAAGAAAAAAAATCCTGGTTGTAAATGAGGTAGCAAAGGCTGACGGTATATCCAATATAGTTGCAGAGCAGACAAGAGCGGAGGATCTATCTTCCAAATATGACTTCATTGTCTCAAGAGCCGTTACCGAACTGAAGGATTTCCTCCCATGGATATGGAAGAATATTGAGCCCGGGGTATGCGGAGGTGTATCAAGAGGAGTCATATATCTAAAAGGCGGGGATCTGGATGAAGAGATATCCGCAGCCTGTGCAAGAATGAGGATTTCCCCCCGCAACATAGAAAAAGAGTATATAAACAAGTGGTTTGACGAGCCATTTTTTGAAGAAAAACAGCTTTTGTACATCAAACGCTGATATAAATATTTGCTATTAAAAACATTTTACATATCTTTGCACTCCCTTTTGAAGAAATAAAATAACAGGTATATATCATGAAACGCACATTCCAACCATCACAACGCAAGCGTCGCAATAAACACGGATTCCGCGAGAGAATGTCAACTCCCAATGGACGTCGCGTACTGGCAGCCCGTCGTCGTCGTGGGCGCAAGAAACTCACAGTATCATCTGAAGATCTTTACTAACAGAGATATACTATAGACTACAAAGACGCCTTGAGCGTCTTTTTTGTTATATTTGAAGCCGTAATCAGAATTCTATGGAAAAGGTTTCCAATTACCTCAAGCCACTCGAACTATACTCTTCGACAGAGATGAACAGCCTCTCAGGGGTTGCTTTGAAAATAAGGGAGGAGAAGAACGGCAATAAGGTATTTTACAATAACAACTTTCATATTGAGCCGAGCAACATCTGCATTCACAGATGCAGGTTCTGCTCATACAGGAGAAACGATTCATCCCAAAAAGGGGCATGGGCAATGACTCTGGATGAGATACGCGACTACTGCCATAAAAAATACCGGAAAGGGATGACAGAGGTACATGTTGTAGGCAGTGTCCATCCAGACAGAGACCTTCAATACTACACCTCAATCATATCTTTATTGAAAAGCGAACTCCCGGCCGAAGTAGCAATAAAGGCATACTCCGCTGTCGAGATAGATGACATGTCTAGAAGCTCGGGGAAAAGCGCCGAATATGTCCTGAAGACTCTCAGGGATACAGGACTATCTGCAATTCCGGGAGGCGGTGCCGAGATCTTTGCCCCAAGAGTGCGAAGAGAGATTTGTCCGGATAAGGCGGATGCATCACGTTGGCTCGATATACACCGTACTGCACACAAACTGGGCATAAGGAGTAATGCCACCATGCTTTTCGGTCATATAGAGACCCGTGAGGAGAGAATAGACCATATGATGCGATTGAGAGATTTACAGGCAGAAACAGGAGGATTTGACGCATTTATACCGCTCCTTTTCAGATCGGCAAACAACGAGTTGTCTCACCTTGGAGAGATTGGTATTATAGAAATTCTTAAAACGTTTGCTATTTCCAGAATTGTTCTGGACAATATCACACATATAAAATCTTATTGGCCGATGCTGGGGAAAGAGTTGAGTCAGCTTGCGCTGCTCTACGGTGCTGATGACATTGACGGAACTATTAACGATTCAACAAAAATATACAGCATGGCCGGTTCGCAAAAAAATCCGGGAATGAGCAGTCTGGAGCTGAAAAGGATGGCTGAGGAGTGCGGGTTTGTAGCAATTGAGAGAGACAGCTTCTACAATAAAGTGAAAAAATAGTATTTTTGTATCATGGCAAAAGGAAAAGATATCTCAGAAAAGGTAAAGAAAAGAGTAAGATGGGAAAATCCCATACTTAAAGAACTTTACAAGGCAGCAGGCTGTCTGATACTTTTATTTATCGTGACAACACTGCTTCTCAAGGTTATAACAAGACACAATCAGGAAATGGAGGTTCCGGATATGTCCGGAATGACGATTGAAGAGGCAAGCGAGTTAGCGGACAGGCATCATCTGCGTCTGGAGGTATCTGACTCTGTATTTATACCGACAATTAGCCGGGGGTTGGTTCTCAGACAAAATCCGAGAGCAGGAAATATGGTTAAGAAAAACCGCAGGATATTGCTTACCATAAACACAATTCAACCAAAATTAGTAAGCATGCCATCTCTGACAGGATACTCACTCCGCCAGGCAAAGGCAGAGCTCGATGCCAAACAGCTTACCGTAGGAAAACTGACCTACGTATATGATATGGCAACAGATAACGTTCTTTCTCAAAGAGTTAACGGAAAATACATAGCTCCCGGAAAAATGATAGAGGCCGGCAGCGAGATCGATCTGGAGTTGGGCGACAACGGATATACAAACACATCAATACCTGACGTTACAGGCTTAACACTTCTCCTTGCAAAAGATATTCTTATAGAGAATTCTCTTAATCTGGGCAGGTTACACTATGACAGTTCCGTGAAGAATTACTCAGACACTGTCTCCAGTGTTGTAATAAAACAGACACCTTCACCGTCAAGATCAACGTCATTCTCTCTGGGAACCAGGGTAGAACTCTATTTCAGCAACGACAAAGAAAGAATTAAAGCAATAAAAACGGAGTGACCGATGCTCGAAGAAGATATCGATCTACCTGAGTCAGACGAAGAAGATGAAGAGACGGGGAGTTTTGAACACTACCGTTTCATTTCTGACAAAGGACAGACTCCCATGAGGGTCGACAAGTTCATAACAAGCCGTATGGAGAAAACCTCCAGACACAGAATACAGCTCGCCGTCGGTGCAGGTTATGTTCTTGTCAACGGCAAGACAGCCAAGGCTAGTTATATAGTAAAGCCTCTGGACATTGTAACCATTGAACTGCCCTATCAGAGACGGGGAATGGAGGTCAGACCTGAAAATATTCCTTTAAGCATTGTATACGAAGATGAAGATCTTCTCCTTATAAACAAACCTCCAGGACTTGTTGTCCATCCCGGGCACGGACATTTTTCAGGCACACTGGTAAATGCTTTGGCCTATCATCTTGGTATAAGCCAGGATGAGGATGCTCCGGATGAGAGAATGGGCATACTTGTCCACAGAATTGATAAAAACACCTCCGGACTTCTTTTGGTGGCAAAAAACGATGACTCCCAGCTTATTCTTGCAAAACAATTCTTTGACCATTCTATTGACAGGGAATATATAGCACTCGTCTGGGGAAATCTTAAAGAAGACGAAGGAACAATCACAGGACACATTGCACGAGACCCCAACGACAGGATGCGTTTCAAGGTCTTTCCGGACGGTTCATTGGGAAAACATGCTGTCACTCATTACAAAGTAATAGAGAGATTCGGCTACACCACACTGGTTTCATGCAAGCTTGAGACCGGGAGGACACACCAGATCAGAGTTCATATGGACTATATAGGCCACCCGCTCTTCAATGATGACCGATACGGTGGTGATAAGATTTTGAAAGGGACCCTTTATGCCAAGTTCAAACAATTTGTGGATAATTGCTTTGAACTTCTGCCCCGTCAGGCTCTGCATGCAAGGACGCTAGGATTTACCCATCCAAGGACAGGAAAAAGGCTCTTCTTTGAGTGCCCGGTTCCCGCAGACATGCTTTCAGTCATAGAGAAGTGGAGAGTTTACTCAAACTACTCTAAGCAATAATATGTCTTAATAAAGACTACCTATGGAATCCTCCCGGAGGAGGACCATACATTCCATGGCCTCTCATTCCTCTATCCCTTCCACCACGCTCATTTCCATCGCCAAACTTGCCGAATCTCCAGGTGAAAGAGAGCATGAAATATTGCTTGAGCGTCATGCTACTGACATCTTGTATATAGTTGTCAGTGGTTGTTCTTCTTACGCTTTTCGATTGATCCAGTATATCAAATACTCTCAATCTTAGTGTAGCTGCATTCTTTAGCAAAAGCTTAGAAACCTCAGCATTCCATACAGTTGCAGGGTCATTGTAACCTTTACCATAACCGAAATAGAACTGATAGTCAATATCGCTGGAAAGACCGAAACCGGCAGGCAATGTCCAGTTTATGTTTGCATTAATTGAATTATTCCATGTTGCGTCCTTTGTCTTCTCCACAGTATACCAGGCTTTTGAATACGATGCCCTGCCACCTATTCCGGCTTCAAGTTTTTCTCCTCTGTAAGAAAGTCTTAGCATTTCAGATATAGAGAAAGATGTTGTGATATTCTTGAGGGCGTCTACCTCAGAAGCAGTACTGCTAGAGTAGCTAATTCCGTTATTCAGGCCGCTTCGGGTGTTGGTCATTAAGTAGAATTTTGATTTCCCAATCGGAACGCTCCACATAATATTACCATACACAGAGTATACTGCCTGATCATTTACCGGCCTTGTATGTTGCACTCCTCCCTCTTCATACCATGTCTTGTTCACAATTTTATCCAGAGTATAAGTACCCTCCAACCTTGCGTCCATAGTACTGAAAGTAGCCCTGTCAGTATTTCTGTAACTTAAAGACATGTTGTGAGAAAACTCTGGCAGCAGGTCAGGATTTCCCTCTGAAACAAAAAGCGGGTTTGAATTATCTTTAACAGGCTGCATCTGGGAGATTGAAGGTTGTCTTGTGTTACCGCGATATCTTAGCCTGAGAGCCTTTGTATCACTGAAATTGAACTCTAGCATTGCTGTAGGTGAGAAATTAACCACACTCCTCTCCAGATCTGTTGTCTCACCGTCAGCAGTGGTCAGACTGTGAGTATATGCAGGCTGTACATTCACACCTATAGTATAGTTGTATTTCTCTTCAACCTTTCTGACATTGATCTCACCTCTCTGATTAATGAAGGTGTTTTCAAAACTGTTTGAATATGTAGAGTCATACAGATCGTACTCCTGGGTTGTATTATTGAAGTTATTGGCCACCTTGTCGGAATTGTTCTTTTTATAGTTGTAAGAGTAGGCAAGTTCCATGAAGTAGTTGTTTCCCAATGGCTCTGTATATGAAGCCCTTGCACCCAAAGAGTAATTACTCTGATTTGTGTTGTACATCTGTTTCACCTCAGAGGTCATGGCTTGACTGCCATAACTGTTGGTCAAGGATTGATTGAATGCCCTTATATCATTGTCCTCATACCCGTATGTGATACTTACTGAAAAAGTACGGCCGGTCTTATTGAATTTCTGACGGAATAAGAGATCTCCGCCAAGCGTCCTTGTGTCATTGTCTCCGAAAGATTTACTGTTACCATCGTTTATCATAGTCCCTAGTACCCCTTTTGTCGAATAGAGATTTCCCTCATTGAAAGATCCGCTTCCCACATTGACGTTTGGACGGAAAAGGATAGATGTCATCTCGTTGAACTTGTACTCGAGATTCAAAGATGCCCTGTGTGCATCAGATCTAGAAAGTGAGTACTGATCACTGTTATAGATAAAGCTACTGTCGGTAAGAAATGTCTGCTTGGATGTCTGTTGTTTGTTTTCTGTTTCATTCCCGCTATAAAGGTAGCTGCCTCCAATTAAAAGCTTCTTATTCTTACTCTCAGTATTTGCATTTGCACCTGCCATCCAGGATGTGGTTATACCGCTTCCGCCGAAATTCATTAAAGCTCCCCCTACACGTACTCCACTTGATCCTCCCATAGAGTTTCTCATGCTTCTCATCGCCTCACCGGCAACATCAAAGAAACCTCGGTTATTTGTATTGTTCGCATTGGCTATCACACTCAGTTGACTCCTTGTTGTAAAGTTACCAAGCATACCTGCAGTCTGATATTTATCATCAGTACCATATCCTGCGCTCATGTTTCCGAACCATCCGTTCATCATTCCCGGCCGGATTGAAAGGTCAATTACGGTTTCAGAGTTACCGTCATCAATCCCTGTGAATTGTGCTTGCTCCGATTTCTTCTCAAGAACCTTTACCTTTTCAATAATCTTTGCCGGAAGATTTTTTGTAGCCAATTGAGGGTCATCAAGGAAGAAGGTCTTACCGTCAATGGTAATCTTATTGATTGTCTTACCATTAGCAGTAATAGAGCCATCACTGGAAACCTCAATACCAGGTAGTTTTTTCAGGAGTGTCTCCAGCATATCACCATCAGTCACCTTAAATGAGGATGCATTATACTCTATGGTATCCTTTTTGACAATTATAGGATTGGCAAGTGCCGAGACTGTGATGGTGGAAAGAGTGTTTACCTCCTCTTTCATCTTAACTCTGCCAAAATCTATAAGAGATTTCCCGGTTGTATTGAACTTGGCTGTAAAGGGGAAGTAACCCAGACATTCAGCCTTTAAGGTGTATGATCCATCAGGTACCTTTAATATCTCTGCCCATCCGGACGCATCTGTAAGTGCATATTTCAAAGCCTCCTTTTTTCCGTCAGGAGTTATAGAGACTGTTGCAAATTCAATAGGCTCCTGTCTTATACTGTCAATCAGAATGATTTTTACTCTGAAATCCTTTGCTTCAGTGTCGGCAAATGATTTATAAGTGCTCAAAAAAACAAGTGATAGAGTAAGCAGGCATATGTTGATATACTTCATATAGGTCAAAATTTTCTTTGTGTAGTTTTTAATCCCTGCTTTGACTACAAAAACCGTGAAAAGTTAAATCAATTATGAAAAAAAATTATTTAATCCTGTCCGGATTATTTTTCACGAACTCTTTCCAGTTTGATTTACCCCCATTTGAGACAGCAGGTCTTGCAGATTCAAGGAAGTGGCAATAGGCAACTGCCACACCATCAGTAGCATCCAGATAGACCGATGGATTTTCAATTCTGAGTATATTACAAAGAAGAGTGGCAACCTGCTCCTTTGAAGCTGCCCCCCTCCCTGTTATTGCCATTTTAACCTTTCTTGGAGCATATTCAGTAATCTGAATATCTGTTGACAAGGCCGCAGTTATTGCAGCCCCCTGAGCCCTTCCGAGCACAAACATAGATTGTATGTTCTTACCGTAAAATGGAGCCTCGACAGCCATCTCATCAGGTTTAAACCTCTCGATAAGTCCGCTGATACCATTATATATTTCACTTAGTTTCTGATAATGATCTTTACAGAGATGTAAATCTAAGACACCCATCTCTACAAAGAGCACCTTATTACCGGTTACCTTAATAACACCCCACCCAAGAATTCTTGTCCCAGGATCAATACCAAGTATGATCTTATCTGAGATCATAAGGGTTAGTCAATATATGAGAAACCTGTATACTCTCTGAGTACTGAAGGGACCTCGATGCCTCTTTCTGTCTGGTTGTTTTCAAGGATCGCAGCCAGAATTCTAGGCAGTGCCAGTGAACTTCCGTTAAGAGTATGGGCCAATTGTGTCTTGCCGTTCTCATCCTTGAAACGCAGCTTAAGCCTGTTTGCCTGGAAAGTCTCGAAATTTGACACTGAACTGACTTCCAGCCATCTGCCCTGCGCTGCAGAGTATACCTCAAAGTCATATGTAAGAGCAGATGTGAAACTCATATCACCTCCGCAAAGTCTTAAAATCCTGTATGGAAGTCCAAGAGAACGTACAATTCCCTCTACATGTTTTACCATCTCTTCAAGAGCATCGTATGATGAATCAGGGTGTGAAATCTGAACGATCTCAACCTTGTCAAATTGATGTAACCTGTTGAGACCCCTTACGTCTTTGCCATAAGATCCAGCCTCTCTTCTGAAACAAGGTGTATAGGCAGTGCATTTGACAGGTAACTCACTATTGTTTAAAATGACATCCCTGAAAATGTTAGTTACTGGAACTTCTGCTGTAGGAATCAGATAGAAGTTATCAAGCCCTACATGATACATCTGTTCACCTTTGTCCGGAAGTTGGCCTGTTCCGAAACCTGAAGCCTCATTGACCATGAGTGGCGGTTGATACTCAACATATCCGGCTTTTGTGTTTTTATCTAGAAAATAGGATATCAGGGCTCTCTGTATCTTAGCTCCTTTGCCTTTATAAACAGGGAAACCCGCTCCGGTAAGTTTCACTCCGAGATCAAAATCTATAATATCATATTTCTTAGCCAGCTCCCAATGTGGCAATGCATCCTTCAACTCGGGAAAAGATCCTCCCTCCCTTACAATTACATTGTCTTCAGCCACTTTGCCCTTTGGCACTGATGAGTGCGGCAAGTTAGGAAGAAGAACAAGCTTCTCATTCATCTCGTTAGTATTGGACTGCATCTGGAGATCCAGTTGCCTTGACCTCTCCTTAAGCTCTGTAACTTTGGATTTTGCCTCTTCAGCCTCGGATTTTTTACCCTCTTTCATAAAAGAACCGATAGCACGGGCCAGTGTGTTCTGCTCTGCCAAAATGGAATCCAGTTCTGTCTGAGTTTCTCTTCTCTTTTGATCAAGATCATTAATACTTTTAATTATCTCAGCTGCATCAAAATTCTTGACAGCAAGCCTCTCTGCAACAAATTGAGGTTGTTCCCGGAGTAGTTTTATGTTTAACATCTTATCTTAATAAATGAGTTTCAAAGGTAGAAAAAAATACATTACATTATCTAAAAAAGAGAGCCGGACTCATGTTCCGGCTCTTTATCTTCTGTACAGCAATATTAATTACATCTGGCTGATTGCTCCAACCGGGCAAACGTCAGCGCAAGTGCCGCAATCTGAGCAGATATTCGGGTCAATTTTGTAGATATCACCGGGAGAGATAGCCTCAACTGGGCACTCATCGATACATGTTCCACAAGCTGTGCAGTCTTCTGAAATTTTGTAAGCCATTACAATAAAATTTAATTTGGTTATTTCTCGCAAAGGTATAAAATTGGGTGGAAAAGAACAAATAGTAATTGTATCTTTGCAGAATAAAACCATTTTAACATTCATACCATGCGTAATATATATAATTTATGTGCTGCACTCATATTAGCACTCTACCCTCTTGCAGGCGCATCTGCACAGCAGGCAACTGAGATGAGTATTGAATTCAACAAGACTGTTCACGATTTTGGATATATAGATATAAATTCAGGGCCGAAGAGTTATGCCTTCTATTTTAAGAACATAAGCAAGCAAACAGTCATCATACAGACCGTAATATCATCATGCGGCTGTACCACTCCCGAATGGACAAAAGAGCCGATTAAACCAGGAGCGAAGGGAAAGATAGATGTAACATTCCTCAACGATCAGGGTGCATACCCTTTCGATAAGTCTCTCACTGTATATGTTACCGGCTCTCCCAGACCAATTGTTCTCAGGATAAAGGGCGTTGTCACACAGAAGCCTAAATCTGTCAAGCAACAGTACCCTGTGAAAATAGGTCATATAGGGCTAAAAAAAAACCAGATTGACTATGGTCAGGCTAGTTACGGATCCATCTCAAAGGGGGCGGTTGAAGTGGTTAACCTTGCTTCCAACCCTATAAAATTGACTTTTACCGACTTTTCAAAGGGATTTTATATTAATGCCAATCCTGAAGTAATCAGCGCCGGAGGTAAAAGTGATCTTATATTTTCGATTGATACAAGATCTGCACGCACATGGGGGCCTACTATATTTTCTGCTACTCCCGTCATAAATGGCAAGAAGGCTGACAAATCCATCCAGGTCAAGGCTACAATTCTTGAGGACTTTACACATATGTCAAAAGAGGAGCTCGATAAAGCACCACTTCCTATATTTTCCAAAAGTTCCTACAGTTTCGGTAAGGTTAAAGCAGGCACTGTTGTCAAAGCATCTTTTGATTACAGAAACGTAGGCCGTAGCGATATGATCATCCGCCAGATTCAATACAGCGAAAATGGATTGACAGCGACCTACAAGGAGAATACCGCCCCAGGCGCAGCCTCCAGCATAGTGTCGACATATAATACAAAAGGTATGTCAGGAACAAAAAACCTGATTATCACAATTATTACAAATTCACCAACAAGACCAATAATAAACCTGATAGTATCAGGTGAGATTATAAAATAATGCCTATGGACAATTTAGTAAAGGATAGTGCGCTCATTGTCAATGAAGGCGTAGAACAGCCACCCGTTATTAATCCTTATATTACTAATTTTTATAAGAAAAACCGAGTCAAGACCCTTTCCGTTAAGGAGTATGTTGAGGGAATTCTTGCCGGCAACACAACAATACTCAGCCAGGCTATCACATTGATAGAGAGCTCTAAACACGAACATAGAGTTATAGCTCAACAGGTAATAGAAACTTGCCAGCCATTTGCCGTAAAATCTATGAGAATTGGTATTACCGGTGTTCCCGGAGCAGGCAAGAGTACATTTATAGAGGCCTTTGGCGGTCTTATCACTTCGAGCAATCACAAACTTGCAGTCCTTGCAATAGACCCCAGCAGTGAAAAGAGTAAAGGGAGCATACTTGGTGACAAGACAAGAATGGAGACACTCAGCTCTGACCCTAAAGCATTCATAAGGCCCAGCCCGAGCGGCGGATCACTTGGAGGAGTTGCAAGAAAGACAAGGGAGAGCATTGTCCTTTGTGAAGCTGCAGGATTTGATGTTATTTTCATTGAGACTGTCGGAGTCGGGCAATCTGAGACAGCGGTCCATTCAATGAGTGACTTCTTTCTTCTGCTGATGTTGTCAGGCGCAGGAGATGAGCTGCAGGGAATCAAGAGGGGAATTATGGAGATGTCCGACCTTATAGCTATTACAAAGGCAGATGGCACCAATATAGATAAGGCAACCTTGGCAAAGGCCCTCTACTCAAACGCACTTCACCTTTTTCCCCCTACAGAATCAGGCTGGGTTCCAACTGCACTTACATCATCGGCTGTCACAAAAGAGGGTTTGCCGGAAATTCTGGATAAAATCAACGAATATTTTAAATTGACCACTGAAAACGGTTATTATCAACATAAAAGAAGAGAACAGGCAAGATTCTGGATGTATGAGACTATCAATGAGGAGCTCAAGAACAGATTCTTTGATGATCCGGATATTCAGGAAAAGCTTAAGGAGTACGAAGAATCTGTATCAAACGGCAAGATTGGCTCCTTCACAGCTGCATCTGAATTACTGAAAATATACAACAAGCGATGAACATAGTCATAGAGGCTCTAAAAAACAGCATACTCATCACTGGACTTGTGATGATAATGATGCTACTCATAGAGTATGTAAATATACATACTCATGGATCCACATTCAGTAAGCTAAAGGGTTCATCGGTAAGGCAGGTACTTCTGGCTGCATTACTGGGTCTTATTCCCGGCTGTGTCGGAGGATTTGCAGTAGTATCCCTCTACACTCACAACATAATTAGCTTCGGAGCTCTTTTGGCCATGATGATCTCCTCATCTGGAGATGAAGCATTTGTCTTAATGGCGGCAGTTCCAAAAACAGCGGTCATTCTTTTCATATCGTTGCTGGTTACAGGCGTTCTGACAGGTCTTGCTGCAGATAAGCTGATAAAGCAGAGCAAACGTCCATTTACCCCTGAAGAGTACAAGATACATGATGATTGCGATTCAATCGCATCTCCATCAGTTTTCGGGGAAAGCATCCGCGAAAATTTAAAACAATTCAGCAAAGAGAGACTTATCATAATCATTGGTATAGCAATTTTTATCATTGCTGTGGTTATGGGACTTCTCGAGCACGAGCATGTAGAGGTGGGAACTTCAGGGCATCAACACGAAGAGGAACATCTTCACGGAGCTATCAATATATTCAGCGAAAGGTGGATCAATTTGCTCTTTGCAGGAATAAGCGTAATCACACTATTCCTCACATTAAAGGCAAAAGAACATTTTATTAAGGAGCATCTGTGGAACCATGTCGTATTGAAACACTTCAAATCCATATTCTTATGGACATTCGGTGCTTTACTTGTAATTCACTTCGGTATGCAATATCTGCATATTGAAGATTGGGTCAGGGACAATGTAGTAATGATGATATTGCTTGCTGCAGCCATTGGATTGATACCGGAGTCCGGACCTCATATGGTTTTCATAACACTTTTTGCAAGTGGTCTGATTCCATTCAGTGTACTGTTTGTAAGCTCTATGGTGCAGGATGGACATACAGCACTGCCCCTGCTCGCGGAGAGCAAGGGCAGCTTCTTTAAGGCAAAAGCCGTTAACTTTGTTGTTGGTATATCACTTGGACTGCTTCTTCACCTGTTTGGAATATAACAGGTGAAGAATAGAGTCAGAAACTATTCACCATTCATAGAGATCAGGAACTCCTGATTGTTCTCTGTACGCATAAGTCTTGTCTTCATAAACTCCATAGCCTCTACGGAATTCATATCTGCAAGGTAGTTCCTGAGAATCCATATACGGTTTAGAGTCTCCTTGTCAAACAGAAGGTCATCTCTTCTTGTACTGCTGAGTGTAACATCAACAGCAGGGAATATTCTCTTGTTTGCAAGTTTTCTGTCTAGTTGAAGTTCCATGTTACCTGTACCCTTAAACTCCTCAAAGATCACCTCATCCATCTTAGATCCGGTATCAGTAAGGGCTGTGGCCAGAATAGTCAGTGAACCTCCGTTCTCAATATTTCTTGCCGCACCAAAGAATCTCTTAGGTTTATGCAGCGCATTTGCATCGACACCACCGCTGAGTACCTTTCCCGAGGCGGGCTGAACAGTGTTGAAAGCTCTTGCAAGCCTTGTTATTGAGTCAAGGAGTATAACAACGTCGTGACCACACTCTACAAGCCTCTTGGCTTTCTCCAGCACAATATTCGCCACCTTTACATGTCTCTCCGCAGGCTCATCAAATGTTGAGGCAACTACTTCGGCCTTAACACTTCTAGCCATATCGGTAACCTCCTCCGGACGCTCATCTATAAGCAGAACAATCATATATACCTCAGGATGATTAGCTGCAATCGCATTGGCTATATCCTTAAGCAAAACTGTTTTACCTGTCTTAGGCTGAGCTACAATAAGGCCTCTTTGCCCCTTACCAATAGGTGCAAAAAGATCCACCACTCTGGTTGAAAGGTTATTGTGGCCATTTGAAGTTATATTGAACTTCTCTTCCGGGAAGAGAGGTGTGAGGAAATCGAAAGGCACACGGTCTCTAATAAACTCAGGAGATCTACCGTTGATCTGGCTAACCTTGACCAGTGGGAAGTATTTATCACCCTCTCTTGGAGGTCGTATCTCCCCTACTAGAGTATCACCAGTCTTCAGACCGTATAATTTGATCTGTGATTGTGAAAGATATATATCATCCGGTGAGTTAAGGTAATTATAATCAGAAGATCTGAGGAATCCGTATCCGTCTGGCATTATCTCAAGAACACCCGTAGCCTCAACTGTCCCCTCAAACTCAACCTTCTTTAACTGTTCCTTCATGCTGTTCTCGACACTCTCTACAGATAGCATCTCGTCACTTACAGGGATGTGTTTCTTATTATCCTTTTGTTGATTGGGATTAGGTCTGTTTTGTTGTTGTCCCGGCTGCTGATGTTGTTTATTAGCTTGATGCTGGTGTTGCTGATTGCTCTGTTGAGCATTCTGCTGGATCTGAGATTGACCGGATTGCTGGTTCTGCTGAGATTGTGGTTGTTGAGGTTGCTGGCCCTGCTGGGGTTGGGGTCTTGGCCCTTTTTGAATTTGTCCCCCTCTTTGAAGATTCTGTGGCTGTTTCTGATTAGGATTCTGAGGTTTGTCAACAACTTTAACCTCGCTCTTTGTTTTTTCCTGTTCCAATGTTTCACCACCCTCTACAACAACCGGTTGTTCTTTGCTTGTTGTCTGCTCAGCCAATTTTGCGGCAAGAGGTTTTCTGCCTCTTTTTTTCGGTGCCGGAGTCTCTTCCTTGGCCGCTTCAGCCTTAGCAGGTGCTGCTTCAGGTTTAGTCGGGTTAACCACATTTTCCGTTGCAACCGGATTCTCTTTTGCCGGTTCAGCTACTTTAGACTTGTCTATACGTAACTTTTTCTGTTTCTGGACTAACGGACGTTTTATTGGCTCGTTTGAGAGACTGCCCTGCTTGGCTTGCTCGTCTAATATCTCATAAACAAGTTCCTCGGGAGAAAAATTTTTGGCTTTGCTGATATTCAGCTTTTGAGCAATAGCAATTAAGTCATCCTGACCCATCTTGCTTAATTCTTTTATATCGTACATTCGATGTTGTAGGGAGTATTGATTAATCAGAAATGATAATCTTGATTGAGTGCAAATTTATAGTTTATATTCAGAAAAACAAAAAAATTGCTTTTCTGTTAAATTATTTTGCTGCTATGACATCAATTTCAACAAGAGCACCTTTCGGCAAGGCTACAACTGAATAAGCAACCCTTGCAGGATATGGTTCCTTGAAGAATGTTGCATATACCTCATTCATAGCCGCAAAATCCTTTATATCTGAAAGATATACTGTAGATTTAAGTACATTATCATATGTACATCCTGCCTCTTCAAGAATATAACCCACATTTTTCAGAGATTGAGCTGTCTGTTCCTTAATCCCACCTTCAACAAACTCACCGGTAGTGACATCAATTGGAAGCTGTCCTGATACAAACACAATACCATTGGCCTCAGTAGCCTGACTATAAGGGCCCACCGCCTTAGGAGCCCTGGCAGAAGAAAAAACACTTTTCATTTTATATTTTTTTAAGTTTAATTGTCCCAATAACTAGCACTCTTCTTGTATTGCAATAGATCTGCGAGTGCCGAAGCTGTTGCGTTTATCCTGAAACTCCAGCTCTTCCACATACCTGTAGGCACCCATGAAAAAGAGATCATAAAGCAGTGAAGGTTGTATGTCGCACTCAGCTGTGTAGTCGTCAGCTTTCTCTTCATAATGTCAATACCTGAATTGACATTAAAGGAGAGTTGTTTTGCCAAATTTACGCTTCCGGACAAGCCAAGTGTCTGATTATGTGCATTTATAGTGGTAAGCTGATTGCTCGCATAAGAGTAAGAGCGACTATAGGAGTAATTATAGTTGACACTCAGTGACCAAGGAATCTCCGGATCAAGATAATATAGCCATCCACCCGGAATATACTCCCCGGTCACAGGGTTCTGATAGACTCTGTTGTAATATACAGGATCTGGGTGGCCTCCCACAGTGGAAGCGGCGCTCTTTATGTTGTTGGCTTCTGACTGTCCGCCACCTCTTGTTCCTCCTCCTCTAAACGTATAAGAAAGTGAAAGACTGGCATTTGTCATTCTTGCAATCTTAAATCCCCCCTCCTTTACAATGTTGTATTGATTTATCCTGACTCCCCTCTCGTTTATTGCATAAGGGTCAAAAATCGCATTTGCATTAAATGAGAGCCCACCAAACACACTTGTACTGAGAGATGAAGAGATTAATGACAATTTCATAGAGTCGGCAAGAAAGTTGTATGACCCGGTAAAATTAAGACTTTCAATTAGTTTTAGTTTTTTAATTCCTCCATTTGCAGTATCCTTGTCACTCTTGATTTTCGCCTCTAAGTTATTACCTAGCGAGAATGATATTCCACCACTCTCTCCGGCAGCCGGATAGCCATAGAGAAGGCCATCATATATATTGTACTTCTTGGTCTTGACCTCTCCGTTTTTATCTGTGTAGGTCAGAGTCCTGTATCCATTACCTCGTGTGCCCAGATCCGGCCTGTAGCTGAATGATATCTGTGGAGTGATCATGTGTCTGATAGCTTTGAGTTTTCCTCTGTCTCCAAAGTTGAATGTTCCATAGAGGCGGGTACTCATTGACAACGAACCTGCATAATCATTTGTTGCACCGAAATGGCTGAAGAGAGCAGAAGTGTCGGTCACAAACTGTTGTTTCTCCTGGTCGTATGACTGGTTCATTGTCTGGAAATACCAATTCATACCATATGAGACACCAGGGGAGAATTGAAGGTATTTCAGCAGGGTAAATGTAGGAAGACCTATTGAGAAGTTGTGCTTTACACCTGTCTTGAATTTCTGGAGAAAATCAGCTCCTCCGAACTCACTCGCTTTGAAATTTATCTTGTTATCAACGGCTGCATTGTATGAAAATTGAATCTTCTCGTAAAAACGCTCCTTGCCCGCCGCCTCCTTCCTCTTAAAAGGATTTATCCTAGTCATTGTAAGAGTCAGGTTAGGGAGAGTAAACGCATATGAGCTGTCGAGAGAGTTCTGGCTGTGCAGAAGGTTGGCTGACATACTGAACGGAGTTCCAGTAAAAGTCTTTGAATATGAAACGCTGGAAGATATCTGATTTTGCAGGCTCTGCTGTATCTCGTATGAATTGTAGCGGTTATTTGACGGCGAAGAGAAGTTTACAGAAGCTCTGAATGTGGTTCCCGGATGCGCCTTTGAATCCTGTGAATGAGTCCACTTCACAGAGAAATCCTTTGAATCGTAATAACTCTCTGTCCCGGGCTCTCCCACCCTGTTATTGGAATAATTGAAACTGAATCCTCCGTCAAACCTATACCTTGTTCTATACCTTGATTCAACCTGCAAATTGTATGACCCCAAAGTATAGAAGTCTGTAGTTACTGTAAAGTCCAGATGATCTCCCAGCACAAAATAGTAACCCAGACCTGTCATACCAAAACCTCTGGCAGCCTCCTCGGTAAATGAAGGGATAAGAAGTCCGCTTGCCCTTTTCACTTGATTTGGCACAAACCCGAAAGGAAGTGCAAAAGGGGTAGGCACATCTTCCACGACAAGATATGCAGGACCAAAGACTGTGTTCCTCGGATTATTTGTCACTTTGGCTCTTGTCAGTTGCAGGTAGAAGTGCGGATGGTCCAGTTCACAAGTTGTATATTTTCCCTTATTAATATTAATGGAGTTGTCCGGCATCTTTTTAATAACATCCCCGTGAAGAAATCCCTCCGACTCCTGGGTAACCATATTCTTAATCTTGGCCTTCCTGCTGTCGAAGTTATAAAACACCGACTCCATGGTGTATTCACTCTTACCCTCTATCATTTTCGGCAATCCTACAACATTTCCGGCAGTATCAATACCACCCTTTGCAAAGATTGTCTTTGAATCAAGGTCATATTCCATATAGTCAGATGTAAGTTCCAGATTGCCATACTTAACCTTGACATCACCGTAATAATAGACCATCTTCCTGCCATTTGTGAAGTCCTCAATAACTGAGTCCTTAGCACCGGAAAAGACAGGCATTGTTATAGATCCTTTCGGAGCAAGTGTGTCGGTTGTATCCTTAATATTAGCGGTTAATGAATCTTTCGTCAACAGAGAGGAGTCCTTTATCAGCAAAGAGGTATCCTTATTCAACAATAAAGTATCTTTCTTAAGGAATGAGGTATCATTCTTCAACAATGAGGTGTCTTTCCTAAGCAAGATAGCATCCACCGGTTTTTTTAACGTATCCTCGGTAACAGAATTGAAACCAACTCTTCCCGGAGATGGTATGGAATACATGTACCCCGCCAAGAGAGTAAATAATGAGCCCCATAGGATTCTGTTGATATTGTATCGAAAGCCCAAACGGGTTAAAAGTTTTAAAAAAAATTATTACTACTTTTGTGAATTGCAAAGATAAATCATTTTTAAGCAACAAAAATGCCATACAGGATACTTTTATTACTTTTTTGTTTACTGACCCAAATACCGGAGGTCATTCTGGCTACAGACCCGGTAAAAATAAAAAAAGTGGTTATTGATGCTGGTCATGGCGGTCACGATCCCGGATCAATCAGCCCTAACCGCAAGGTTAAGGAGAAGAACATTGCACTATCGGTGGCGCTCAAATTTGGAAAATTAATTGAGGAAAGATACCCTGACATACAGGTGATTTACACAAGAAAAACCGATGTTTTCATTCCTCTAAACACTCGATCAGATATTGCAAACAAAAACAAGGCTGACCTATTCATCTCCATTCATGTCAACTCTGTCAAAGCCAGGTCTGCTTCCGGTTCAGAGACCTATGTAATGGGAGAGAGTAAAAGCAGCTCAAACCTTGAGGTTACAATGAAGGAAAACAGCGTTATTTCGCTTGAAGGAGACCATCAATCTGTCTATGAGGGTTTTGATCCGAATAATCCTGAGTCCTATATCATTTTCAGCCTCCTCCAGAATGCACATCTGGAACAGAGTCTTCAAATGGCCGAGTTTGTTCAGGAAGAGCTTGGCAAAGGTCCTGTCAAGATAAACAGAGGAATAAAGCAGGGCGGTCTGATTGTCCTATGGAGAAGTTCCATGCCGGCAATATTGGTAGAACTTGGATTCATATCCAATCCCAATGATTACCTTGTGCTTATACAAGAGGATAACCAAGAAAAATTTGCGAATTTACTCTATAAAGCATTTAATAAGTATAAGAAGGCTTATGAATCCAATAATGGAGAGAAAGTTGCAGTAAAAAGTCAGGACACTGTCGTTAAGAGTGAGAAGGTAAGCAGTGAAAGGAAAAGTAGTGAAAAGAGTAAAGAGATTAAAGTAGAGGAAAAAACTCAAGAGGTAAAGAGGGACACTTTGGCTGAGATACGTAAAGCTTTGCAGAAAAAGAGCGACATAAGAAACGAAGTTATTACGGAAAAGAGGCCTGATACAACAAAGAGCACCCTCAAAGCCGGGAAAAACAACGCGCAATTAAGCTTCAGGGTACAAATAATGGCAGTTACAAGAATACTGCCTGAAAACGCCCCTGATTTTAAAGGAGAAAAAAATCTGAAATATATAAAAGTGGGAAATTTTTATAAATACAGTGTCGGAGAATTCAGCACAAAAGAGGAGGCTGAGAAAGAATTAATCCGTGTGAAGAAGAAATTTCCACAAGCATTTATTATTAAAGTAGAAAATGAAAATTAATTTAAACAGAGAACAGAAAATCGGTTTGTTTGCGATATTGATAGGAGCATCGCTGTACATTACAATAAATTACCTCAAAGGAAAAGATATTTTCGGAACCACTAACATATATTATACGGTATATGAAAGTGTAGATGGTCTTAACGCCACCGGCCCGGTATTTATTAAAGGGTTTAAGGTGGGGACTGTCCAGAAAATTGAATATCAGGAAAAGAGTGAAGACTTTCTTGTAACAATGAAGGTCGATTCCAAATACAGTATACCTGACAGCTCTGTTGCCCAATTATACAGTTCCGACCTGCTCGGCGGTAAGTCAATCCGGATACAGATTGCCAAAGGAGGCAGGATTATTGGGGAGCGCGACACACTCCATTCACAAATTGAACCTGGTATGATCGAGAATATCGCCGCACAGATTCTCCCTTTGAAAGATCAGGCATCTGAGCTCATATCAAACCTCAACACAACTTTTGTGAATGTCAATGAAGTTCTTGATCCAGAAGCAAAGAGGCATCTATCTATGTCTATTCAGAATCTTGACAGGACATTGCAGAATATAAAGAACATAACAACCAACCTTGACCAGAACGGTCCTGAGATATCCTCATTGATAAGTAATCTCGACAATCTATCCTCATCTCTCAAAAAAAGTGTTGTTGTTCTTGACAAAGGTTTGGGTAATATAACTGAGATCACAGATTCTCTGAAAAGTGCAGACCTCTCAGGTACAATTAAATCACTTAGAGATTTGCTTTTAGAGATAAATAATCCTCAGGGCTCAATCGGAAAATTGATTAAAACAGATTCGTTACACACCTCAATTGATGTATTGGTAAGGGATATCGACGTGTTGATAAAAAACATACAAGCTAACCCTAAAAAGTACATAAAAGTTTCCGTATTTTAAAGAAATTTTCTTCTTTATTTTATTGATTTTTAAGATTGTCAATTTTAAAAAAATTTTCCGGCTGAAATACAGCCTCTTGAAAAATTCTTGAATTTTCAAAGCGATTATTTGTTTTTTTTTAAAGAATTTATCCCCATTTTTGTTTTGCAATCTAAAACAAAAACCTTAAACATGTCTGAAGCTTCATATACAACAGTATGGAATAATTGTCTGCAAATCGTAAAGGACAATATTCCGCCTCAGAGTTTCAAGACGTGGTTCGAACCTATAAAGGCTGTAAAACTCACCGGGAGCATACTTACAATAGCCGTACCTACCCATTTCTTCATAGAGTTCCTTGAAGAATACTATATTGACCTTATCAGTAAGGCTCTTAAACGCGAGCTTGGCAGAGATGCAAAACTCGAATACAACGTGAAGGTTGTTTCAAATGAGAAACCTGTTCAGATTCCTCATCAATCAACAGCTGAGATAACAAACAAAACCTTGCCTTTTCCAAATCAGGCAAGACAGATAGCGAACCCGTTCGTCATTCCGGGACTCCAACAGTTGAAGATTGATCCACAACTCAACCCTCACTTTAATTTTGACAATTTTATCGAAGGCGAATGCAACAGACTTGCCAGGTCTGCGGGACTTACTATTGCATCCAATCCCGGTTCGAGCGCTTTCAATCCCCTCTTCCTATATGGAGGCTCAGGGCTTGGAAAGACACACCTTGCACAGGCCATCGGAATCAACATAAAGGAAAAATTCCCCGACAAGATAGTACTCTATGTAAGTGCAAACCGTTTCCAGACCCAGTTCATGGATGCTGTTAACGTCAAGAATAAACTTACAGACTTCCTTCATTTTTATCAGATGATTGATGTGCTGATTATTGACGATGTACAGGAATTTGCCGGAAAGAGCGGAACTCAAAATGCATTTTTCCACATTTTCAGCCATCTTCACAATCTCGGCAAACAACTAATACTTACCTCAGATAAACCACCCGTTGATCTTCAGGATCTGGAACAAAGACTGCTCTCAAGATTCAAATGGGGATTACTTGCAGAGCTTCGTCAGCCGGACTATCAGACAAGGATGGCAATAATCAGGGCTAAATGTTATAATGATGGTGTAACCCTCCCTGAAGAGGTCGTATCATATCTTGCATCAAGAGTGACTACAAATATCAGAGAGATCGAGGGGACATTAAACTCATTACTTGCTCAGGCTATATTCAACAACAAAACCATCGACATGGATCTTGCAGAGAGTCTTACCGAAAAGATTGTCAGCAGGAACAGAAATGAGCTTACTATTGATGAGATTCAGAAAACAGTATGCGAATACTTCAAAATAAATACTGAACTATTCCTCTCCTCATCCAGAAAGAGAGAACTGGTACAGGCAAGGCAGATTGCAATGTTTCTAAGCAGAAACCTTACAAACAACTCCCTTGCGACTATCGGTTCCCAGACAGGAGGAAGAGATCATGCAACAGTACTTCACGCATACAATACTGTCTGTGACCTTATCGATACTGACCGCTCTTTCCGCAAGTATGTCACAGATATCGAGAAAAAACTAAAACCACAATAGAACAACATGGAATCCCAAAAAGTCCTGTCATACTTTTCAGAGATCTGCAAAATTCCGAGAGAATCAGGTCACGAAGAGATGATAGTAGCATACTTGGAAAATTTTGCAAAAGAGAACTCTCTTGAATACAAAATAGATAGTTCAGGTAATGTAGTTATATCAAAAGAGGCGACTCCCGGGATGGAAAGCATTCCGACCGTAGTTTTGCAAAGCCATTCAGATATGGTATGCGAGAAAAACGGCGACAGCACACACGACTTCAGCAAAGACCCGATAAAAGTAGTCGAGGAGAATGGCTGGCTCATAGCAAAAGAGACAACGCTTGGAGCTGACTGCGGAATAGGTATGGCTGCCCAAATGGCAATTCTAACCGACAAAACCATTGAGCACGGCAGAATCGAGGCGCTCTTTACAACAGATGAAGAGACCGGCCTTACAGGAGCAAAAGCTCTTAAACCTGGTTTTATAACCGGCAATATCCTTATAAACCTTGATTCTGAAGACGAAGGAGAGCTTTTTATCGGTTGTGCCGGAGGAATCGATACAACAGCCGTTTTCAAGTATAAAAAGGAGCAGGTACCATCCGGGATGGACTTCATGAAGGTCGGCTTCTACGGAGCAACCGGAGGACATAGCGGAGACGACATCAACAAGAACAGGGCTAATGCCAATCAGCTTCTTACAAGATTTCTCCTCCCTATATTTGAGAAATATAAAATTGCTATTTGCAGAATTGATGGCGGGAACAAACGCAATGCAATATCCCGTGAGGCATTCGCTACGATTGCCTTTAAGCCTGCTGACAAGGACAAAATATTAAACCTCTTCAAAAAGACAGAGGCAGAGATTTTGGATGAGTACAGAGTGTCAGATTCAGATCTTTTCGGGAAGATAGAGACAACAAAGCAGGAAGAGTGGTGCATGGACTCTGATACAACATACCGTTTGCTTAACTCTTTAAATGCCTGCCCTCACGGTGTTATTGCCATGAGCCAGAACATTCCGGGATTTGTTGAAACATCTACAAACCTGGCATCTGTCAAGATGACCTCAGACGAGGAGATAACTATATGCACAAGCCAGAGAAGCTCTTTGAACAGCGCTCGTTACCAGGCCGCAAGCAGAATTGAATCATTGTTCAAACTTGCAGGCGCTCATGTAACACATGAAAGCGAATACCCCGGATGGAAGCCGAAAATGGACTCAAAACTTCTTGGTGTGAGTAAAGAAGCATATATCAAACTGTTCGGCAACGAGCCTGTAGTAAGGGCAATACATGCCGGATTGGAGTGTGGACTATTCCTGGACAAGTACCCTAATCTCGATATGATCTCATTTGGCCCAACCCTCAGAGGAGTTCATGCCCCGGGAGAGAAACTGGAACTTGCAACTGTGGACAAATTCTGGAAACTTCTCGTTCAGATACTTAAAGACATTAAATAAAAAGAAACATTATGGGAGTATTGATTGCCCCTTCCATGCTCTCTGCAGATTTTGGAAATCTTGCACAACAGGTTGACCTGGTCAACAAGAGCGATGCAGACCTGATCCATCTTGATATCATGGATGGCGTTTTCGTACCAAATATCTCATACGGTTTTCCGGTAATCAAGGCAATAGCCAGGAGTGCCGGAAAACCTCTTGATGCACACTTGATGATCGTAGATCCTGACAGGTATTTTGACAATTTCAAAGATCTAGGTGTAGAGTATCTCAGTGTTCACTATGAGGCTTGCACACACCTTCACCGCTCCCTGCAACGGATAAAGAATCTCGGGATGAAGGCAGGGGTGGCTCTTAATCCTCACACTCCGGCTCATCTTTTATCAGAAATTGCAACAGAGGCTGATTTCATTCTCGTAATGTCTGTCAATCCGGGATTCGGCGGACAGAGCTTTATAGAGAATACTTACAATAAATTGGCTAAAGTCAAGGAGATAATTAAAGAGACTGGTTCAAAATGTCTTATAGAGATAGATGGTGGGGTGAACAAGGATAATGCTCCTTTGCTTGCAAAAGCCGGAGCAGATATCTTAGTCGCAGGAAACAGTGTTTTCGGAGCACAGGACCCGATTAAGGCCATCAGAGATTTAAAATATACCTGATCTCTTTAAAAGCATAGCTTTTTACACCTCCGTCCCTCCTCTCCAATAAAAGACAGGCAAACTTATCTATTCCGGTTATTTTTGCCTCAAACTGCTCTTTTGTGGCAGTATCTTCGTACAAATGGTACTCATTGATATGATATAAGTGGCTGAGATAGTCCAATCCAATCCTTTCTGCCCTCTCATAATAATTGTCGACATCTGTATCATTAAATAACTCCTCAATTGATGATACAAGCAGTTCAAGTTCTTTTTCTATAACCAGAGAGGTACCCGTCTCATTAATCACAGAGGTAGGATTAGGGGCATCTGATGCAAATTTTTTCTGATTTAAATTTAATCCTATCCCAATAATGGATGCTGACAATTTGTCACCTCCTAAGTAGTGTTCTATGAGGATACCACATATTTTCCTGTTGTTTACATAAATATCATTGGGCCACTTTATTGTTGCAGTAATACACCTTTCTCTTAGATAGTTAACGATTCCTAAAGTGGTTATTTGCGAAATAAGAAACTGATCTTCGGCTTTAATAAATTTTGGTTTGACAAGAATTGAAAACGTAAGATTCTCACCTACTGCACTTTCCCACGTATTACCCTTCTGACCGCGACCATTTGTCTGGTAACGTGCCGCGAAGACAGTAAAGTCATCAACATGGTCCATCTGTCTATTTGCCTCATAATTAGTGGAATCTAAGATTTCAAACCATTTTATGCATTTTGACATTATAATAAAGTTGTAATTGGAAACAAAATTGCAGTAATTTTGCGATATATAAAAATGAATCAATTAAATAAACACTTAGTATAGTGCCAACAAAAAAGAACTCAACCAAAAAGGACACAGATGCATTGGAAGTACAATGCATCGCTGAAGCAATGCTTGAAAAAAAGGGAAAAGGGGTTTGCTCACTCAATCTGAAAGAGATAGGAACTGCAATCACAGACTATTTTATAGTTTGTAATGCTGATTCATCTACTCAGGTAGGTGCAATAGCAGACTATGTAGAGGAGATGATGTATACAAAATGCAACCGGAAGGTTGTCCGTATGCAGGGCAAAGAGAATTCATTCTGGGTAATCCTTGATTACACAAACATTGTAGTCCATATTTTTCAGACAGAGTACAGACTGTTTTACCGACTTGAAGATTTATGGGCAGATGCACCAAAGACAAAATATGAAGATAAATAATCTGAAAATCAATAATAATGGATATTCCAAACAAAGATAAAGAGCGTAAAAAGCTCAAGCTCCCCAAATTCAACGTATTGTGGATATATGTAATTATGCTCGGCGGCATATTTTATATGTGGACCACATACGACGGTGGTGATCCCGTAAAGACGGAATGGACCGAAGTTAAAGAGAAGATGGCTCCGGCAGGTGATATAGAAAAGATAACATTTGTCACCAATATGAACCGTGCCGAGGTTTACATCAAAAAAGAGAGTATCGCAAAGTACAAGAACAAGTTTGGAGGCAAGGTACCAAAATATGCTCCTCAGTTCTACTTTGTTGTATCTAATAATTTCAATGCAGAAGAGCAGATTGACCTTGTTAGACAACAGTTGCCTGAGGGCAATAAGTTCTCTATTGAGAATGAAGAGAGAACCAATTACTTTGCAAAGGCAATGGAGTGGCTCCTTTTCCCTATTCTGTTGATTGCCCTATGGTTCTTTATGTTCAGAAAGATGAATAAGGGAATGGGCGGTGGCAGCCAGGGCGGAGGAGGAATCTTCTCCGTTGGAAAATCACAGGCCAAACTTTTTGATAAGGACAACAACACAAAAATTACGTTTAAGGATGTCGCCGGTCTTGAAGAGGCTAAGGTAGAGGTGATGGAGATAGTCGATTTCCTTAAGAATCCTAAGAAATACACAAGCCTTGGAGGTAAGATCCCTAAAGGTGCACTGCTTGTAGGCCCTCCGGGAACCGGCAAGACCTTGCTTGCAAAGGCTGTTGCAGGAGAGGCTAATGTTCCGTTTTTCTCTATCTCTGGTTCCGACTTCGTTGAGATGTTCGTCGGAGTAGGTGCATCGCGTGTAAGGGATCTATTCAGACAAGCCAAGGAGAAAGCCCCTTGTATTGTATTCATAGATGAAATTGATGCAGTAGGAAGGGCAAGGAGCAAAAATGCTGGTTTCTCTTCAAACGACGAGAGAGAGAACACTCTTAACCAACTGTTGACAGAGATGGATGGATTCGGATCTAATTCCGGTGTCATAATTCTTGCTGCAACCAACCGTGCTGACATACTCGACAAAGCACTGATGAGAGCAGGTCGTTTCGACAGACAGATTCATGTTGACCTTCCTGAACTAAAAGAGAGGGTTGAAATATTCGGAGTACACCTGAGAAACCTGAAATTGGTAGATGGATTCAATATTGAATTCCTGGCAAAACAGACTCCTGGATTCTCCGGTGCAGATATAGCAAATGTTTGTAACGAAGCTGCATTGATTGCTGCCAGAAAGAACAAGGAGGCAATTGACAAACAGGACTTTCTTGACGCTGTTGACAGAATTATAGGCGGACTGGAAAAAAGGAGCAAGATAATCTCTCCACAGGAGAAGAGGACAATTGCATTCCACGAAGCGGGACATGCCACAGTAAGTTGGATACTTCCTAATGCAAATCCACTTCTCAAGGTAACAATCATTCCTCGCGGAAGAGCTCTCGGCGCAGCATGGTATCTGCCTGAAGAGAGACAGATAACCACAACAGAGCAGATGATGGACGAGATGGCAGCAACATTGGGTGGCCGCGCTGCTGAAGAGATAATTAACAACAAGATTTCTACAGGAGCCTTAAATGATCTGGAAAAGATTACAAAGCAGGCATACGCCATGGTCTCATATCTCGGTATGAGCAAGAGTGTGGGCAACATCTCCTTCTACGACTCTACTGAGTCCAACGGGTTCAACATCGGCAAACCTTACAGCGAGAAGACAGCAGAGCTTATTGACAAGGAGGCAAAGAGGCTGATTGACGAGTCATATGATACCGCCCGGAAGATTCTTAAGGATAACATGGAGGGTTTCACTAAGCTTGCAGAACTACTATTGGAAAAAGAGGTAATATTTTCTGAAGACCTGGAGACAATCTTTGGCAAAAGAGCAGGAAGCCAGCCACCATCAAGAACCGGTGAGGAGCCTTCATCCGAAAATCTTTTACCTGAAGCTGACAAGGAGGAGAAAACAGAATAGAGATGGGTGCTAAAATAAACACTACACTTGTAAGAAGTATAAGTGGTATAATTTTCCTGGCAATAATGGTGGGCTCTATGTTTTTGAGCCCTATTGCTTTTGGTGCTGTCATGGCATTTGCTGTGGGGCTTATGATAACCGAATATCTGATAATGACCCTTAATACAAGATTCAAACTTGCACAGGCTCTTACAGTAACTGCAGGTGTCACATTATACGTTATCGTATACCTGTATAAGGCTTATGCTATTGATACCCGCTGGTTTTATCTCATGGCAATTCCCATATCGTCAATTTTTATATCTCTTCTTTATTACAAGGGTAATCAACAGGAAGATGGAGAAAACGATGCAGAATCATACAGGATGCATCCATTTTTGTTTACATCACTGATATACATTGCACTACCATTTTCTCTGACCTCCTTTATTCTTTTTGACTCGGAATTAAACTACAAACCACTGCTTCTTTTGTCCATGTTTATTATAATGTGGGCATCCGATGTAGGAGCATATGTTTTTGGAATGCTCTTCGGACAGAAAGGCGGCCATAAGCTTTTTCCATCTATATCTCCTAAAAAATCCTGGGAGGGATTTTTTGGAGGTCTTTTTTGCGGACTTGTAGCAGGATTTCTTGTCTGGACTTTCTCTTTAACAGATTTTTCACTTACACACAATATTGTCATCTCCCTTATCATAAGTTTGACCGGCGTCACCGGTGATTTGGTAGAGTCGCAGTTAAAACGTAATTTTGGCGCCAAAGATTCGGGAAAGCTTATGCCCGGACACGGAGGGCTTCTTGACAGGTTTGATGCAACACTGATCTCGTTTCCTCTCGCAATAACATATATAAAACTATTTTCTTTAATATAGAAAACGATGGGTATACATAAAGAGGGGTACGGTATAATCACAAAGAGCTTTCTGCTTCTTGCAGCGATAACCGTTGCACTTTATTTCATCCTTGGTCTTGTGACTGCATTTACGATTGCAGCCATTTCCATAGCAATTATTTTCATAATCATTGTCCGCTTCTTCAGGTCTCCGAAAAGAGTTCCTGTGGTTGAGGATGGTGCGGTTATTTCACCTGCAGACGGCAGAATTGTCGTTGTAAAGGAGGTCTACGAGGGTGAGTTTCTTAAATGCAACTGCATTCAGGTTTCAGTATTTATGTCCCTTCTAAACGTACATGTAAACTGGTTTCCTGTTACAGGACAGATAAAATATTATAAGTACCACCCAGGGAACTATCTCGTGGCAATGCATCCTAAATCGTCGGAAAAGAATGAAAGGACATCCATAGCTGTTGAAGAGATGGGCCACAAGGTCCTTTTCAGGCAAATTGCCGGCTATCTTGCCAGAAGGATTGTATGTTATGCCGTAGAGGGACAGAGTGCAAATAAAGGGTCAGAAGTGGGATTTATCAAGTTCGGCTCGCGAGTTGATCTTTATCTGCCGATTGACTCAAGGATTCAGGTCACAAAAGGCCAACGCGTACGTGGGTGCGAGACAGTAATTGCCAGATTGCCGGAATAATCCGGAATAACTAAAGATATAAAGCCATCTCTTTTGCTGCTTCCTCAGCCTTTTCATCTGCGGCTTGAGCAAAATTCTGACCATTTGAAGCATAAATAATGCTTCTTGAAATATTTACGAGCAATCCACAACTCTTGTTCATACCATACCTTGCAACCTCGGCAATGGTTCCCCCTTGCGCTCCCACTCCGGGAACGAGCAGAAAGTTGTTTGGACAGAACATCCTTATCTCAGCCAGCTTCTGAGGTCTTGTAGCTCCTACCACAAACATGATGTTGTTTACATTTCCCCACCTCATGGATTTCTCTATCACACTTTTGTATAAAGGAGCCCCCACAGATGATGGTTGTGTATAATACAAACCCTCGCTGTCATACAAAACCGAGAGGTCTTCTATCAACTGAATGTTTCCCATAAGGGGTAGTGTCTCAAAGTCATCTGCAGAGAGATTTGAAGTAAGAGCAAGAACTATAGCCCATTTCCCCTGATGTTTAAGGAATGGAGTTATGGAATCCTTTCCCATATAGGGAGAGAGAGTCACCGCATCAAAATCCATATTGACAAAGAAAGCCTTTGCATACCTCTCTGCAGTATTTCCTATATCTCCTCTTTTTGCATCTGCTATTATAAACACTGACGAATCTTTCTTCCGGATGTACTCAACAGTCATCTCCAGCTGCTTCCAGCCTTCAGCCCCCTCAGCCTCATAAAAGGCAAGATTGGGTTTATACGCCACAGCATGACCGATAGTTGCATCGATTATAGCTTTATTGAAGCTGAAAAGTGGATATTCCAGACTCCTTAAATGGTCAGGAATCTGATTAATATCAGTATCGAGCCCTATACAGAGGAAGCTCTTCTTCCTCATGATATTGTTATAAAGTTCAAGGTAGGTCATATCAGCGGCTATTAGTTATATCAGCATCATTCTCCTGAAGCCTTGAGTCTCTCTGCATTTTCAGCTATCTGAAGCAGGTCGATTACCTCTTGGATGGCTCCGTCCATAAAGACCGGAAGGTTGTACATTGTGTAGTTTATCCTGTGGTCTGTAACCCTTGATTGTGGGTAGTTATAGGTACGGATCTTTGCAGATCTGTCTCCTGTAGAGACCATAGTCTTCCTCTTAGCCGAAATCTCGTTCAGATATTTCTCATATTCAAGATTGTAAAGACGACTCCTAAGCTCAATGAGAGCCTTGTCATAATTCTTCAATTGAGACTTCTCATCCTGGCACTGAACTACAATTCCGGTAGGAATGTGGGTCAGACGAATAGCAGAATAGGTTGTATTTACAGACTGTCCACCCGGACCTGAAGAGCAGAAAGTATCCTTTCTTACATCGTTAATATTTAACTCAATATCGAATTCATCTGCTTCAGGAAGTACAGCAACAGAGGCTGCAGATGTATGTACGCGTCCTTGAGTCTCGGTCTGAGGAACACGTTGAACACGGTGTACACCGCTCTCATATTTCAGAACTCCGTATACTCCGTTACCGGAAATTGTACATATCAGCTCCTTGAAACCACCTGAAGAGCCCTCACTCTTACTCGTTACCTCCAGTTTCCATCCTTTGGTCTCTGCATATTTTGAGTACATTCTGAACAAATCTCCTGCAAAAATAGATGCTTCATCGCCACCGGCACCTGCCCTTATCTCAAGAATTGCATTCTTGGTGTCCTGAGGATCAGCAGGTATCAAAAGCAACTTTATCTCCTCCTCCATCTTCGGAAGTATCTCCTCTATGGATGCTATCTCCTCCTTCGCCATATCCCTGAGTTCCTCATCCTTTTCTGTTGAAAGAATCTCCTTTGCCGATTCATAATCATTAATCAGCTTGCTGTACCTCTCCCCTGCCCCTACTATCGGTTCAAGCTCCTTATACTCTTTGTTGAGTGAGACATATTTTTTCATATCCGCCATCACGGCAGGATCTGATATCTGTGCTGAAATGCTCTCGTACTTTTCTCGAAGTCCAGATAACTTCGACAATAAACTGTTATCGCTCATATAAAATTAATATCCTGCAAAAGTAATGAAATTTTAGTTGACATACCAATCATAAAAAAGAGGGGTCAAAATAGTTTTCGACACCCTCTTACGCACCTGTATCCACCGGCCCTACCATTTGTCCGCCACCCTCCCGCTGACAATATCCGGACACTGACCAATCTAACAAATCCGAAAAAAGAGGGGGCTTATCTACTTATTACTTATCTGCCGGCAGATACTCTCCACCACATTTCATATATATAACCTATTTACCGAGAAAAAGTTTCATATCATCATCAACTGTTCCAATCGGAGCTATCCCGAAATTCTTCACCAACACATTGGCAACATTCGGTGAAAGGAAGCCCGGAAGTGTTGGGCCCAGATGTATATTCTTGACTCCCAAGGCAAGAAGAGCCAGCAGGACAATAACTGCCTTCTGCTCATACCATGCAATATTGTACGCTATCGGAAGATCATTGATGTCGTTTGCATTGAAAATCTCTTTCAATTTAAGAGCTATCACTGCAAGAGAATATGAGTCATTACACTGACCTGCATCCAACACACGCGGGATACCACCTATATCTCCCAGAGGAAGCTTGTTGTACCTGTATTTTGCACAACCTGCAGTAAGTATTACCGTGTCTTTTGGAAGAGCTGCGGCAAAATCTGTATAGTAACTTCTGTCTTTCATCCTTCCGTCACAACCTGCCATCACAAAAAACTTGCGTATTGCCCCGGACTTGACAGCATCTACAACCTTATCTGCTAGAGCGAATACCTGAGCATGTGCAAATCCTCCGATTATCTCACCGGTTTCTATCTCTACAGGCGGCTGGCATTTTTTTGCGTGCTCTATGATTTCAGAAAAATCTTTACTGCCATCCTTCACTCTGTCTGCAATATGCTTGAATCCAGGGAATCCTGATGCTCCTGTAGTATATATCCTATCCTTGTATGTAGCGTTTGGTCTAGGTGGTACAATACAGTTTGTTGTAAACAACACCGGCCCGTTAAAGGTTTCAAAATCCTGTACCTGTCTCCACCATGAGCTTCCATAGTTGCCTACAAAATGTTTGTATTTCTTGAAAGCAGGGTAGTAATTTGCAGGAAGCATTTCAGAATGTGTGTAAACATCAACACCGGTACCTTCGGTCTGTTTGAGCAAATCCTCCATATCTCTCAGGTCATGACCGGAAATAAGAATACCCGGATTTTTCCCGACGCCGATATTAACTTTTGTTATCTCCGGATTGCCGTATTTTGTGGTATTTGCCTTGTCAAGAAGAGCCATCACCTTTACACCGTGGTTACCTGTCTCAAGCACAAGTGTGACCAGGGCATCCGCTGAAAGTGAATCATCTGTCACAGCCACAAGTGCCTTCTGCATAAATGCATATATCTCCGGATCTTCCATACCAAGGTTAAATGCATGTTCTCCATATGCAGCCATACCTTTTAATCCATAGACTGTCAACTCGCGGAGAGAGCGTACATCCTCATTTTCTGTTGCCAGCACACCAACCTGTGCAGCCTTCTCCTCCATTGCAGCAACATCGTCTGAAGACCAGAATGCACCATCAAACTTGATCTTCGCGATATCTCCACCTTTTGAAACATAGAGAGACCTCAAATTATCCCTTAAAACCAATGCTTCTGTTATCCTTTTAACAAAACGATCTTTATCAAAATTGGCATTTGTAATAGTCATGAAGAGAGAATCTGTGATGAACTTGTTCACCTCAGCGCTCTCCACACCCATTTCTCTCAGAGGAACAGAGAAATGAGAGATTCCCTTACAGAGGAAAACCAGTAAGTCCTGTAAGTTTGCAACGTCTGCAGTCTTACCGCAGACACCTTGCACAGTGCAGCCCTGATTTCTGGCTGTCTCCTGACATTGGAAACAAAACATCTTATTCATAATAAGTAATTTTAATTGTGATTTTTACAAAGGTACCTATCTGTTATACGAAAAAGTGTAATAATTGTTACAGAGATAAAATTGTTGTATTTTTGATAAGAACATTTCTATCAGCATGCAAACAAAAAACAATCAGGGAATTCCAAAGTTCAATTTTTTCGGAGAACTCTATGACGATTATGAGTCGGCAATTCCCGAAGGGATAGAATACTCCATAAGAGAGTACGGTAAAAACGATGTGATTGCAAGACAGGGAGACCTTTGCAAAGGGCTCTACATTCTTATTGAAGGCAGCGTCAGAACAGATATGATTGCAGAAAACGGAGCTCTTCTGCATATTGAAACCATCAATGCTGTAACCCCATTGGCTTCGGCATTTATTTTTGCCACAACTAACTGTTTTCCTGTCGATGTGACTGCCCTCGAGAAAAGCAAGATACTCTTTATGGCAAGAGAGCAAATTCTGAAAGTGTTTCAGAAAGATCAGAATTTATTGATGAGATATTTAAGATATAATGCAGACAAAACCAAGTTTCTCTCGGATAAGATCCAGATGCTCTCTGTCAGGACTATAAAGGCAAAGTTGGCCCATTACATACTAGGACTGCATATGTCTACACAACAGATAGATGGTGATACCTTCACTGTTGTCATGGATAAAAACCAGACAGAACTTGCAGCATTTTTTGGTGTGACAAGGCCGTCTCTTGCACGTGCATTAAGCGAAATGTCAAGAGACGGCCTTATTTCAATCAATAAAAAGGTGGTCCGCATCAGAAGCCTTAAAGGTCTGATGGAGGCCAGAGGGTAGTTTATTCGTAACTGTCGAGAATCTCCTTTATCTTGGATGCATCCAGACGGCCATAAACCTTCTCCCCAATAAGCATAACAGGAGCAAGTCCGCAGGCACCTACACAACGCAAGCAGTCAAGCGAGAACTTACCGTCTTCTGTTACACCACCCACTTTAATATTAAGCTGGCTTTTTAGTTCATCAAGCACCTTCTCGGCACCACGAACATAACATGCAGTACCCATGCATACTGAGATAGGGTATTTTCCCTTAGGAGTCATAGTAAAGAAAGAATAGAAAGAGACAACCCCATACACCCTGGCAACGGATATATTCAGTATTCTTGCAACCTCCCTCTGAATATCCTCAGGAAGGTATCCCAACTCACGTTGTGCACTGTAAAGAATCTTTATAAGGTTACCCGGTTCATTCTTATAATATGTACAAATATCTGCTATTGTCTTTTTGTGACACTCTTGTATTTTAAATGCGCCCATGGTGAATTATTTTTTGTTTTTTTCAAAGTAGTGAGTATGTAACAAATGGTGAGCTTTTTCACTCAAAGGATGACCCAGATACTCCTCATACAGTTTGACTATATAAGGATTCTCGTGAGATTTACGGATTCTCTTACCCGCATCCTCCCTGTATATAGCATCAAAACGGGCTTTTATAATATCAGAGTTACCATGATGCAAAGGTTGACCGGCACCGCCGATACATCCACCTGGACAAGCCATGATTTCAATAGCGTGGAAATTGTACAGACCTGCACGAATGCCGTCAAGAAGCTTGCGTGCATTACCGAGTTGGTGAGCAATTCCTATATTGATCATCGTTCCGTTAAAATCTATTGAAGCAGTCCTGATACCCTCAAGTCCCCTGAGTTCAGTAAAATCTATCCTATCAAGTTTCTTTTTAGTGAAGACCTCATAAGCTGTACGTACTGCAGCTTCAATCACACCACCTGTTGCGCCGAAAATAACTGCGGCTCCGGTAGATTCTCCGAGAGGTGAGTCATAATCCTCCTCTTCAAGAGCATTGAAGTCAATATTTGCAGCTTTGATAAGACTTGCCAGTTCTCTTGTTGAAATTGAGAAGTCAACATCAGGATTACCATCTGTTTTAAACTCTTCCCTCTGACATTCATATTTTTTAGCAAGACAAGGCATCACAGAAACTACAACCAGATCCTCTCTCTTTATACCCAAAAGTCCTGTATAATAGTTCTTTGCAATTGAACCGAACATCTGTTGAGGAGATCTTGCTGTAGAAGGTACATCAAGCATATCCTGATAATTGTTCTCAAAGAAGTTGACCCATGCAGGGCAGCATGATGTCAGTATAGGAAGTTTGACATTCTTGTCTCCTTCAAGGAATTTTGAGATCCTGCCAAGCAGTTCGGTACCCTCCTCCATAATTGTAAGGTCTGCAGCAAAATCTGTATCAAAAACCTTGTCAAATCCGAGTGTGCGTAATGCAGCTACAAGTTTCCCTGTAACAAGAGTTCCAGGCTCCAGACCGAACTCCTCACCAAGAGCAGCACGGACTGCAGGAGCTGTCTGTACTATAACGGTCTTTGTAGGATCTGACAGAGCTCTGATTACCCTTCCTGTATCATCCACCGGTGTAAGCGCACCTGTAGGGCATACAGCAACGCACTGTCCGCAGAATGTACATGGAGAATCTATAAGGTCCTGCTCAAAAGCCGGTGCAACAACAGACATAAATCCGCGGTTAATTGCGCTAAGCGCTCCCACTGACTGTACTGTATTGCAGATAGTCTCACAACGACGGCACATTATACATTTGTCCATATCCCTTCTGAGAGCAGGAGAGATATCTTTTCTATATGTTGAAACTGCAGCGTTCTCAACAGCGTGAATCTCTCTGATTCCAAGAGTCTGAGACAAACTTTGCAGATCACATTGTCCTGAAGATGAGCATACGAGACAATCTTTAGGGTGGTCTGAAAGTATCAGTTCCAATACTGTCTTTCTTGCATTCAGAACCCTCACTGTGTGAGTTTTAACAACCATTCCGTTGGTACATTCAGTGGAACATGAGGGAGCAAGATTCTTTCTTCCTTCAACCTCAACAACACAAACCCTGCAGCCGCCGGGACGGTTTTCAATCTTAAGATGGTCCAGGTTAAGATAACATAGGGTTGGAATATGTATTCCGTTATCCTTTGCAGCCTTGTAGATAGTAGTGCCTTTTGCAACCTCTATCTCTTTCTTGTCTATAGTGATTTTGATTTTTTCCATAACAGAGAATACATTATTGAACATGAATTGCAGTAAACTTACACTTATCGTAGCATGCACCGCAACGGATACACTTATCAGCATCAATTACATGAGGTTGGCGCTTCTCTCCAGAAATCGCTCCTACAGGGCATGATCTTGAACATGCTGTACAACCTGTACACTTATCAGTGAGAATAGTATAAAGTTTCAGTGCCTTACACTGACCGGCAGGACATATTCTCTCAGTAACGTGAGCCTTATACTCATCGTAGAAATGCTGAATAGTAGAGAGAACAGGGTTTGGAGATGTCTGCCCGAGACCGCAGAGAGCTGTATCTTTGATAACAGCACCGAGGTTTTTGAGATATTCGACATCTTCGATTGTTCCCTTACCACTGCATATCTTCTCAAGCATTTCATGCAACCTCTTGTTACCTACACGGCATGGGGCACATTTTCCGCATGACTCGTCTACTGTAAACTCAAGATAGAATTTAGCAACTGATACCATACAGTCATCTTCGTCCATAACAATCATACCGCCGGAACCCATCATAGAGCCTGCAGCAATCAAGTTATCAAAATCAATAGGTGTGTCAAGATGTTTTTCAGTCAGACATCCGCCTGAAGGACCTCCTGTCTGGACAGCTTTAAACTTCTTGCCATCTTTTATTCCACCGCCGATTTCAAAAATAACCTCTCTCAAAGTTGTTCCCATAGGAACCTCGATAAGGCCTACGTTATTGATTTTTCCTGCAAGTGCAAACACTTTGGTACCCTTTGACTTCTCAGAGCCAATGCTTGAAAACCATTCTGCACCTTTTAGAATTATGGCAGGAATATTTGCAAAAGTCTCAACGTTATTTACATTGGTTGGTTTTCCCAGATAACCGCTTTGAGCAGGGAATGGTGGTTTTACGGTTGGTTCACCTCTGAGTCCCTCCATCGAGTGGATTAAAGCTGTCTCCTCACCGCATACGAAAGCTCCGGCTCCGTATCTTAGCTCGAGGTCAAAATCGAATCCTGAACCAAGAATATCTTTCCCCAGAAGGCCATATTCACGACACTGTCTGGCTGCTATTTTCAAACGTTCTATCGCAAGAGGATACTCTGCACGGATATAGACGATACCCTTAGTTGCACCGATACAATAACCGCAGATTGCCATTGCCTCAATAATAGAGTTAGGGTCACCCTCAAGTATCGAACGGTCCATAAATGCTCCCGGGTCTCCCTCATCGGCATTGCAGACTACATATTTCTGATCAGCCTTATTACCTGCTGCTATCTCCCACTTGAGACCAGTAGGGAATCCTCCGCCGCCCCTTCCTCTGAGGCCTGACTTCTTGATTAAGTCAATAACCTGCTGAGGAGTCATCTCTGTCAGAACCTTGCCCAGTGCAGCATATCCGTCACGTGCAATATACTCGTCAATATTTTCAGGATTGATAAATCCACAATTTCTGAGAGCAATACGGATCTGTTTCTGATAGAAGCCCATGTGCTTAGAGTCTGAAATGTGCTCTTTTGTTGATGGATCTTCATACAGCAATCTTGTTACCTTTCTTCCCTTAAGTACGTGCTCACTGATAATCTCCTTGCAATCCTCCGGTTTTACCTGAGTATAAAAAGTGTTATCAGGAACGATTTTAACTATTGGGCCCTTTTCACAAAAACCAAAACAACCGGTTATGACAACTTGTGCCTCATTCTCTAGACCGAGATTTTTTATCTCCTCTTTAAGATTAACGGCAATCTTCTCACTTTGTGATGCCCGGCAACCTGTTCCGCCGCAAACTAAAAGATGCATTTTATACTGTGCCATATCCCTCTATTTTTTTTCGTTTATGGTCTGGTAATTAACAGGAATGATACCTTCAAGGAGTTCTCCCTTTCCGATATACTTCTCAATGATGTCAATTGCAACCTTTGAGTCAACATAGCCAAAAACAACAGGATCCTTTCCGGGAATCCTTACTTCAACTGTAGGTTCTGCATAACAATATCCCATGCATCCACCCTGAGTTACTACTGCCTGTACTTTGTCTTTTTCAATCTTCTCGATAAGAGTGTTCATGACAGTTCTTGCTCCCGCAGCGATCCCACATGTTGCCATAGCCACGCGTATCTGAACTAAAGACTCTGGCGAGTTGCTCTTTTCACGGATATTCATTCCGGACTCAAGATCTTGCTTCATCTTGCGCAAATCGTCAATTGATTTAATCTTGTTCATAAATAATTGGTTATTTGATAGTTAATCGTTTGTGATAAAGTATAAAATTAGTAATAAATATATCAAAAACAAATAATTTTTAACTTTTTAGTTAAAAATTGTAATCATTTTATACGAAACAAGTTCATCGTATAACTTGGGTAAGCCTAAAGCCGCTCTTTCGCAAATATACCTGACACCTCTCAATCTAACCTTTGCAGGGGATGGGTCAACAAGATAGACAGGAATATTGTCAGGAATATTATAGATAAGCGAAGCAGCAGGATAGACCTCCAGGGATGTTCCTACAACTATTAATATATCAGCTTTTGATGCAATCTCTCCTGCCTTTTCAAACATTGGGACAGATTCTCCGAAAAAAACTATATGGGGCCTTAACTGACCCCCGTCCGGTGCAAGATCGCCCACATGCAAGTCATCTTTAATTTCGGCTATGTATGACGGATCTTTCATACTTCTGCATTTATTCAATTCGCCATGGAGATGGAGCACTCTGGAACTCCCGGCCCTCTCATGCAAATCATCAACATTCTGTGTTATAACATCTACATCATAGAACTTTTCAAGCTTTGCAATAGCTTTATGACCTTCATTCGGTTCTGCAGATTTGAGCTGATGTCTCCTTTTATTATAAAAATCAAGTACAAGCTCCGGGTTTCTTATAAGAGCCTCCGGTGTACAGACATCTTCAACTCTGTGTTTTGCCCACAGGCCATCTTCATCGCGGAATGTCTCAAGTCCGCTGTCGGCACTGATTCCTGCCCCCGAAAGCACAACAATATGAGTTTTATTCATTTCTCAGATCTTTGATATTCTCTTTAATCATATCAGTCAGAATCCTTATGACTGACGCATCATTGAGCGGAGTACCCTCCAGTGCCTCCTTGATCTCTATTGTATCAAAAACATACTCATTCCTACCGATTATATAGCGAAGAATAAAATCCTTGTCGGGGTTAGCCGACACAGTAAGAATAAAGGCATTAGGAACATCTCCCAGAGGAGGACGGTCTATATGGGACATCTTCAACCATGCTCTCACATAGGTACCCACACCGACTTCAGATTTTATCTCTATTCCACCGGCACTTTGCTCTGCAGATTGTTTAAGGAGAGGAATACCCATCCCTACTTTTCTTGTTGTCCTGGAGGTAAAGAAAGGATCTGTAAGTCGCTCTATCTGCTCCTTGTCCATACCACAACCATTATCCTCAATTATTATCTCGAGCCTGTCCGACAGCACATCCTCCTCTACAGTCAGCTTTACAAGGATAGCACCTGCACTCAGGGAGTTCTGGATTATATCCAGTATATGCATAGCCAAATCATTCATAACAACACTTTATTATTTTTCAGGGCACCTTTAAGGGACTCGAAATTGGGTTTATCTATATCAAAAAATGTAAAAATATCTCCGAAATCAGAGGGATAATGGGCATCTGAGGAGTGCAGGAAACAATAATCCTTTAACCAGCTGCACGAACTGATCAACGCCTGCAGATCCGCTCTTGGAGAGAGCTCAAGGGCATCAGCCTTTAAACCGGGAGGCACAAAGCCAAGCTGACTTATCAGGGAGTTCTGAGGTTTATCTATATGTGCCGGTATAAAAAGCCCCCCTATTGAATGAATGAACTCCTCTGTCTGGTCTATTGACCTGTTTAGCGCACTAATGAGAAGAGTTGGTTCTTGATATAAAACCTCCTCCATCTCATTAACTACTAATTGATATCCAAAATACTCCTCATTGTTCGGTATATTCGGAAGATAGCTCTCTATCCACTCCTGTAAGAGATTCCTCACAGAGTAATCAACCAGAGCAATAACATGAACCTCCTCTTTTGTAGTTATTTCAGCCCCACACAAAACCTCCACCCCTTCCCGTTTACCTATCCTTACCACCTCTTCACACTGTTTTGTTGAGTTGTGGTCTGTGACAGCAATAAGATCGAGCCCCTTCTCTTTTGCTTTTTTTACAATAAAAGAGGGGGTCATCTCAATGTCTCCGCATGGGGAGAGAATCGTATGGATGTGAAGGTCTGCCCTTATCATTTGAGTATATTGAACAGTTCTCCGGAGAGTTCAAATGCCTCCAGATTACTACCCAATATAGGAATTCCTTCCGACAATGATGCCTCAATTGTATCGGCCTCAGGCTTAAAACCTTTAACGAGAACTATTGCTGCAAGATCTTTCAGCGTGGCTACTGCCATTATGTTCTTGTGAGTCTGAAGGGTAATCCAGATTTGTCCCTCCTTTGCGTGGCCCATTACATCTGAAAGCAGGTCTGAGGTGTATCCTCCCTTGACAACCCTGTCAACACCCTCCGGGGCAGAGAAGATTTCCAGATTTAACTTTTCAATTACATCTTTTACTATCATATCGGGTAATTAATTATTTCTTTTTACAAAACGATCTTTTCCCCAAATACTCTCCATAATCTTAACAGCCTCTTCAAGAGAGAGTTCTCCCCTCTTTTCATATAGAGTTCTCAGGAATATACAGTCATTAATATCAGCCTGTTGCTTCACAACATCCTCGGCCAAAGCCTCACAACTAGGTGCCCCGCATGCTCCGCAGTCAATGCCTGGAAAAAGTTTTCTTAGTTCTCTCGCTTTCTCCATCTTAATGATTGCCATATCAAGATCCCTGTCATATTTTACCATTGATCGCGGCTCAACCTTTTCCATGTGTATCACGGCAGAACAGTGTTTTTTGTAATCATCGACGAGTGCATGTGTTTTTCCTAAAGTAGATGCGTATTTCCTCATACTCTCAGCTATCAGAAAACGATTTCTGTGAGAAAGAATACCTCCCGCACAAGATTCGTCACAAGCTCTTAGTTCGAGAAAATCAACTCCACTAACTTCCTCATTTTCAAGCATCTCAAGGAAGTCTATAACATTTTTCATCCCGTCTATTGAAAGAGTCTTCCCCTCAATATGAGTTGCTTCACCTCCGGTTGTTGGAAACAAAACACCTTTAGATGATATTGCACTATTGACAAGCACCTCCTTTGTAATCGGCATCCGTTGTTTATAAGCAAGATAGACCTTGTTATAAAAATAATCCATATTAATAACGCCATGAATCGGAGATGTGTACCCTCCTACTGGAGACTTTACAGCTGCAATTTTACCTATACACGGAGTAAGATAGAAAATGCCAAGTTCACTTTCAGGAATACCTTTTTCGGAATATTTTCGTTTATAATACTGGGCAGTTATCTCTATTGGCGGGAGCAATCTCATTATATTCTCTACTAGAGATGGGAATCTAACCTGTACAAGTCTTACCACTGCCGGACAAAAAGATGATATCACCGGTTTCACTGCATTTCTGACATATTCATTCTCCTCATCTATCAGAGAATCTATACTCTGCTCAACAGCACAAATCTCAGTAAAACCGAGCTCCCCTATTATATCGTTAATCTGCTTCTTGGTTATATTATCATTGAACTGCGCATAGAATACAGAAGGAACTAGCAATACCCGGTTCTTATAATTGAATATCTGACGGAAGTCATCATCCATAACCCTTATTGCACGAGTAGGACACTCTCTGTAACACTCTCCGCAGTCTATACACCAATCGACATGAATCTTTGCCTTTCCCTCCAATACTCTCAGAGCCTCTGTCGGACAAACCTTCATACAATGAGAGCAACCGATGCATATATCGTTGACTATTTCAAGTGCTCTGTTGTATGTAGTCTGCTCCAGTTTCATCTGAACTTTATCTCTATATTCAAGGAGGTTCCCTTACCTACTATGGTATCTATTGTAAATACATCCGAGTTGTCACTTATGTTCGGCAAACCCATCCCGGCTCCGAAGCCCATCTCTCTTACCTCTTTCGAAGCCGTGGAGAAACCCTTTGTCATAGCCTTCTCAACATCCGGAATTCCCGGCCCCTCATCCTCTAGTTTCAACACTATACCGGAACTGCTTATCTCTGCATCAATCCTACCCCTGTATGCATGCGCCACAATGTTGACCTCTGCCTCATACAAAGCAACCACGACCCTTTTTATCACAGATGGATCGATATTGAGTTGCTTCAGCACCCTCTTGATTTGCGATGAGGCACTTCCTGCGTTAGAGAAATCACCGCCTTCAACATTGAATTCCAAGTGCATATTAATAAACCGGTTTTAATCCATTTGAATACAAGACTCCTGCACAACGGAACAATGAATACTGTGTGCAGATAATCACTATATTGCTCTCTTCTGCTATCTCCAACATATCGGGTGTTACCTGCTTGTTGCGGCACACTATCATATATGGTACGTCAGACATCTCTGCAGTCCTTACAGACTGTATGTTGCAAAGTCCTGTCAACAAAATAAAATTCTGGATTTTAACTGTAAGCACATCACTCATAAGATCAGAAGCAAAAGCATACTCCACTTCATCTTCCAGCCGCGACTCTCCTATCACGACAACCCCGTCTATAAGTGAACATATTTCAGAGACTTTCATGTCTGTTAAAGATTTTTAATATAACACCTTCTCTTCATGTAAGGTGTGTAATGATACCTTTCCCATACCTTAAACACAGTATTTTCTTCTGCCTGAGGATTTGTGATAGCATATTTAATGTCAAGGTCCTTGAAACGAGTTGCAAGGTAAGTATGCAAAACTGATGATATGCCTGTGTTTTGCCACTCTTTTGCGGCACCCATTATCATAAGGTCTATACTGTCATACTTTTTGAAACTCTTCAGAATGTGGTACCATCCGAATGGAAACATCTTGCCTTTTGCTTTCTTCATGGCTTCCGACAAGCTTGGGAAACATACCGCAAATGCAGCTATTTTGTCATTTTCGTCAAGAATCAGACATGTCAGCTCATCCTTCAACAAAGACATATACTCCTTACCAATCTCATCAATTTCAGCGCTGTTTAGAGGAACAAAATTCGGTATATTTCTGAAACTTGTATTATAGCTTTCGAAGAAGTCAAAGAGCATCTTTTTGTTCTTTTTAAACTTCTCTACATCCACAATTCTAAGTTTATGCTTTTCCAGAAGCATTTCGTTTATCCTCCGGAGTTTATCCGGAACTCCTACATTCGCTTCAAGTTTTATCTGTATCCAGTCAAGTTGTTTACCATATCCAAGACGCTCAAGCATCTCATCGTAGTATGGATAGTTATAGAGACAATTTGAAGGTGGTGTGTTCTCAAACCCCTCGATCAATATCCCTTGTCTATACCAGGTATTATATCCTAACGGACCATGTATCTCTGTCATACCCAATGACAAGCCCCACTTCTCAACCATAGAGAGAAGTGATGATGCTACCTCAAAATTATTTATAAAATCAAACCACCCGAATCTCACCCTTTTGTTAGACTGATACTCATTTGCCTTTGGATTGTAAATCCCGGCAATACGGCCTATAATCTCGTTTCTTTCAGAATAGGCAAGCCATAGTTTAATCTGGCAATATTCCAGTGAGGGACTCTTAGTCAAAGAGTGAATCTCCCCATTGTCAAAAACAGGAACATATTGCTTGCAATTCTTGTACAGATTATGAGGAAAACGGACGAAAGCCCTGATTTGAGCATCGGTTACTGCCTCACGAATTTCAACTTTCATTACAGGTTTAAATTTAAGGTTACAGAAAACAAATGTAATTAATAATTTTCATTTACGCTGTAGGTCTCTATAAGGTGACATATAACCACCTGAGCACAAAGCAATCCGAAAGCAGCAGGCAGATATGATATTGTTCCAACCATTGACTTCTTGTTCTGTTCCTCAACCGGAACAATTGCATCGGTGTCAGGTAACTCTTTTGAGAAAATTACCTTGAACCCCTTGCTGATACCCTCCTTTCTCAGCCTTTTCCTGAGCATATATGCCAGCGGACAATTATAGGATTTAGAGATATCGGCAATCTCAAGCTTTGTGGCATCAAGTTTTGCCCCGGCACCCATTGAACTTACTAGTGGTAATCCCTTGGATAGAGTATGTTTGATAAGAGCAATCTTGGGAGAGAGAGTATCAATAGCATCAACCACATAGTCAATCCTATCACGCCCTATCAGTCCGGCAACATTCTCCTCTGTCAGATATTCAGTAACAATAGTCAACTCGATCTCAGGATTAATATCTTTCAGTCTGGCAGCCATTATCTCCGCTTTGTTTTTTCCCATAGTGCTGTCCAGTGCCAGTAACTGGCGGTTCTTGTTTGATGGGTTGACAACATCCGAATCCAGGATAAGCATTGAACCAATACCAGCTCTTGCAATCATCTCCGCAGCATAGGCACCTACACCTCCAAGACCAATCACAGCAACTCTGGCACCCTTCATTCTGCCAATGACTTCACTGCCAAGCATAAGTTCACTTCTGACGAGCCACTCCTCCATTAATTCTCCTCCAGTTTCTTTGCATCATCCCAGATCTGATCCATCTCCTGAAGAGACATGTTTTTCAAAGAGAGTCCACGTTTCTGAGCCTCACTTTCAAGATACCCAAACCTTCTTATAAACTTACGATTTGTCATCTCAAGGGCAGTATCAGGATTTATGTTGTACAATCTTGCCGCATTAATGATAGAGAAGAGCAGATCACCAAACTCTCCCTCAAGCTTCTCATCTCCTACAGTCTCATTTTTATTTACGTTTCCGTCAGGGAATCTCCTCTTCATCTCGGTTTCAAACTCACCTATCTCCTCACGTACCTTATCCCATACCTGCTCTCTCTTTTCCCAGTCAAAACCGACAGCTCGTACCTTATCCTGCACCCTGTATGCCTTTACTATTGATGGCAATGAAGATGGAACTCCTGATAAAATAGTCTTATTGCCATCTTTCTCCTTTCTCTTCAACTGCTCCCAATTCTCAATCACATCCCTTGCCCCTGAGACCTGTGTCTCCGCAAAGACGTGAGGATGTCTGTAGACAAGTTTGTCACAGCATCTATCCATAACATCGACTATGTTAAATGTCCCTTTCTCCGATCCTATTTTGGCATAAAAGACAATATGAAGCATTATGTCACCCAACTCCTTGCTAATGTTGAAATCATCCGAATTCATGATTGCATCGCTGAGCTCATAAGTCTCTTCAATTGTTAGCGGCCTGAGCGACTCTGTTGTCTGCTCCCTGTCCCATGGACACTTCTCCCTCAATTCATCCATTATGTCAAGTAATCTAACAAATGCACGAATCTCCTCTTCTCTTCCTTTTTTCATTTTTTATTTATCAAATCTTATTTTTATTTCCGTTGCGGTATTTATATTTTCCAGTGTTGCAATATTCCCCTGATAGACACCTAATTCCAGCAATCCCAAAGAGTTGAACATAGCAAAGATCTGTCCGGGATAATGGGAAGAATATCCTGCCGAGACAGATCGGATTTTTGAGTATGGACCCTGAATATATATTGTATAGTTCCTCCCCCTGTGAATTCTGTCAAAAAGGGTCTTGTCAATATTTGTTATGGCATTGCCGAAAGAGTCTATATAGACCACCCTTCCTGTTATTGAATCATCATTATACACAACCTGAGGCGATGACTCAGACTTAACATCAGTAGCAACCGTATTCTCACTGAAGGTATTGTTTATAACAGTATCGACACCTTTGACAAATAGTTTCAGGGAAGAGAAAGAGTCATGTGACTCATCATCATTCAATGCAAAAGCTATTGCAGGAAGAGGGTCAAGCAATAATGAAAACCTTCCGTCGTTAATCCCGATAAAATAGTGTCCCTCTGCATAAACTACAACCATTCCCGACTCGGGAGAGGGTTCACTCATGACTCCCATAAGATGTATAGTCCCTTTAGGAAAAAACCTGAAGGTGTTCTTCAATATAAAGACCTCCTGCAATACATCAAACGAAGGGATTGAATTGGTAATCTCAGTAATAGTAATGCCACTATTTAATGACAATAGCATACCCTTCAGAGCTCCGGTGTAATAGTCACCATTGTTCCAGTCGCTCGTGATTGTAATTATTGTCATCAGCTGGTTTTTATGATTGTGCAAAGATAGAAAAAATTCATACATTTGCCCCCTAATTGAAAAAGTGAATAAATATTGAAACCAATTAAATATTAACAATTTATCATGCTAAACAACATTAAGTTTATCAGCGCCGACGAGGCTGTAAAAGTTGTCAAATCTGGAGATCACATCCATTTCAGCAGTGTGGCCAGTGCCCCTAAAATCCTCATAGACGCGTTAATGCGCAGAGGTGATACAGGAGAACTGAAAGATGTACGCATCCATCACCTTCACACAGAGGGTGGAGCTCCCTACACAGATGCGAAATATGAAGGAGTCTTCTTTCATCAGGCTTTTTTTGTAGGAGGCAATGTTCGTAAAAACGTACAGGCAGGTTATGCAGATTATATTCCAATCTTTTTGAGTGAGACTCAGAAACTATACAGGAGCGGAGTACTACCTTGCAACGTTGCCATGATCCAGGTTTCCCCTCCAGACAAGCATGGATTTGTTTCACTTGGAACATCTGTCGATGCGACACTTGCAGCGATTGAATGTGCAGAGCATGTTATAGCAGTGGTAAACAAGAACGTTCCTAGAGCATGGGGCGATGCTATGATACCTACAAGTATGATAGATTATTTCGTTGAGTGCGACGGTCTTCTTGAACCTGCTCACTTTACAGATCCTGACGCGATCGAGTCTGCAATTGGAAAAAATTGTGCTGAGCTGATCGAAGACGGAGCTTGTATTCAAATGGGTATCGGTGCTATTCCTAATGCAGTACTTGCACAATTGGGAAATCACAAGAATCTCGGAATACACACTGAGATGTTTGCCGACGGCGTTCTCCCACTGGTTGAGAAAGGTGTTATCAACGGAGCAAACAAGGTAATAGATAAAGGAAAGATGGTTTCAACATTCCTGATGGGATCACAGACCTGCTACGACTTTATTGACGATAACCCAATGGTAAGAATGATGGACGTTGCTTATACAAACGATCCTTTCATCATTGCCAAGAACCCAAGGGTGACAGCTATCAACTCTGCCCTTCAGGTAGATATCACCGGACAGGTTTGTGCCGATTCACTCGGAACAAAATTCTTCTCAGGTGTAGGAGGACAGGTTGACTTTATTTACGGAGCATCACTTTCAGAAAGAGGTAAGGCAATCATAGCCATGCCATCTGTAACCAATAAGGGCATCAGTAAGATTGCTCCTGTTCTGACAAGCGGTGCAGGTGTAGTTACCACCAGAAACCACATTCACTGGTTCGTAACTGAGTACGGTGCAGTAAATCTATACGGCAAATCTCTTCAAGAAAGAGCTAAACTTATTATCAGCATAGCTCATCCTGAACATCGTGAAGAGCTTGACAAGGCAGCTTTCGAAAGATTCGGACCTCACTACCACTTTATTGGTTAACACATCTCCGGATACAAATACAAGAGGGTCAAAAGTAATTTTGGCCCTCTTTTTTATGTCAATAATCCCCGTCTCTTTTATTACCCACACAGCCTCCGGTCATTGTTGTTTTTCTTAACGCTATTTTCCTCGTGTTTTTCGGGGCTTCCGGAACGCCTCCCTCCGGTCGTTGAACGGTCCTCAGCCTTTTCCGAAAAACACTTCGTAAAATATGCTAAAAAACAAACATGGCCGGGGGCTGTGTGGGTAATAAAATCTTAATCTATAATGGCAACAGAAAAGGGCCGCCTTCCGGCAGCCCTCTCATACATATAAGTATTAATGGCAAGAATTACTTTTCATCCACATCATCTTTACCATCTGTATCAACCTTTATCCAATATACCATCGGCTGATATCTTCCAAAAGACTTCGTTTTTGAGCCGTAGCCCCAGTCAGACGAGAAGAAAGCAACAGAGACTCCGCCATGTTTCATATTTAAAAGAGCTTTGTCAATACCGGGGATAAGATCGCTCTCTGAAGAGGAGTTTGGCTCTACTACTGTGTGACCGAGCGAAGTATAGGACTTTGATGTGCTGTATATCCTATATTTTCTTGCTGTATCCTCAATATTGGTATCTACAACAAAACCGTCCAGCAAACGGGCAACATACCAGAAAGAGATATAGTCATCCACAGCCAAAGTGTCTCCAATACCTGCTTCCAGAGATTTGTGGTAGAAGCCGTATGACAGAGAATCAATTCCTCCATGAAACTTTTCACTGAATGCTTCCAGTGTATCAATCTGGAATTTTGAAATACTAGGGACAACTTTCACTACCTCTATGTCATAAACCGCGGGTGCAGAAAGCCCATATGTACTGCCGGTGTAGTTATAGTCAGACAACCATGTAGGGATTATAAACCGGATTCTCCCGCCCTCTTTCACCATTTTCAATGCCTCTTCAACTCCTCTCATCAAAGAGAAGTCTCCCATCTGAAATAGCTGCGGTCCGAAATAGATTGAGTCGGCATAAGATCCCATGATCTTTGCTACTGATTCGTAAGTGGATTTTGTATAATTATTCTTGAAATCCATTACAGAATATCTGACGTATACGCCGGAAGTGTCAGTAATAGAATTTCCGCTACCCTCCTTAAGGTTAATTATATACAGACCTGATTCTGTTTTTGTCAAGGTATCCTTGTATATGACCTTCACATGAGATTCAATATATCTCTTCTCTAAATCATCATTATTTTCTGTCTCCTCTTTAGCGCAAGAGACTATTATAAAAGTAAAAGCAAGGAGCCACAGACTTGTTTTAAACAACTTATTCATTAGCAAAGATCGTATTTAATTTTTTACAATATTCAATATCCAAATTTCAAAAATAAGAGATGACATTGGCGGCACTACACCTTTTTTGTCATTGCCGTAACCCATCGATGAAGGAAAAACTATATAAGAGTGCTCTCCCTTCTTTGCTCCAAGTAGTCCCAACTCAAGGCCCTTAAGCAATTCACCCTTTCCTACCACAACCTTACCGGCATTAAGCCCCCTGTTATAAATATCTATTCCAATCTTAGACGACAAAGACTCCATGTTGGTGTCAAAAATTGTGCCCAAACCAGTTGAAAATATATATCCTGCATAATTCAAATATACAGAATCCCCTTTTTCCACAGAAATATCCCCGCCATTTTCATAAATAATCCTACTTGAACCCCCGGATATTACAACACTTTTACCGGATTTATTCTGTGCTTCCACATAGGTATCAATTTTCTTCACTTCTTCCTCCAAGACCGTCTGCTGCTCTTTGTCGGTACAAGATATAACAATCAGAACGACTGAAAGAAGTGGTAATAAAAAACTAAGATGGGCTCTAAATCTGTTCATTTCTATACTCCTCTATACATATATTAAGAGATTCCATAAAATAGTCCGCAACCTGGTCGAACGGAATAAATAGCTTTCCACCTGAAGCCCTCTCATGTCCACCTCCATTAAAGAACCTCCTGGCCATTTTATTAACTGAAAAGTCATTCGAAGATCTTAGAGAAACTCTCACCACACCTTCGGATTCAGTAAAAAGAGCAGATATATTTATTCCTTTTATTGAGAGCGGTATGTTTACAAAACCCTCAGAGTCTCCCTCGGAAAAAGAAAACCTCTCCTGATCTTCCTTTGAAAGCATTATGAATCCGGCCTCAAATTCGGGCAGTATAGTCATCTTTTCAGAAAGAAGATGTCCCATAAGCCTCATTCTGGATTCGTTAAATCCACCGAAAACAAGGTGCTGCAATCTCTCCTTATCCACCCCTGCCTCAATCAGGTTGGATGCCATCTTGAAAGTTGAAGCCAATACAGAATTGGCAAAGTTATTTGTATCGGTCATCATACCCACATAGAGAGGTTCAGCCACCTCAAGCGGCATTTCTCCATTCCTGTATGAATTGAATAACCAATATAAAAGCTCACAGTTTGATGAAATTTCAGTTTCAGAAAAGACAAGATCAAAAGGTCCTTTCTCTGGAGAGGGGTGATGATCAACCAACACCTTATGAGAGAGTGATTCTCTTACTATTGGTTCGAGTTCATCTATCCTGCTCAATTGGTTGAAATCAAGTGCCAAAATAAGATCACAACTTCTGATAATGTTTTCAGCCCTCTTTCTATTCTCCTTGTATACAAGCATTTCCCCATCAGGATCAAGGAACGAGAGATATTCAGGATGCTTGTTTGGTATTATGATTGTAGATTGCTTTCCTTGTAGAGTAAGAAAGCGTTTCATGGCCACTACTGAACCTATTGCATCACCGTCAGGATTGGTGTGGCTCAATATAACTAGCTCATTAGCAGACAAAATAAGTTCAGAAAACCTATCAATCTGCATATTTGAGAAAAAATTTTTCATTATTTAATTCTTGTTGCAAAAATAGAAAAATATATTGCGGGGTCTAAATATTTGTCTTACTTTTGTAGAACTTATTTTTTGAAGTAATATAAAAAATCTATAAACTCAATGAAAAATATCTTAACTTACATTGTGCTGCCTATCATTATCGTATTATTAGGCTATTTAATCTACAGAAGCGTACAAGAACCTGTAGAGTTCAATAAAGCTAAAGAGTTCCGTGAAAAAATAGCTATCGAGAGACTTAAAGACATCCGTACCTTAGAGGTTGCCTATAAGACAAAGCATGGCAGATATACAGCCAGCTTTGACACTCTGTTAGATTTCTATAACAACGGAATAATCACTGTTATCAAGCAGATTGGTTCACTTGACGACTCTTTGGCAGTAGCACAAAAAAGAGTATACCGTGACAGCGTTAAGTTAGCTGTTAAAGACACCCTTCTCAAGAGAAACGGTTTTATCATAGATTCGATTCAGTACATTCCTTTCAGCGGAAAACAGCAATTTGAGATGAAAGCTATCATTGGTAAGGTTTCAGGTGTAGACGTTCCTCTCTTCGAGGCATGTGCTCCTTATGACATCCTTCTTGCCGGACTAAAACGTCAGCTTGTTGTAAACCTCAACTACGAGAAGACATCTGCTGACAAATACCCTGGCCTTAAAGTGGGTAGTGTTGATGTTCCTAACAATAACGCAGGTAACTGGGAATAATATGCCGGTGCTTGTCGCGAATCAGCCGGAGCTGGGAAAGACAACGGAAAAAAGATTATCCATTCAGGCTGACTTGAATGGATTTTCTTTTTCTGTCATAGAAGAATCCCGCAAAAAGGTTCTTTATCTCTTTAAATCTGACTTTAACTGGGATAAAGGACATACTGATATTTTCCTCAGACATGTGGATAACTGCATCAAGTCACAGCCCATACTGAAGAAATCATACAGTTCGGTTGATATTATATACGACACTCATAAGTATGTTTTAATACCAAGACAACTATACAAAAAAGGCGAGGAGCTTCAATATCTGACAAAGTTGTACACTCTTGAAGACCTTGAGGAGATAGACATTGTTGAAGTGGCATCAGAAGAGATTGTAATAATCTTTGCTGTCAACAGCACTTTACTGCATATGATCCGGGAGATACAGCCCTCATTCAGGATTTTTCCGGCAATTTATCCGGTTATGGCCCACTCTTCTGACTTCAGTGAGATCAACAAAATCTTTTTTAAGTATAACAAAGGTGAGGCCAGTATAATAATATACGAAGACAAACGCCTTGCCTTCTGCAATAATTTTCCTGCGCAGCATTTCAATACGGCTCTCTACTATCTTTTCCTTGCGCTCAAACAGGTTCAGTTCAACCCAGAACAGACTACAGTGTTTATAAGCGGGTCTATACCGGAATCGGAGATCTCAAATATTACCAAGTATTTCTCAAGAGTCAGGTATTTTAGAAATGTCGAAATTCCACTTCAGGATGCAAGCAGCGAGATGCAGTTTGCCTTACTTACATTCAGTTTATGAGAATAGTAGGTGGAGATCTCAGAGGTAAACAGATAAATCCTCCCGCTAACTTCAAAGCCAGACCTACTACTGATTTCGCAAAAGAGGGTCTCTTCAATATTCTGTCGAATCAATATGACTTTGAGGAAATCTCAGTCCTCGATCTTTTTTCGGGGACAGGAAGTATCTCGTTTGAATTTGCATCGAGAGGATGTAAGGATATTACAGCTGTGGAGATGAATCCTCTCCACGCATCTTTTATAAAGAGCCAGTCTGCTAAATTATTGGGCAAAGGTCTTTCAATTCAGGTTGTACACCACAACGTGTTTGACTTTCTTAAAATATGTGCAAAAAAGTACGACCTCATCTTCGCTGACCCACCGTACGATCTTGCAGGATTTAACAATGTCCCGTATAAAATACTGGAGAGTGACATTCTTTCTGATGGTGGTCTTTTTATTTTTGAGCATCCGAAAGATTATGACTTTCAAGATAGCCCTCACTTTCTGAAAGAAAGAAAGTACGGAAACGTCCATTTCTCATTTTTCTCTAAAGAAGTTCAAAAAAAGGGGTAATAAATTTTGCAAATACTAAAAATCCGCATATCTTTGCAATCCCAATCACGAACTAGGTTTGGGGAACATAAAAAGGTTTGGTAGTTCAGTTGGTTAGAATACATGCCTGTCACGCATGGGGTCGCGGGTTCGAGTCCCGTCCAGACCGCAAATAGATAAAGCTAAATAACAGTAAAACGTTATTTAGCTTTATTAATTCTAACAGCAACCATCCCTTTCAGACCTCTTTCCAGTTCAAATGTGACAGTAGCTCTCTCTTCTAGATCGCCGTTAGTGTCACTGACATGAAAAAAGAATTTTTCTGAACTTCCACCGGTCTCCCTTATAAATCCATAACCCTTATCGGTGTTAAAATGGTCTACAATGCCAATATAAACGGGGATAACTATGTCCTCTTGCTTAGGAGTTGAGACAGATATATTTTCGGCTATAACCTCTTTCTTATTAAAAGGATCCGGAGGTGTACTTGTTATAACACCATTCTCATCTACATAAGCAATCATATCTTCAAAAGACCCGCTTCCACCTGCTAGTTTTCGCTCTTCTTTACGCTTATTCTTTTCTTCTCTTTTTTGTTGCTTTTTCTTTTCCAGCTCTCTTTTATTAAATGAAGTTCTTGCCATCTACTACTATTTATTTTAATGTTAATCTATTTTACTGCCTGGAGCAATAATGCATCAAATTTTATTTGTGCCAGCTCAATCTCATACTTAAGCCTCTGAATTACCTCTTTGACACTACTCATCTTGTCTGCCAGAAAAGCATTGGCTCCGGCAAACGCATATCCCTTATTCATATTGCCCTTAGATGCATTAAAAAGGGCTTTCATGATGCAATAAGGACTATTGGAGAAGTCACAGGTCTTAATACAGTGATAAGGGCATCCCTTTGGTTTTTGTTCACCCATACTTACACTCTTGATGAATTTACCTCCAAACGCACGCCCGGGCATACCTACAGGACTTTGAATAATTGAAAGATCTTCTATTGATGAATCAATATAGACATTTTTAAACGCATCAGAAGCATCGCACTCATAAGTGGGAACAAACAGGCTACCCAGCTGTACAGCTTCAGCCCCAAGATTTATAAACTTTAACATATCCTCCCCATTAGTTATCCCGCCGGCAGCTATTACCGGGATTCTTTTCTCCGCGGCATATTGTGACGCTATTTCAACAACTTCAGGAACGATATGTTCAAGCATATAGTTTTCATCTTCAATCTGATCTCTCTTAAAACCTAAATGTCCTCCGGCTTTAGGTCCCTCAACCACGATTGCATCAGGCAGATAATTAAAGTTTGTAGACCATTTGTGGCAAATCAGCTTAGCCGCTCTTGCTGAAGAAACTATTGGTACAAGAAGTGTCTTACTGTCAGGTTTAAGATAGGATGGTAAATCCAATGGCAACCCGGCTCCGGAAAAAATAATGTCAGCTTTCTCCTCTATTGAGGTACGGACCATATCTGCAAAATTGGTAAGTGCAACCATAATGTTTACACCAACGATACCGTTCGTTTTTTCACGAACCTTGCGCAGCTCTTCCTTCAATCCCCAAATACTGTCTTTCAGATAATCAGCAGGAGTCCGCTTGTATAAAAGGCCTATTCCGGCACATGAAATAACCCCTACTCCTCCCTCATTGGCAACAGCCGCAGCTAATCCGGATAATGAGATACCTACACCCATCCCTCCTTGAATAATTGGGATCTGTACCTCTTTATTACCTATAAAAAATGATTTCATCTCATAAAAAAATTACACTATACACAAAAAACAGACTGAGCACTATTGTGGTCAGTAATAAAAACAAGAAAGTTGATTTTGATTTTGACGATGAGGAAGCTTGCTATACTTCAGCAATACAATGAATTGCCATGGGCAAGTCAATCTAAACTTGATTGTCTTATTGACAAAGGTATGGTAATATTTTGATATATCATATTTTTATTTATACTTACACCATTTCAGACTCCACTAAATAGACATAACTATATATCAAACTTAAACATAATCCTAATCCCGGATCTTGCCACATTCGGGTGGTCCAGGTAAGTAAGCCGGTGTATATAATCCACTCTGACAAACTTGAAGATATTCGCAATGGCAACGCCCACCTCCACATAGGGCTCCTTGCCCAAGGCAAAAGTAGTTATCTCACCGTCGGAGTTCACAGGAAACTTCATTTGGTTTATGTTGGTCACGGGATTATTCTTGTCACTCAACCCACCATACAACACTTTGAAAGTTATCACCTCCCTGAGCCCTAACTTTTTCACAACAGGGATCTTGTTGAAGATAAACCCATTGAAACAGTGGTCTATATTGAGGGAGACATATCTGTCCGATACAAACTCAAGGAAGTTCATAAGGTTATAAGCAATTGACTGATAATAATATGTCTGATTTGCATTATGAATATCCAAAAGCGGATAAGGCATCTCTCCGAAAGTAGCGGCCCCCTCAAGTCTCACTGTTGTATAACCGATCAAAGCCGGATATAGCATTTGATATAGGTTGAATTTTAATGTGTTATAATCGTAATCCCCGCCTAAAGCCTTAGAACCGTGGATGTAATCAAACATAATTATAGGAAATTTGCTTGAAACCGATTCACGATATAGTTTACCTTGATAGAAACGTTCATTGGGTGCATATCTAAGCTTAAGGCTTACTTCAGAAATATCTATCGGCTTGAAATCGAGGACCCCGCCGGGAGATTGCCGGGTATAGTTATACCCAAGTGTATAGGAGAAGTGATTTTCGAACTCGTTCAGGAATTCAGCCTTAAAGGTCTTGTTGTAAAACATTTTGTCATCTACACCTCTTTTAAAGGAGAGAAGGGCATTCCCCTCCTGAACATAATAGAGCTGCTGTCCGGGAACTTTTGTATCAACCTGATAATTAACCCTGAGACTCTTTACAGGAAAATCATATACTGAATTCTTAGTTAAAGAGTATGCTGCCCCGACATTGTACTTAAATTTCTCATCCTTTAGCCCGTATGCCAGATAACCCTCCAGAATCAGCTTTTTGAAGAGTTTCGGAGTCGTTCTTCCCCCTATCTTTACCCTTGCCCCCTCGATAGGATTGTAGCTGGCAAATGTTCCTACTGGTCCAAGCTCGAATTTTCCGAAATCATGGAAACCGGCAAAGGCGAGCCTCATTATATCCATTGTTCTCCTGAACGCAGGCACTCGCTGAAGGCTGTCAAGATTCGAATATATTGCCTCCTCACTGTCCGAGAGTTCTGTGTATCTGTTCTCCTGCCAGTATTCATCACTCTTTTTTATGCTATCGACAACCGGAATACTCTTCTTGAATTTCCCCTCATCAAACGGAACATTGGTAACATAGTCCCTGTAAGAGACACTCCTCTGCCCATATATTCCAAGTCCCTGCTGGTTGAATCCGAAGTCCACCGAAAGCTCATCAAAGGAGATTATCCACTTTCCGTTCTGACTCTTTGTGAATTCCTGCGTAATCTTAACATCCTTCACCCAATTGAGGTTGATATTCCTGTTAACCCCCATGTCGATTTTCTTTACCCCGTAAGAGCCATCGAGAGAGACAAACATATAGCCCTGAAAAAGCATATCCGCCTTACTTCTCGGTGTAAAGAACAGCTTTACACACTTGATTCCGTCTATATCAAGAGTATCCTTTATATAATATCTGTAGAAAATAGGTGCCGTATTGGCAATAGGGCTTAAAAAACGGTTTGTCAGGAATGTTATGTTCATGTCGTAGATATCGATATCCTGATATAGATGTTTCATATATGCAGTAATTCCGTTATTGTCAAGATATCCTTCAAAGTTCACCATCTTGTCTGCCTTGACAATCTCATTTTCCGCCCTTGGATTTTTCCTGTAGTAATAGTCTGAAAGTGTCTCTTTTATATAAAGCGGGAGGAGCTCCTTACCGGGTTGTTTGACTGTATCGATATTGTCAAAAATAAAGTTGACCTTCCTGAGAGATTTGCTTTGTTTAAACTCCGGAGAGATATTACTGAGAGCAAATTGAGTCTTCTCATACTTTCCGTACTTGAGGAAATCAAAACTTTCAATCCTGTTCTGATTTCTATATGCAACGACACTATCTATCAGTGATACGGCCGGATTGTTCTTATTTCTGTATCTGACCCTGTCGGATTTGACAACAACCTCTTCAAGTTCAACAATAGCAGGTGTCATTAAAATACTTAGATTTTCCGAATTATTGTTCAGTATTTTAACTGTCTCTGTGTTGTACCCCATTCTCGACACCCTTAGGCTGACATTGGCACGATCAGTAGTCATGTAAAAATAACCATTCTGATCAGTCGTTGTCCCCTGAACCGTTCCCTCTATTAAAATCTCCGCCAGATAAAGAGGAGATCCGTTTTTTGAATCTGCGACAACTCCGCTGATAACTGTCTTTGTGGTCTGCTGCGCTGCTACCGAAGCGGCATTGAAAGACAAAACCGGAATCAGTATGAATAAATATCTTAATTTCTGGAACATTTTTTCACTTTTACTGAAGTATGTAAAACATACAATAAATGTTCCAAACAAGTCCTTCTGACAATGTAAAAAAGGCATCGGTCAAATCTGACCGATGCCTCAAATCTGTCTGTGTCAGAATCTACAAAGTTCTCTTAGTTTCTCTGTTAAGAAAAGCAAGAGAACCAAGATAGAGAATAAAAAAAGATATGACAGCCAGTGATCCGGCCTGACTTCCTGTCAAATCAGCGAAGAGACCCATCAAAGGAGGGGTAACCCCACCGCCCACAACACCGGTTATTAAGAGGCCTGATATTTCGTTTGCCTTATCAGGGCTATTTTTAATAGCCATTGAATATATTATAGGGAAAAATGTGGAGATTGAGTAACCCAGTAAACCCAACAATATAAGTATACCAACATTTGAGGAGACAAAGAAGAGTCCGATGGCAGCTGCAACGGCAAGGATGACGTGTGTCCTGAAATAGAGTTTTTCAGAGATTTTCATCAGCAAAAAAGCACCAATGAAGGCACCTACTGTACGGCAAAGGAAATAGACACTCGATCCATAACCTGCTGTGGCGACATCCATAGAACAACGTTCCATGAGAAGTTTCGGGGTAAGTGTGTTTGTTCCCACATCAACACCCACCACAGCTACAATCCCCAGAAAAAGAAAGAGTAAGGTTCGTTCTTTCAGTAGAGAAAAGGTTTTTTGTATGCTCGTATTTGAACCTGATGCAGGGTTATCTCTTTTTTCTTCAGGAATATGAGTAAAAGCCAGCCATAGCGATGATATAAGAGTAATGGCGGCAAATATCGGAAAGAGTGACTTCCATGTACCGAAATAGTATGCGGCAAAGGCGGCAATGAATGGACCGCAAAATGAGGATACCGCCTTGATAACCTGTCCTGCTGTAAGGGAGCTGGTCAACCTCTCACCTTTTATAACATTTGTAAGCAACGGATTAAGAGACACCTGCAGAATTGTATTACCAATACCCAACAGAGTAAAGGCAATCATACATGTGACAAGGTTGTAAGAAAAGAATGGGATCATCATACCGACAATAGTAATCACATTGCTCAGCTGAACGCTTTTTTTCCTGCCAATCCTGTTCATTAGCATTGCCGTAGGGACCGACAACAATAGAAACCATAGGAAAACCATGGTCGGAATAAATCCTGCCATAGTTTCGCTTAAATTGAAATCAATTTTAATATAACTGGTTGAGATGCCGACAACATCGCAGAAACCCATTACAAAAAATCCAAATAACACAGGAAGAATTTTTCCTATACTATTTTTTTCTGAATCTGACATTTTCAAAAAATTTTAATATTAAAAATTAGATTTTTTACCTGGGAACTGTGACATTTTCCGTTGCAACCGAGAAAGTACCCTGTTTCTCATCTGATACAGTAGCCGCAAAAATCATTATATCCTTATCATCAGGCAGTTCTATCCTGGTGCATCCTTCCGGTACAGGTAAGGCAATCTTGAACATATATGTGAATACATACGGTTCATTACCATAAACCTTATTATGTCTGTGTGTTCCTGCATAAGCTACCGAAGCTCCCTTAAGATAGCCGTTTCCCTGCCATCCCCACTGACCGGTGAAGCCGGAGAAATATGGAATCAGGCACTTGATATCTTTTCCTTGAACATTGAATACAACCTCCTTGTCAGAAGTGGCAGAGGCAGCCAGAAGATAGAGTGTCCTCGGCTTTTCGCTTGCCTGCAGGACAATCGGCTTGCCATCACATCTTAAAATATTACTCCTGCCAATAGCTCCAAATTTAAAATCGACTCCTTCCGCAGACAAAACCTCTGGCAGAAGATCGTATGAGTATGAACTTCCTTTCCCGTCAATATCGGCAATATCCCTGAAAGCATCAGAGGTATATGCCTGAGCATTATAATTGAGTTCAATCTGCTCACTTGGTACAGGCGCATTGCCTTTAATCCCCCCTGACAATTTAACACTAAAGGTCTTTGGCTTGAACGAAGAGGTGGTAACATAGAGTTTATTACCCTCAAATGCAGCACTACCAACAACCTCTTCTATTCCGTTCAGTTCAGAGGCAGATACTATATCTGAAGCGAACTCTATAGTGGCTTTATCCGCACCCTTACCGGACCTTTCATATACCCTTACAACATATTCATCAGACTCTTCCGCCTTTTTAAATGCCTTAATATCAATATTTTCTGAGTCAACTTTCAACATAGAGAAGGTTTTTCCGTTATAACCTGCATGTTTGTCAGAGATAAAAGCAAAAAGCGGGTTGTTCTGTCCGTCCGCAAATCTTGAAATACCTGAGCTTACAAGGTCTGCCTTATGCCCTATGATAGAATAAGTGACAGTATGATGTCCGAAATCCTGCTTATTCTGATATGTAAACCTGTCAGTAGTGCCCGGAGTATGCAATAGTGTCAACCTTATCAGGTTGTCGGCGGGCTTGTCCCATCCGTACTTGCAGTTGTTAATAACAGAGACACCATATGAGTTGTCGGCAGAGGTAATATCTGCCCATTGATGAGCATATACTTCATAAGCTGTGATAGTATTGTTTCCCCTCTTGACATAACCGAGGCCCAAATCATAAGATGCCTGCGGATTTGAGACAGTCAGCGGAAACTCTGCCTTTAACAGTGCATTGCTCTGTTTCCAGTCAATATCTATTTTTATATCTATTCTCTCATCACTTCCCCCGTCTGAGAGAGAAATGAGCTGAACGAACCGGGAATCTCCGAATCTGCGTTCAACTCTTAATGAGGCTCTTGCAGGGCCTTTTTCAGCAATTGAGATATTTACATCATCAGATATCGGGAGCGGTGTGCCATCAACACTCTTTTTTGTTATCTCCCATGCAGGCCAGTTAACTGACATATTATCAGCAAGAAGCGCGAGTCGTACCGATTTGCCGCTTTCAACAAGCTCTTTCCGGTTAATCTTATCGTATATAGAGCTGATGTCACCGTTCTTATCAAGCTTGACCCTATAGTGAGAATTCTCTATCCAATCTTTACCTGTCTTTAATGAGGTCGCCGGCGTACCTGCAGTTGTGCGAAGATCGTAAACAGAATAGCTCATCGACTCAACATCTGCAGCAAAAACCAACTCAGCCTTACCGTCCGAGTATGAGAGCAACTGTGCATTAACCCTTTTCCCTTTTGGAGAGTAAACCGCTATCCCTTTAGGTTTTGTCTCCATAGGGACAAAAACATGAACCATCTCCTTCCTTGGAATTGCCAGAGAGTTGAAAACCACAACCGGAATACCTTTTGTTCTTGTATCCAAAGTCCTTCCAACACTTGCGGAAGCATGAGCTAATATATCGTTGAACTGTGTTTGAGACAGCAACTCGTCATTCCAGGAGAAGGTGTATGCCTGCGGAATACTAGTACCGGTCAGATCGTCGTGGAACTGATGCCAGATAAAACGCTTCCATGCACCGGCAATTTTAGCTGAAGGGTAATTTGCACCTCCCATCCAATCTGCTATTACAGATGCAGATTCAGCAGCAACTGCAAGCTGTTCGTTTCGTCTGTTGAAAAGTTTCATTGCTGATTGCGATGTATAGCATCCTGTCGCATGAACATCCATAAGCAGCTCTCCATCGAAAACCGGCAATTCAGGATGAGCAGAGAATGGCAAATACTCCTTAAACAACTGATCAGAGGTGGCGCTTACAACATTCACCGGCCCCTCACCTTTGCCATTGACAGCCTTCTGGACAGATTCGACACTTAAAATAGTGGGAGATCCTCCTATATCACCTGTACCGTAATACCTGTATCCCTTTTTATTGGGACTTGCCGCAACAAGTTCATTGATCTCCTTGTCCTTACTGACATCCTCCTTGTATTTAGTGGTATAATTTCTTGCATCCAATGCCGCAGCAATCCTGGAACCGTCAAGACCTTGCCAGAGACCTATCATAAAAGGCACCTTAGCATCTCCATAGAATGGATTTGCACGCCATTGAAGCTTTTGGGTTGAAAAACCGATTAACCCGCAATGTGCTGCAACTGTAGGCAACGTATAACCGAAACCGAAGCAATCCGGGAGAAATATATCAGTCGATTTCACTCCGAATTCCTGTTTATAAAAGAGCTGACCCAGAAGGATATTACGGAAAAATGATTCTGGTGAGGGCATATTCGGGTCAGTTGCATCCCAGGATGCACCACTAATATGCCATCTTCCGTTTTTTACATACTCCTTTACCTTCTCAAATTGCAAAGGGTAATACTCTTTCATCCAGTTATACTTCACGCCTCCTTCAAAATTGAAGACGTAGTCTGGGTACATCTCGAAAAGTTTGAGATTCTGATTAATTGTGTTTCTTAAATACTCACTGATAGAGGTCTGGACTGTCCAGTTCCACTGAGTGTCGAAGTGGGCATTGGAGACCATATAGACGGTCCCCGTCTTTTGCTGTGCAAAAGTGCTTAAAGAGAAAAACATAAAAAGAACTACCAGGACTTTTTTCATTTTACTGATTTTGTTTATTATTAAATATTTATAAAAACAAAAACTGTCAGGATAACCTAACAGTATTGTTTATTCAGTAAAATTATAAAAAAAAGGGATCTTTTTATAAAATCAGGCTATTTCTTATGTTTTGACAAGTCCACCTCAACATCGGTGTACTCAAGCCCTTCATTATATACGTTCATTGCGGCACGGCTCATACCCATGCTCGAATAACCACCGTCGTGATAGAGATTCTGCATAGTAACCTTCTTTGTGAGGTCGGAGAAGAGTGTGATTATATAATCGGCACACTCGTCAGCTGTTGCATTGCCCAGTGGAGACATCCTCTCGGCAAAATCCATAAGTTTATCAAAACCCATTATACCGCCACCGGCAGTGGTCATTGTCGGAGACTGTGACACTGTATTGATACGTATAAATTTTTCACGGCCGTAAATATAGCCGAAGCTCCGTGCAATCGACTCAAGCAAAGCTTTGGCATCAGCCATGTCATTGTATCCGTACAATGTCCTCTGAGCGGCAATATATGATAGCGCTACAACAGAACCCCACTCATTTATTGCATCGAATTTACGGCAAGTCTGAAGTACTTTGTGAAAAGAGAGAGCTGATATATCTAGTGTCTGGTGAAGAAATTTATAATCAAGATTATCATAAGTTCTACCCTTCCTTACATTTGGAGACATCCCGATTGAGTGAAGGACGAAGTCAAATTTTCCTCCGAGAAATTCCGTTCCTTGCTTTACAAGATTCTCCAGATCCTCAACATTTGTTGCATCAGCCGGTATTACAATGGTATTGCAAATTTCTGCAAGCTTGTCAATTGTCCCCATCTTCATGGAAACAGGTGTATTTGTCAGCACAAATGTAGCTCCCTCCTCGTGCGCACGCAGTGCTGTCTTCCATGCAATGGAATTTTCATTCAGAGCACCGAATATAAGTCCTCTTTTTCCTTTTAGCAGATTATAACTCATTTTAAAATAAGGTTTAAGTTTTAAAACATAAATAGCAGAAAAAAGTTCTGCCGTATGATATAATTAGTAATTTTGGAATCAAACTATGAAAACAAATCTTCTAAACATCCTTAAAGCATTATTGCTTATAGCAGCTCTGTCCGCGATATTGATTTTCATGGACAGCAGTAACGGCAAAAAAGATACCAGAATTTTAAAACTGGCATTGATACAGTACAACGACTCCCCTCTTTCTGAGCTTTCCCTGCAGGGTTTTATGCACGGACTGGTCGGTACCGGCATGAAGGCAGGGATTGATTACACACTCGATGTGCTTAATGCACAAGGCGATATCTCAACACTAAACATTATCATCGACAAAGTTGTATCTGACGGACCAGATCTGATTTTTGTAACATCCACACCTACACTTCAACTGGCTGCCCAGAAGATAAAGGATATTCCCGTTATTTTCTCGGTAGTGGCTGACCCTGCAGCGGCCGGAGTGTGCAACTCCTTCACAGACCATCAGGAGAACATAACCGGTATATCAACTATGGGTGATTATGAGGGGATGATCAAAATTATCCGGCAGCTTTCACCGGATACAAAGACGATAGGTACCATCTTCTCTCCCGGAGAGGCCAACTCTGTAAAAAACATGAATGCCCTTAAAGAGTATGCTGAACAGAGCGGGATAAAGCTTTTATCCACACCGGTGAACTCCAGCTCGGAGATAGCAGATGCTGCCCTTGCTTTGGTAGAGGCAAGACCGGACATTATATGCCAGATTGTAGACAACCTCACATCCTCATCAATAGCCAATATTATCAAGGTTGCCCGTGACAATAAGATTCCGCTGTTCGGCTTCGTCAGCGACCAGTCCGAAAAGGGTGCGGTGCTTGTAGTATCGAGAGATTACCAGCAGGCAGGCATAGATGCAGTAGTGCTTGCAAAGAGATATTTTGACGGTACTCCCATAAAGGATATACCTATTGAATTTGTCAGCAAGACAAACATATTGATAAACAAAGAAGCCGCTAAGGCTGCAGGAATAATTATCCCAAAAGATTTTGAGAGAAAATGGACGGAAAACTGAACATAATCCGCGAAGAGAGACCGGGCTACATCATTTTCAGGCTTGAAGGCCGTATAGATGCATACTGGTCAAAATACCTGGACGAGGCTCTCGATAATGCCTTCAGAGAGAGGGAATACAACATAGCTCTCGATATGGGCAATATTGAATATCTGAGCTCACTGGGAATCAGATCGCTCATCAAGTATGCCAAGATGGCTAAAGGTGTAAACGGGATTTTCGGAATCTCAGCCCTTTCAAAAGAGGTACAGACAGTCCTCGAGATGGTGGGACTTGCCGGTATGCTGGAATGGAAAGCCCCCGCCTCAAATGAGGACAAAGCCGAAGAGAGCACTCTGGAATTCGAGAGTGATGGATTTTTATTCAAGGCTGTAGAGATCAAAGGAAAAGAAAACGGCACATTCAAATGCACGTTAAACGGAGATCCGGAAGGAATCAAAAAAGGGTTCACCCAAAAGGATTGTATTTCAGCCAAATTCGGCAGCGGAAAATATGGTCTGGGACTCGGTGCAATCGGCTCAGGTTTTGAGGATTGCCAATCCAGGTTCGGAGAGTATATTGCATTGGGCGATGCAGTTGCATTCATGCCGTCCGGCGATGTCAACACCCCGGACTTTATGATTACAGAGGGCAACCTGATTCCTTCAATCAACATGTTGTATGGTATTTCGCTCGAGGGCAGCTTCAGCAGGTTTATAAAATTCGCACCATCCGAAAACAAAAAAAGCATCCCGTTAAGCAAAATAATAAGGGCTGTTGCAGCAAACACAGGATTCAAAGAGTTTGCAATGGTTATGATGGCTGAGAGTAAGGGAATGGTCGGGGTTGCGCTGAAGCGTTCACCTGTAACTATAGGAAACAATGAGATATTCTCTTTTCCGCAGATTAAAGACAACCTCAATCTGACAACCGAACCTGAATACACAGGCGATATATCCCTAAGTCTGAGTATAATAACATCCGGCGAAGATACTCCTCTGAAAAAGTTTACAAGAGAATCAGCCCCGGATCGTGATAACCCGGAAAAGTTAAGGCACCACACCCACTCCGCAATATTCGGATACAAACCAATTGCCAAATCACAGATTGGTGCAGAAGAGGCAATTAAAAACCTGTTTGACGAGGAGAGACTCGGGAGCGTCATGCATCTGCTGAACGACAGGAGAGATGCAACCGGTGCCGGAGAGAGCGAATTCACTCAAGGTGTCTGCTGGATAGGAAAAATTGATAAATTTTAATAACAGGGTACAATGTCATTACTCATAGGTGCACTTACAATAGGATTAATCTTGTCGTTGCTTGCCCTCGGCATGTTCATAAGCTTCAAGATTTACAATTTTGCGGACATTACTGCAGAGGGCTCAATCACATTGGGAGCCTCTATCGCCGCAGCCCTGATAGTATCCGGGATGAATCCGGTCTCAGCAACATTGATTGCCATGGCCGGTGGTTTCGTTGCCGGAACCCTTACAGGCATAATCCATACAAAATTCAACATCAACGGACTTCTCGCCGGTATATTGATGATGACCGCCCTCTACTCGGTCAATCTCCATATAATGGGAAAAAGCAACCTGCCATTGATGTCACAACAGACACTCATCTCACTGGCCGGAGACATTAGTTTTATCCCTGACAATGACACAGCAGTTCTTGTGGTAATACTTGCATTTGTTGCTTTAATAGGAATAGCTCTCTACCTTTTCTTCAGGACAAACCTCGGCACAGCCATGAGGGCAACCGGCAACAACCCACAGATGATAAGGGCTCTGGGTGTAAACACAGGCTTGATGATAACACTCGGCCTGGGTATGGCCAACGCACTGATAGCTCTATCCGGTGCAATTCTTGCCCAGTACCAGGGATTTGCCGACGTCCAGATGGGAATAGGTATGATGGTATGGGGCCTTGCGAGTGTCATAATAGGTGAAGCAATCATAGGCGGAGGATCTGTCGGTATGTTGATTATCGGTTCTATTATGGGCTCTGTCATATTCCGTCTGCTTGTTGCGGTAGCCCTGAGGCTCGGTATGAATCCGAACGACCTGAAACTGATTACAGCCCTGTTCGTGTTCATAGCGCTTGTACTTCCATATGTCACCAAAAAGATGAAAAAAAGAGGAGTTGAGGTAAAATGATAGAAATAAGCAATATTACAAAGGTGTTTAATCCCGGCACTCCAAATGAGGTGTTGGCACTTGACAATGTATCGTGTACAATAGAGACCGGAAGTTTTGTCATTCTTCTCGGAACAAACGGATCGGGAAAATCCACTCTTCTTAATGCCGTTGCGGGAACATTTCTCCCCGACAGTGGTTCCATAAAACTGAACGGAACAGATATCACAAATATGCAGGAGCACCAAAGGGCGAAATACATCGGAAGGGTTTTTCAGAATCCATGCAGTGGAACAGCACCGGACATGTCCATCGCTGAAAATCTCGCACTTGCAGTCAGACGCGGAGCTAAGCGTGGCTTGGGAGCCGCACTCAACAGAGGTGATATGGAGGAGTTCAGAAAACGGGTAAAGTCACTCAATATGGGGCTGGAGGAGAGATTGGCAAATCCAATCGGCAAACTCTCCGGGGGGCAGAGACAAGCTTTGACTCTGCTAATGTCTACATGGTTGAGACCCGACTTGTTGCTGCTTGATGAGCATACAGCTGCACTGGACCCCAAGACAGCCGGTAAAGTGATCCAGCTTACAGAGAGCATCGTCAACAAGGACAAACTTACCACGATGATGGTGACACACTCTATGCAACAAGCCGTTAATCTCGGCGACAGAATATTGATGCTGCATAACGGAAAAATCGTCTATGACATCAAGGGTGCCGACAAGAGAGTCATCAAGGCATCTGACCTTCTGGCAATGTTCGACGACATAAGAAAACGGGAGCAGATAGACCCGTCTGCCTCTGATATGCTTCAACAGAACTATATTTAGCCATCAAGAACCTGACCTTTTAGAGCCTTGTAAAGTATCTCAACCGGGTGCGCTGCATTGCGGCCGGTTCCGTCTTTTATCTGTTGACGGCAAGAGACACCCGGGGCAGCTATTTCAACACCGGCAGAGGCATTGCGGATTGCCGGAAAAAGAACCTGCTCCCCGATACTCATTGAAACTTCATAATGCTCCTTTTCGTACCCGAAGGAACCGGCCATACCGCAGCAGCCTGAAGGAATAACATCAACCTTGTAATTTTTTGGCAAAGAGAGCATCCTTCTCGAAAACTCGGTAGTAACGATGGCCTTCTGATGACAATGTCCATGAAGCTTAATCTGTAGTGGCTCTTCGGTAAAAAGGCCGGGTACAATTACACCCTTTTCTGCCTCTCTCATTATAAACTCATCATAAAGCAGGACATTCTCAGACAATTTTTTTGCCTGAGATTTGAGATCGTCCCCGACAAGATCAGGGTATTCGTCTCTGAAGGAGAGTATTGCGGATGGTTCAAGCCCGACCAGAGGAGCTTCATCTGATATAATATCTTTGAGAAGAAGCACATTTTTTCTGGCCAGTCTCCTGGCCTTCTTCAACATCCCTTTTGAGAGGGCAGCCCTGCCACTTTCAACATGCTCGGGAATTATCACATCATAGCCGAGAGAGATAAGCAGGTCAACAAAAAAGATACCTGTCTCCCCGTCATTGTACTCGGTAAACTCATCAAGGAAAATATATACCTTTTTCCCTTTCCCGGGCATGGAGAGACTCCTTACATGCTTTCTTACAGAGTGTTTCATTATCTCCGGAAGTTCCCTTTGCTGAGAGAACCTCACAAAGAATTTTATGGCTGAAGATGTTATTTTATTGGTTGCAAAAAAGTTGTAGACAGATGGGACCAAAGTTCCAAATCTTTCCACCCCTGCCATGTTTGCCACCATAAAAGACCTGAAGGGGGGCAGAATCATTGTGTCATAATGGTGCTGCATGAACTCAGCCTTATACCTGGTCATATCGACATTTGACGGGCACTCACTCTTACAGGCCTTACAGGAGAGACATAGCTCAAGGGTCTCGAGAATCTCCTTTTGTGAAAAAACCTTACTCTTATAAGGGTGAGTGAGAAGTTCCCGAAGTGTGTTTGCCCTGCCCCTTGTAACATCCTGCTCCCTGCCTGTAGCCCTGAAACTGGGACACATTGTTCCTCCGAAAACCGATGCTTTCCGGCAATCACCGGAGCCGTTGCACTGCTCGATTGCACTCAGCCAACCTCCCTGTGCGGAGTAATCAAAATAGGTCTTATATTCCGGAACCTTTGAATCAGCCTCATATCTCAGAGAGGTGTTCATCGGCGGGGTGTCAACAATCTTGTTTTTATTGAAAATGGAAGCAGGATCAAAAGTCTTCTTCAATTCTCTCATCAGCCCATATAAATAAGAGCCGTACATCAACTCAATAAACTCACCGCGCAATCTTCCGTCACCATGCTCCCCGGAGAGAGAACCCTTGTATTTTTTCACCAGCAAAGCAGTCTCCCTCGCTACAGTTCTGAAAAGAGCCACATCATCACCTTTTTTCAGATTGAGAATAGGTCTGAGGTGCAACTCTCCGGTACCTATATGTGCATGAAAAACACATGAGAGGCCATAGGAGGCCAGCATCTTCCTGAAATCCGCCATATACTCCGGCAGCCTCTTCGGGGCAACGGCAGTATCCTCAATCACAGAGACAGGCTTTGCATCCCCGGCCATTGAGGTCAGCAATCCAAGCCCCGCCTTTCTGAGCTCCCAGACGCGTGAGATATCGGAGCCGTAAACTTTCGAACAATAGTAACTCAACCCTGAAGCGAGAAGATCCTTTTCAACCGCATCAACAACTTTTTCAAGCTCCTCAACACTACTCTCCGCAAGTTCCACAATCAGTATTGCAGCAGGGTCCCCCTTGACAAAAAAGCGGTTTTTCTGTTGGGAAAGATTCTTCTTGCTAAGTTCAAGAATGTTGTCATCCATCATCTCCACCGCCTTTGGCGAGTGTCTGAGAGCAATAAGGTTAGCCTTGAAGATATCCTCCAGTGATGCACAATGTGCACAAACCAGACATTTATTTGATGGCGGGAGCGGTACAAGTTTCACCTTTATCTCGGACACCATTGCCAGTGTACCCTCCGAACCTGCAAGAAGTGGTGCAAGGTTTATATATTCATCATCATTTTTGCATGAAGCGACCAGTTCATCCAGAGCATACCCTGTATTTCTCCTCCTGAGTTCAGAGTCAGGAAAATTGTCTGTTATCTCCGACAATGCTCTCTTGTTATTGAGCAGAGAATCGACAAAATTATAAATGGCAGATTCCCGTTCACTCGATGATTTGCATTTTTCCTTAAACTCATCTTTTGACAGCTTCCTGAAAACAGAGACTGTCCCGTCAGAGAGTATGACCTCAGCCTCAATCAGGTGATCTCTGGTGCTTCCGTATACAAGTGAGTGTGAGCCGCACGAGTTATTTCCAACCATACCTCCGATACAGCAACGGTTTGAGGTAGAGGTTTCAGGCCCGAAAAATAGTCCGGATCTGGACGCCTCTTTGTTCAGCTGATCGAGGACAACACCCGGCTCCACCCTTGCCCAACCCTCATCCGGATTAATCTCAAGAATTCTGTTCATATACCTTGAGATATCCACGACCAAACCATTTCCTACTACCTGGCCGGCTATCGAAGTTCCTCCGGCTCTGGGAATCAGCGAGACTCCCTTCACGGCTGCATATAAAACAACATCTACAAGTTCTTTTTTGTTGCGCGGGTAAAAGACACCCTGTGGCAATTCCCTATAAGCAGAGGCGTCAGTAGCGTAGAGGACTCTGTGAAGCAGATCTTCTTTAATATCCATAAATATGTGTCAAATATTGAGCAATTTCACCTCTCCGTCCACAAGAGAATATCTCTCCTTTGTCTCCGGACATTCGGCTAAACCATCCTGCCCGAATACCAGCCTTTGCCCTGCGCGGCTCATCCATCCTATCTGTCTGGCAGGATTGCCTACAACAAGAGCATATGGTTTAACCTCATCAATCACAACCGCACCTGCACCAATAAAAGCATACTCTCCTATGTCATGACCACAGACAATTGTCGCATTGGCACCTATAGTCGCACCTCTCCCGACATGAGTCTTCTGATAGCTTTCTCTTCTTATAATAGCACTGCGGGGATTGATTACATTGGTGAACACGCATGAGGGACCGAGAAAAACATCATCCTCACAAATGACCCCTGTGTAGATTGATACATTGTTCTGAACCTTCACATTGTTTCCCAGTACAACTTCCGGCGAGACCACAACATTCTGACCGATGTTGCACCCCTCTCCTATGACAGACTCGCTCATTATGTGTGTGAAGTGCCATATTTTTGTACCTTTTCCAATAGTACACCCGGGATCAATCACAGCTGTCCCATGGGCAAAATAACCATTCTCTTGCATAAGTCCATCTTTTTAAACAAATGCAAATATAGCAATTCACACCCACAATCTTCCTAAAATCGGGCGTCTGTTACAGGGTTCAAACCTATAAGTCCCAGGTATGAAGCCACAACAGTTCCCTGAATATAGACCCGCTTGCCGAGATTGCCCGGATTTGTACACAAATTGAGCACTCCACGCAAATCCGTATTAGGGATACATATTGATATACAATTACTTCGGATCGTCTCACTTGCAGATGACGCAATAGCAAGGTTTGTCTCCTTTGTAAAAGGAGGAGTGAAACTTATGGCAGTAGAGGTGAGGTCCCCGCCGACTATATATCCTGTCACCCATACACCCTTTGCACCGATATTTGATGAGAGTTGCCCGGTATTAAAGGCAGTTGCCATGCTCTTTCCGTCCCCCGCTCCTACTACTATCTGTTCGAAGAGCCATCTGGCAGTAGTGTCTATAATTACACCCGATGTTGCAGAAGATGTGTCAGAGGGGTTTGCATGAAGGTTTACCGTGAGCATATCCTTCTGAGACATCTCTCTTGAAATGACAGGGATTGTATCCTGTACTGCATCCTCCCCATAAGGAGGCAGCTCAATCAAATTGAGTGTCACAGGGCCTGGATTAAGATATGCAAATCTCGTTTCAGTAAACGGATATGTGAGTTTTCCGGCCGTGTCAGCCAATTCTGCAGTATAACCGGGGAACTTTTTTATAAAATCTGCAGTAAAAGTAATTCTGACACCGAGATTAGTCTGCACGGCAGTGAGAGAGATTACGCACACCTCGCCGGCTTTGACTATCACAGTCTTGTTGTCCCCGTAACAGGGGGCATCAAATTCCGGTCTGGTAAACACACGGGATACTACCGATATCTCATAGCTCCCTGCATTAAGTTCCATCTTGGCCGGTCTGTTTCCATACAGATCATTATAGACTACGGTGCCCGAACTGTTTTTAATCGTTAACATAAATTTATTACTGTCCGGAAACTCTCTTACAACAGATTTCGTATCTACTTTCCTGTTGAATACAAATCTAATCTCGCCGGTGTTCTCCTCCTCAAATGTCAGCCCCCGGCAAGAGGATAGAAAGAATGAATAGAGAGCAATGACAATTATGCCAAAAAAGAGCGTCAGCAAGGGAATCCTTGCTCCAAAAGAGGAGAAGGATGATAGTGTCCCTGTAAAACCTTTAAGGAACGGTTCTTCATTAAGAGACCCTTCCTTTTTACCCAATAATAATTTACCCTTCATATCTCACAGATTTAATTGGTTAGTCAATCAAATCTATTACGATATATTAGAATTTAGTAACAGAATCGTCAATTTTTTGCAAAAAATATCTAAATCTAAAATCGTCAGAAGTGATTTTTATTAAATTTGTTCAAACTATTTTTAAACTATGTACAAAATCACTGAACATCCTATTCTTCCGATCCCTGTGGAAGATAGAGTAGAATTTACATTCGAAGGACAAAAAGTTGTTGGTCAGAGGGGATTTACAATTGCAGCAGCCTTACATCAGGCAGGGCTCGTAGTACACAAGCACAGTCTGGAACACAGAGAGCGTACTTTGGAGTGCGGAATCGGAAAATGTGGAGCCTGCGAAATGTTAGTTGACGGGAGGGTCCGTCGAATATGTATAACCAAGGTGGACGAAGTAAAAGATGTAAGAAGGATTGACGAATCTTACATGCCTGAGGGAATTGAATACCCCGGCGGATTAAAACCGGCAATCAGGGTTTTCAAGACAACTGTGGCCATAATAGGTGCAGGGCCTGCAGGACTGGCGGTAAGGGAAGAGCTCTGCAAAGCAGGTGTCGACAATCTTGTCATTGACAATAACAGCAAAATCGGCGGTCAGTTTGTAATGCAGACTCACCAGTTTTTCTTTTTCGAGAAAGAGAAAAGATTCGGTGGCATGAGAGGTTTTGACATAGCATCAAATCTGGCAGGGGAAGATCATACCGGAATCATACTTGACTCGGTCATATGGGACATTGTTGAGGGCAAAAGACTTATAGCCAAGAATATTGCCACTCAGGAGGTCTTTTATATAGATACTGAACAGATTGTTGTGGCAACAGGCGCGGTTCCATTTATGCCGGCATTTAAGAATGACGATCTTCCGGGAGTGTACACTGCAGCAGTCGTACAGAGAATGATGAACAAAGAGCTTACCCTTTTGGGGAAGAAGATTCTCACTGTCGGCGCCGGCAATATCGGATACCTCACATCTTACCAGGCGATGCAGGCAGGAGCCAGTGTCAAGGCTATAATAGAGGCAATGCCGTCAGAGGGTGGTTTTCCTGTTCAGGCAAACAGAGTAAGGAGGCTCGGGATCCCGATTCTAACATCACACATACTTCTTGAAGCAATTCCAAACGAGGACCGTACAGGTATAACCGGTGCAATCATTGCCAAATGCGAGAATTTCAAACCAATAGCAGGAACAGAGACACTCGTGGAGGATATTGACTGTATAAATATATGTACGGGTTTAATTCCTGACAATCAGCTCTTCAGAAAAGGTATTGAGGTGTTCGGAAGGAAGTGTCACGGTGTCGGTGATTCTGTCAAGATCGGAGAGGGAACCTCTGCCGTCCTCAGAGGGCGCCAGTGCGCATACGAAATCATGCAGGATCTCGGGATAAGATACAACTACGACAACTATCTCTCAATATCCAAGGAGTACATAGATTCTCAGCAGCATCCGGTCAGGATACTGGAAGAGCCGTTAAAGCCTTCTAAAGAGAGAATGGAATCGAAAGGTTTCGTCCAGATTGACTGTCTCTATGGGTTTGCTTGCAACCCGTGCTCTTTTGCATGTAAATACGGGGCTATAACCAAATCTTCAACATCAACCGTTCCGAGGATTGATTTTGACAAGTGTATAGGTTGCATGCAATGCGTTCATCAATGTCCGGGTCTTGCTATTTTCGGTTACCAGTTCAACAAGAACTGGCTCTTCCTGCCGATTGAATACAAGGCAAACGAGGGTGTTGAGGTATATCTTGTCAACAATAACGGAGAAAAGGTCGGAGAGGGAGTTATCGAGAGGATTCTCAAAAGCGACAACAAGACAAATGTGGCCAGAGTTAAGGCGACAAATCTCGAAGGAGAGGAACTTTTGAAAGTAAGGGGCTTTATTGTCAAGGAGAGCTATCCTGAACCGCTCAGGCTTCTGAAGCTTGGGCAACCTCACGATGCAAAATCATATATCTGTCACTGTGAAGACGTTACTGTTGAAAAACTTTTGTCTGTCATTGGTGACAGGAAAGTTATCTCTTCAGATGAGTTGAAACATATCTCCAGAATAGGCATGGGTGCATGCCGCGGAAACAGATGCGTCCCGAGAGCAAGGACTCTGCTCAGGGCATACGGAATAGAGGTTCTCGGAGAACCAACGCCGAGAGGTCCTATGTCCAATCTGGTTAATCTTGGAGAGATGGTCAACAAGAACAGGGAGGAGAGGGTAATTCTTCCGGATGTTTCTCCGAATAAAGGGCAAAGAGAGGTTAAAAAGGTAGCGGCATTGATAGCAGGAGGCGGAATTGCAGGTTCGTCACTTTTCCGTTATCTTTCAGAGGCTGGTTACAAACCTTACCTTATCAATGACGGGTTAGGAAGTTCATGGCGAAACATCGCGGGAGGACGACCGGCATTCTCACTGCCTGCTCTGGCTGATATAGCAATGCACAACCTTGAGATTTTCAGGGCACTGAATGAAAAGACTCACATCGACTTCAAACTAACCAGATATGTCAATCTGGCACATGATGAGGAGACATATAAATCTCTAGATCTCTCCCGTGCCTGGTCTGATGCTTACATGGTTGACAAAAAAGATTTCAGAAAGGAGATATCACCATACTTCAACACATCATTGTCCACCTACAGCCACGCACTGATAACCAACAACTGCTGGCAGGCAAATCCGGGATTGACAATTGATGCTGTAAGGCATATCGGCCGGAGCCTTGGAGGAACGATTCTCGAGAACACCAGACTGATTGATGTCCGCAGGAATGGCAAGGAGTACCATGTTATTTTACAGACACCAAACAGAGAATATCTTGAGTTCAGGACAGAGATATTTATAAATGCTCTCGGTGGAAATGCAGACAAATTTGCAAAGAAACTTGGCATCGAGACCGGCCTATACCCTGTCAAACACCAGGCATTCATCACAAAGAGGCTGCCTATGCTGGGTAAAGACGGAGCAAATCTAGACATGATAATAGACAGAAGAAAATATAAAGGATTTTCAGCTGTTTACGGTCAACAGCTTGCTGAGACAGGGCAGATTATCGGCTGTGCCTCACCGGCAATAGATGCAAAAGAGACAGCGAAGAACCTGAAGATAAACACCCGGGATTTTATTGAGGTCGCAACAGAGATGTTTACAGACTGGATACCTCAGCTCTCCGGGGTCGGATTCCAGGCGATATGGTCGGGTTACTACACAGAGCCACGCTACATAATAGACCCCGAGGCAGGCTTATTCGTGGGAATGCGCGGCCACGGCTTCATGCTCTCACAATACCTTGCGAAAGTATATGTAGACAGCCTGCTCGGAAGAGCTGTCCCGGATTACTTCAGCGAATTGCGACTCGGCGGCAAGGGGCTCAGTGAGCAAGCGTTTAAGTAATATTGATGGCACTGATTTTTTCTAAATAAGCAATAGCTAAGCGCCTGTAAATGTAGTATTTACAGGCGCTTTATTTTTAGTGGCACTGATTTTTCTAATCACTTAATATTCTGATATTTGCAGTTTTGTTTGACAGATATTGATGGCAGTGATGAAAATTTTGTGATACATATTTTTATATTACACAGATATACAGACGCTTATAAACTTCTGATTAATAGTCGTTTTTACTCACCGTATAAACAGGTGATTAGAAAAATCAGTGCCACTAAATATATAAAAACTTCATGGGGCCTCACCCCTTCCGGAATAATGCCCCATTACTTAACCTAAACTTAAACTATGAAAAACTTCGATTTAAAAAATACAAACTCTGTGCCAAAGTTTAAATTTTTGAAAATATTTTTAATTTTTTTCTGTTTTTAAAGAAATTTTTCTTATATAAAGATCGGAATTCGCTTAATAGGCTTCAATTTATTATCAAATATGTGATATTTCTATTTGTGGAAAATCTCAGCAAATGACATTATAATCGGTAAAAAATCTATACACAGGCAAAATTAATTTGACAATTATATTATGACGGTTATAAAAATTTGACAATTAAGATTTCCGGTTGTAATTAGTATATTCCATGCAATAATTAGAGTTTCAAAAAATTCAGTCCTCTGTAATATTGTTCATACAACCAGTCCTCTAAAATATTGTTCATACAACTAAGTTAATAAACTATGTGTTTATCTTACATGATGCGAAGTTATACTACAATTATCTTACACGATGCGGAGTTATTCTACAACGCGGAGCTTCGCGAACTTCAAGAGTAATGTTTTTTTTCCACCTTGTTCAAAATCGACAATAGCTTTTGCATTCAGGGCATCCCCCTCGAGTTCGAGCAGTGTTCCGAAACCAAATCGGTCATGTTCAACTTTCAGGCCAACTTTCAATTTTGAAATAGGGTCTGCCTTGAAATCCGGGTCGGCCGGCTTCCGGAACGTAGTCGACGGACGAAATACATTTCGCGTATTGTCGGATGAACTCTTGTCATTTGAAGGATTACCTGCGCGATCACGATATTGAGAACCGGGGCTGCCGTTCAAAGAACCAGAACCGGATCGGTCATGAGATCCTGACCCGGATCTGTTATATGACCCGAAAGCGGATCTGTCGTATGAACCGGAACCGCTTCTTTCATAATTACCGGAAGTCGTTCTGTCATCATTCCCGGAACCTGACCTATCACGAAAGCGATTTTCGGAGCGGGATGTTCCGCTATTGGAAAGAGAGCTCATCGATACCAGATTGTAATCATCACCACCCATCTCACTTTTCATATCAGGCCAGTCAAGGTATTTTGGATCAATCTCTCTCAAAAACCTGCTTGTTGGATAATTAACATGTGAGCCCCATCTGAAACGTGACTGGGCGTACGAGAGCGTAACATTCAACTTCGCCCTCGTCAGTGCAACATAAAAGAGTCTTCTCTCCTCCTCCAGATCTGTCTCCTTGATTCCGGACATACTGCCCGACGGGAAAAGGTTCTCCTCCATACCTACCACATACACATAAGGGAATTCCAACCCTTTTGCCGAGTGGACAGTCATAAGGCTGATCTTGTTAGAATCCTCGGGTGCATTATTCTCGTCGATAGCACTTAGAAGCGCTATATTCTCTATATAATTTGCAAGCGAGACCAAAGGGTTTGAGTTGCTGCTCTGTCCATCCGGCACTTGCTCATCTAAATCAGAATCGTCGGTGAGAGGTGAAGTGGATGAATCGGATAAATCGGATGAAGTGGATGAAGTGAAAGAATCGGATGAAGCGGAAGTGGGAGAAGCGGAAGAATTGGAAGAGTTGGAAGAGTTGGAATCTAAAGCTGGTTTTGCTGACTCAAGATCGTTGTTTATTTCACCGGTCTCTTCTACCTCCTCTACAAAAGCCTTGATACTGTTCATCAACTCCTCAACGTTGTCAAGGCGGGCCTGCCCCTCAACCGATGTATCGGACCTGAGATAGTCCATATAACCCGATTTCACCAGAACCTCCATGGCAATATCATAGACATTGTAGGTCGCAACTTTGGCACTGATCTCAGCAATCATCTTTGCAAACTGGAAAAGCTTGCCGGCGGCGGCCTGCTTGATGCCCATAGCACTCATCTGCCCCTCCATCATAGCTTCCCAAAGGGAGACCCCTGCCGAGTTGGCCGCCGCCGTCAGACAAGAGACAGTTGTGTCACCAATTCCCCTCGGAGGAACATTGACAATCCTCCTGAAAGCCTCATCATCCTTTTTATTGAGCAGCAGCCGCAAATAAGAGATCATATCCTTAACCTCAGCCCGTTCATAAAAAGAGTGCCCCCCATAAATCTTGTAGGGTAACGAACGTTTCCTCAAAGCCTCCTCAACAGCACGCGATTGAGCATTTGTCCTGTACAGGACAGCAAAATCGCCGTAAGATGCCTTATCCTGATAAATCCTGGCCAAAACCGAAGAAGCAAGCATAAAGGCCTCCTCCTGATCAGTGTAAGCATTGAGGACAGTAATTTTTTCACCCTCAGCAGCCGACGAGAAGCACTCCTTTTTTATCTGCATTGAATTCCTTGCTATAAGGCTGTTTGCAGCCTTTACAATTGTCTGAGTAGAACGATAATTTTGCTCCAGACGGAACTCCTTGGCCTCGGGATAATCTTTCCGAAAATTCAGAATATTCTCAATCCTCGCTCCGCGAAACGAGTATATACTTTGCGCATCATCACCCACGACACAAAGATTTCTGTGAACAGAGGCCAGTTTCTTGACTATCAGATATTGAGAATAGTTAGTATCCTGATACTCATCTACAAGAATATATGAAAACCGTGATCTCAGCTTCTCAAGAACCTGCGGAAAATCACGAAGCAAAATATTTGTATATACAAGAATATCATCAAAATCCATTGCTCCGGCCTGTTTACATTTCTTATGATAAAGAGCATAAATCTCCCCTATCCTGGGCTTCTTGGCAGCAGCATCATTTTGAGCCAGAGTAGCATTGCTGAGATAAGCAGCCGGAGTAACCAGGTTGTTCTTAGCCATTGATATCCTGGAAAGCACCTCATTTGGCTTATATATCTTCTCATCCAGAGAGAGCTCTTTGACACAAGCCCTTATAGCACTTCTGGAATCAGATGTGTCATAAATAGTAAAACTCTTGGGAAAACCGAGCAATTCAGCATCTTCCCTGAGAAATTTCACAAAAACAGAGTGAAATGTACCCATCCATAAATTTCTGGCCACATCATAACCCACAAGAGAGGCTATCCTCTCCTTCATCTCCTTAGATGCCTTGTTTGTGAATGTAAGTGCCAGCACCGAACCGGCCTTGTGTCCATGGTCCAGAATATTAGCAATCCTGCAGGTTAGCACTCTCGTTTTTCCGGATCCCGCTCCCGCCACTATCAAACAGGGGCCATCAAATTGCTCAACTGCCTGACTTTGAGCACTATTCAGCCCTTCGTAAATTGTTGAAAAATCAGTCTTCATTGGCACAAAATTATAAATATTGTGTATCTTTGCCGCAAAATTTTTCACAATAATGTCAAACCATATTCGATTAAGCAAAGGTTTGGACATTCCTTTAAAAGGAAATGCCTCAAACCAAATCACTAAAACCATCTCTTCGGATATTCTTGCTGTGAAACCCTCTGACTTCAGGACTCTCAACCCAAAACTTCTTGTAAAAGAAGGAGATGCAGTCAAAGCCGGTTCACCAATCTTGGCAGACAAAACGAATCTATCAATACAAATCTGCTCACCGGTGAGTGGAGTTGTTAAAGAGATAGTAAGGGGTGAAAAACGCAAACTGCTTGCAGTACTTATCCTTAACGACAAAAAGTACGAACACATTCAGTTTAACGTTCCAAACCCAAAAACTGCAATAAAAGAAGAGATTGTCAACGTTTTGTTGGAGAGCGGACTATGGCCCGTAATCAAGCAACGCCCTTACGGAATCACCCCGAATCCTGCAATTGAGCCAAAGGCTATCTACATTTCAGGATTTGACTCATCACCACTTGCTCCTGATCTTGACTTCACCCTCAAATCAGAAAAAGAGTCGCTTCAGGCGGGTATTGATGTACTCAATCTTCTTACAAAGGGTGGCATTCACCTTAGCCTGCACATAAACAACCACGCAGGCAGTCCTTTCCACAGACTTGAAAGGGTGATATTCCACACAATAGAAGGGCCTCATCCTGCAGGAAACGTAGGCATACAGATCAACAACATCGACCCTGTAAACAAGGGCGAGGTAGTATGGACAATTGACATGTACGGGGTTGCCGCAATAGGTAAGCTTTTCACAAAGGGAATCTACGACATCAAAAAGACAATTGCCATAACCGGTCCGAGATGCGTTAATCCAAGTTATGTTGAATGTCTTCCCGGCATGTGCATGAGTGACATAAAAGAATATGCAGGCCACATAGCCAAAAGCGCCGGTGACGAACTACCGGTAAGGTGGATAAGCGGAAACGTTCTTACTGGTACCAATGTTGGAGCAGAAGGATTCTTAGGATTTTACCACAATCAGATCACCCTCATATCAGAAGGAAACTACTACGAGATGTTCGGATGGATTAAGCCTTTCAGGTCAAAGAAATTCAGCATTTCGCACACATATTTCTCATGGCTGACTCCGAAGAAGAGTTATGAGTTGGACACCAACACAAACGGCGCTGAGAGGGCCTTTGTCATGACAGGCGTTTATGAGAAAGTGCTCCCTATGGACATTTATCCGACATACCTTCTAAAGGCAATTCTTGCAGAAGATATTGACAACATGGAGGCTCTGGGCATCTATGAAGTTATCGAGGAAGATCTGGCACTCTGTGAATTTGTATGCCCTTCCAAGATAGATGTACAAGAGATTGTATCAAAAGGAATAGATTTGATGATTAAAGAAATGTCTTAATAAAATAGAGATGAAAGCGCTAAGAAAAATTGTAGATAATATAAAGCCGACATTCAGCAAAGGCGGCAAGCT
>JAQVBQ010000020.1 GCA_028690215.1 Bacteroidales bacterium | reverse complement strand
AAAGTTATGAAAATATAAAATTATTTTGATGTTAATAATATAATTTCTATATTTGCACCGGTTTAAGGAAAAGATGTAAGGGGACGGGAGTCCCCTTATTTTGTAAATTCAGTATTATGATCCAGAAAGAAAAGTTGGCATCTCTGATTGAGAAATACCTGGCAGATAACTTGTTATTCCTGGTTGATATAACAATCAGCCCTGATAACGATATAGAGATTACAATTGAATCACTCGATTCAGATGTAAACCTTGACAACTGCACTGATATCAACCGGATAATAATCGATTCTGTGGACAGGGATATTGAAGATTACTCATTGACAGTAACATCTGCCGGTCTTGACCAACCTTTCAAGGTTTTGTTGCAATACAGGAAGTACCTTGGAAAAGAGGTAACAGTACTCAAGAAGGATGGTTCAAAGATAACAGGTATCCTTAGAGAAGCCTCTGAAGAAAATATAGACTTAGAATACACAAAGATGGTGGCTGTCGAAGGTAAGAAAAGAAAAGAGAAGAGAGAGACCCGTGAGAGACTCCCTCTTTCTGATATTAAATCTACCAAGCCATTTATAAATTTTAGATAATACTTTAAATCAGACAACCTATATGGAAGGGTTAAATTTAGTAAGCACATTTGCAGAATTTAAAGAGTTAAAGAACATCGATCGCCCTACAATGATGAGCGTTCTGGAAGATGTCTTCCGCAATCAGCTGATCAAAATGTATGGAACTGCAGATAATTTTGACATTATTATCAATATTGACAAGGGAGATTTTGAGATTTGGCGAAACCGTGAGGTTGTTGAAACTGTAGAAGATCCAAGCACACAGATTTCCTTGGAAGAGGTGTCAAAGATTGATGACTCTTACGAGATAGGTGAACAGTACACTGAAGAGGTAAAACTGGCCAGCTTTGGAAGAAGAGGAATTCTCAACCTTCGTCAGAACCTCTCCGGCAGGATTATGGATATTGAAAAGGCAAATCTTTACAATAAATATAAAGATCGCATAGGTGAGATTATAGTTGGCGAGGTATATCAGGCGTGGAGAAAAGAGGTCCTGGTCATGGACGAGGAGGGAAATGAGCTTCTTCTTCCTAAGACAGAGCAAATCCCATCTGACTTTTTCAGAAAGGGCGACTCAATAAGGGCTGTCGTTTCAAAAGTAGAGATGGAAAACAACAAACCGATAATAACATTGTCGAGGACATCTCCTGTATTCCTTGAAAGGCTTTTTGAGCAGGAGGTTCCTGAGATTTTCGACGGTCTGATTACAATCAAGAAGATTGTCCGTATGCCTGGTGAAAGGGCAAAAGTGGCCGTTGAGTCTTATGACGAGAGGATAGATCCGGTAGGTGCATGTGTGGGTGTAAAGGGCTCCAGGATACATGGCATAGTGAGAGAGTTGAGAAATGAGAACATAGATATTATAAACTGGACTTCCAATATGCAGCTTCTCATCCAAAGAGCACTCAGCCCGGCCAAGATATCTTCAATCAAGATTAACGAAGAGGAGAAAAAAGTCGGGGTCTATCTTAAGCCTAACGATGTCTCGCTTGCAATCGGAAAGGGTGGCAGCAACATAAAACTGGCAGGTATGCTCATAGGAATGGAGATTGACGTATTCCGTGATCTCGAGGATGAAGATGAAGAGGACGTACTTCTCAGCGACTTCAGTGATGAGATAGACGAGTGGATCATAACCGCTTTGAACAACATAGGATGCGATACAGCAAAGAGTGTTCTTGCACTCCCTGTATCAGAAATAGTTAGAAGGGCAGACCTCGACGATGAGACAGTCGCAGAGGTGCAGCGTATATTAAGGGCTGAATTTGAAGAATAATATTTATCTGGAGGATAGTTAATGACAGCAAACGAAAACATAAGAATAAACCGAATACTTAAAGAGTTCAATATTGGGATGGGGACCCTTATTGATTATCTTAAAAGTAAGAAAATTGAAATTGAACCCCTTCCGACAACAAAGGTGACTCCTGAGATATACGCTCTTGTACAGAAAGAGTTCGGCAAGGAGCAGATTATAAAGGAGCAATCAAAAAAGGTTGCCATAAAGGTTAAAGATATTACCGAAAAGTCAGAAGGGTCAAAATCAGAAGACGGCGATGACTATGTTTCTGTTAAAGAGGTGTTTATTAAGACTAGTGTTGTAGAACCCCCTACCCCTCCAAAAGTTTTAGGAAAAATAGATCTGGACAAGTTGAATAAACCGGCGGTGCATGCCACTGTTCAACCTCCTGCTCCTGCAGCGCATCCGGAAGAGAGTGCTCCGATAAAGACCGAGATTGTCAATCGCAAGGAAGAGGAGCGCCCGGCTGAACCGGTAAAAGTTCCGGTAATCAATCCCGAACCGGTAAAACCAATAGTAGAACCTGCCCCTGTGACAAAAGCAGAGGAGGTTAAACCTGTTATTGAAGAGAAGCCGGCACCTGTGGTTGAGATAGTTCAAAAAGAGGAGAAAGCTGTAGTACCAGAAGAGATGATTAAGCCTGTCGAAGAGCCGAAAAAGCCAGAAATCATCAAATCCGAGACTCCGGTTAAAGAGATCAAATTCACTGAGAACAAAGAACGAAACGAAAATATAGTGACCCCTACCGAGAGAACAGAAAACTACAAAAGGCCTGAACCTATCCACATTGAAACAAAAGTTGAAAAGCTTTCAGGTCTTAAGATAAATGGCACAATGGATCTTTCTCAGTTTGAGAAGAAGAAACCTGAGCAAAGGCAGAATCCTCACAATAACGCCAATAAGGGAAAGAGGGAGAGAATTCATAAACCAAATAAGGAGAAGATTGATCTCTCGAAAGAGTCAAAAGGTGTGACAGATCCTTCACAGAAGAATCATCCGACCAACCCGCCTCAGAAGCTTGTAAAGCATTTGAGAAATGACAGATTCAAACCTGTAAGGAATGAGGTCGACGAGGATGCTGTTCAGAAGCAGATCAAGGAGACCTATGCCAAGATGATTGAGAACAAAGGCAAGACTAAGGGTTCAAAATACCGTAAGGATAAGAGAGAGATAGCAAATCAGAAGATGCTGGAAGAGCAGGAACTTCAGGAACTTTCAAGCAACATTTTGAGAGTTACCGAATTTGTTACTGTTAATGATCTCTCTGTGATGATGGATGTTCCTGTTACTAAAGTTATAGAAGCATGCATGAATCTTGGTCTTATGGTTTCGATCAACCAGCGTCTTGATGCTGAGGCTATGGTTCTTGTTGCAGAAGAGTTCGGATATAAGGTTGAATTTATCTCAGCCGATATACAGGAGGCTATACAGGAAGATAGTGATGACGAGGAGAATCTCGTACCTCGTCCACCGATTGTAACTGTTATGGGACACGTAGACCATGGTAAGACGTCGCTGCTCGACTATGTACGTAAGGCGAATGTGATTGCCGGAGAGGCAGGCGGTATAACACAGCACATCGGTGCTTACAATGTGAAGTTACCAGACGGTCAAAGGATAACATTCCTTGACACTCCGGGTCACGAGGCGTTTACAGCCATGCGTGCCCGTGGAGCAAAGATAACAGACCTCGCAATTATCATAATAGCTGCTGATGATGCAGTGATGCCCCAGACAAAAGAGGCAATCAACCATGCTCAGGCAGCCGGCGTTCCTATGATATTTGCAATTAACAAGATAGACAAGCCAGGAGCAAATGCCGATAAAATCCGTGAACAACTGTCGACTATGAATCTGCTTGTTGAGGATTGGGGCGGTAAATACCAATGTCAGGAGATCTCTGCAAAAAAAGGTCTTAACGTTGACAAACTTCTGGAAAAGGTTCTTCTCGAGGCTGAACTTCTTGATTTAAAGGCAAATCCCAATAAAAGAGCACATGGTTCTATAATAGAGTCCTCACTTGATAAAGGACGAGGATACCTGGCAACCATTCTTGTTCAATCAGGCACTTTGAAAGTCGGAGATGTAATGCTTAGCGGAAGCCATACAGGAAGAGTTAAAGCCATGTTCAACGAGAGGGGCCAGAAAGTTACAGAGGCAGGCCCATCAACACCTGTGTCAATTCTTGGTCTTAACGGTGCACCTGCAGCAGGTGAGACATTCAACGTCATGGAAGATGAGAAGGAGGCAAGGGATCTTGCCAACAAGAGAGAGCAGCTGCTTCGTATTCAGGGGCTGAAGACTCAGAAACATATCACTCTTGAGGAGATTGGACGCCGTATAGCAATCGGGAACTTCCAGGAACTAAACATAATTGTGAAAGGAGACGTTGACGGATCTATAGAGGCTCTCTCAGATTCATTAATCAAACTCTCTAATGAGGAGATACATGTTAATGTGATACACAAAGCCGTGGGAGCAATATCTGAGAGTGACGTTCTTCTCGCAGCCGCATCCAATGCAATTATTATAGGATTCCAGGTAAGACCTTCATCCAACGCCAGAAAACTGGCCGAGAAAGAGGAGATTGAGATTCGTCTCTATTCTGTTATCTATGATGCAATCAATGAGGTTAAGAGTGGTATTGAGGGTATGCTTGCACCTGAGGAGAAAGAGGAGATTACAGCTACTGCAGAAGTCCGCGAGGTATTCAAGATATCCAAGGTTGGAACCATTGCGGGATGTATGGTTAAAGAAGGTAAGCTGATAAGAAATGCAAAGATTCGCGTAATCAGGGATGGTATTGTCGTTTACCAGGGCTCTTTGGGATCTCTCAAAAGATTCAAGGACGATGTCAAAGAGGTATCATCCGGCTACGATTGCGGTCTGAACGTGGAAAACTTCAACGACATTAAGATTGGTGATATGATTGAGGCATACACCATAGTTGAGGTCAAGAGAAAACTATAGGAATTATCAGGCCGGGGTCAACAAATGTTGACTTCCGGCTCTATATCAACATTAAATCTCTCTTTAACAGTTTTTATAATTGTTTTTGAGAGATTTATTAATTCTTCCCCTGTTGCTCCCTCAAAAGCTAAAAGGACCAAAGCCTGATTTGCATGAACTCCCACATTGCCTGTTCTGCTCCCTTTAAATCCACACTTATCAATCAACCAGGCAGCTGGCAGTTTGCACTCACCTTCTCCCGCAGGAAACAGTTTTAAATCCGGGTATGACTCTTTGAGTTGCATTGCCAGAGACTTGCTCACAACCGGATTTTTGAAAAAACTACCGGCATTGCCAACAACTGCCGGATCCGGAAGTTTTTTTGCCCTGATAGAAGATATTGCTTCTCTCACTTGAAATACTGTTGGTTCTGAGACACCATTCATAGCAAGTTTGACATCCTCATACTCCGCATTTATCGAAGGAATCTTGGATAATCTGAATGTCACATAGGTTATTACCCCCTTACCCTTCAGTTCCCTTTTGAAAATACTATCCCTGTAACCGAAACGGCACTCATTACCTAAAAGAGTCTTCTCAACCAGGCCTTCATAGAGGAGATATTCAACCTTGAATATTGTATCCTTCGCTTCAGCTCCATATGCTCCTATGTTTTGAACAGGAGCTGCTCCTACACAGCCGGGAATAGACGAAAGATTCTCCATTCCTCCCCAACCTCTGTCTACAGCGTACTCCACCAGCTTATCCCAAACCACACCAGCACCTGCCCTTAAATATATGTAACCGGCATCCTCGTCAGTTATTCTAATATCCTTTATAGAGGGGTGTATTATAAATCCCTCATAATCACCTCTGAAAAGAATATTAGAACCTGCCCCCATTACCATTTTTGGGGTTGACCGATATAAATCATCCGAGAGGAGTGATTTCAGCTCCTCAACAGATTCCGGTTCTGCATAATACTTTGCCTGTGCCCTTAATCCAAGGGTATTTCTCTCTTTTAAATCAAAGTTCTGGAATATCTTCATCTGATTTCACATTATGTTTATATGTGAGCCTTAGAGTCAGCCTCATCACTACTATCAACAGCAAAAGAACTGCTATTGCCACCTCTATAGTCACATGCTCTTTTATGACTCTGTTTGCAGATATGAGTTCAGGATCCTCCTTCAAAACATCATCAATATTTTGTCTGTCGGCATCTCTGTATGACCACTTTGCTGCAATCTGTCCGTCATAGATATATATCATACCCCCGTTGGAACGGTTGAGGGTAATCAATGTCTTATAATCTGTATAATATATTTGATATCCTGCGGAATTTTTGAAAACTGAATCAATAGTTTCAAACGAGGATCCGCAGAGTATTATGTGACGCACACCCCTTGATTTGAGGTTTTGTTCTCTCTTTTTGATCTGATCGGTTTTTTTTGCAGAGAGATTTTCCAGGAACGGAATTGAAGTCACAAATAGGGCTCCCTTCATAGAAACAAGTGAATCTGTAAGATATTCTCCGCTCCTGTCAGAAATGGCGAAAGTGCCGGACTCAGGCTCCACTCTCTTATTTATCTGCTTGCTCCTTGAATCGACAAAAGTCCATGTTGAATCCGGGATATTCTCTACAGTAAATTCCTTTATAGTTTTTCCCTTTTTATATATCAGTACTGTTTCAAATACCGGCTGATCTGTTGTTGATGATTGCAGGAATATTTTTTCCCTTAGATCTGAACCAGGCTTGTATTCTGTGAAATCAATAAATGGAAGGTGCCTCAGGCAAAATATGGAAATAATCATAACTGAGAGACCGTATATGGCCGCCATAATCCACTCCCAGTGATTCGGTGCAATTGGTATAAATTTTTCTCTCTGCCTGAAGACAATAAAAGCGCAGACAAAAAGTACAATATTTTTGAAGAAAGTTTGCCAGTTCGTCAATTTCAGAGCCTCTCCGAAGCAACCGCAATCGTGAATAGGGTTGAAAATTGCCAGGAAAAAAGTAACAATGAGAAAAAAAGAGATAAAAGCCATTGCAACAGTGCTGCTCACCTTCATTTTAATGCCGGATAGAAGGCAGATTCCAAGGAGAAGCTCTATTGCTGAAAGAGCAATTCCCATAAACTGAAACAATTGCGGAATTGAGGTCACTCCGAGTATCTTCATATACTCAGCAACAATAAGCCCTACTCCTACCGGATCAATGATTTTGGTAAAGCCGGAAAAGATAAAGACCAGTCCGAGCAATACTCTTGAAAAAGCTCTGAGAATATTCATTTTAGCCTATCTTTTGTATTTGAGACAATATCATTTTGAATATCGAATTTGAATCCAACATCTCTCCATCAGAATCAGAACAATCCAGCCTGATAAAGCTGCTGTCCCTTCCGCACTGAGATAGGTATATTTCCCTCACTCTCTGTTGAAACAAAATATCTGCCTCATGAATATCCTTTTTTCCCTTGAGATACTCCCTCTCCTCACCTACTCTGTTTTCATTGAGTTTTCTATTTACAAAACCAATCGGAACATCAAGGAATATGTTGAGATCAGGCTTCGGAATGGAGAAAACTGAGAATTCGGTATTCAATATCCACTCTCTGACCATCTCCTCCTCCTTCTCATTTTTAGTCTTGGCACACTGAAAGGCAATATTTGAATATACATATCTGTCCAATATCACAACGCTCCCATCTTCCAGCCATTTTCGCAGCATAGGTGCGGCATCATTTCTGTCTCCGGCAAAAAGAAGAGCTATCACCAGAGGATGGACCTGATCAATTGCACCAAGTTCTCCTCTGAGGAATCTTGCTATCATATCTCCATAAACAGGAGCATCAAACCTTGGAAAATGAAGTAACTTGACATCTTTGCCTGAGTTTTGAAAATAGCTCTGCATCAATGATATCTGTGTCGATTTTCCAGCTCCGTCCAATCCTTCAAGTACAATAAGCATAATTAGTCCTATATTTGTGTGATCAAGCAAAGTTAGTTAATAAAAATAAAATGGCACATACAAAATCGCCTTCTGTGATGGGCATTATCAATCTCAATCCGGACTCCTTTTACAGTGAAAGCCGTTGTACAACAGAGAAGCAGATTGAGGAGAGGTTTGAAATGATGGTTCGGGAGGGTGCGGACATAATAGACCTCGGAGCATGTTCAACAAGACCGGGACTTATAAGCATTTCTGAGGATCTTGAGTGGGAATACCTTAAACCTGGACTGAAGGTTCTGATGAAAAGCTACCCGCAGTGCACTGTTTCTATTGACACTTTCAGATCTTCAATCGTCGAGAGGGCGTATGATTTTATAGGGGACTTCATTGTAAATGACATCTCAGCCGGAGAGGATGACCCCGGGATGCTTGACATGGTTGCCAAGCTGGAATTGCCATATATAGCAATGCATAAAAGGGGTACTCCCGAAACCATGCAGAGCCACTGCCAATACGACGATGTTGTCAAGGAGGTACGCGACTATTTTATTGAGTTTATTAAAAAAGCGACAGATAAAGGAATTAAAGATATCACACTTGATCCGGGATTTGGTTTTGCAAAGGATATCTCTCAGAATTATCAACTTCTGGAAAGACTCCCTGAGCTGAAAGTTGAAAAGAGTGACGGCTCCGGAAACTGGCCCATATTAGTGGGTATTTCAAGAAAAAGTATGATTCACAGATTTCTGGAAATCTCTCCCGAAGATTCACTCCCTGCAACAACAGCCCTTAATCTTCAGGCGCTTATCAAAGGTGCTGATATCCTCAGGGTTCATGATGTCAGAGAGGCCAGACAGATTGTAAAAATCTTTACTAACTTTATCGCTTAATTATATCCATATATGAAGAACATACTTGCAATCTCTCCTGTTGACGGCAGATATTACAAACAGGTCGAGGAACTATCCGATTTTTTCTCAGAATATGCACTCATCAGATACAGGGTATATGTTGAGATTGAATACTTTATATCTCTTTGCGAAATCCCTCTTCCTCAACTTTCAGGTGTACAATCCGGAAGCATTTGGGCTTTAAGGAATATCTATAAGGAGTTCTCTGTGGAAGATGCCGAAGAGATCAAACAGATTGAATCTGTTACAAACCATGATGTAAAGGCTGTCGAATACTTCATAAAAAAGCGTTTTGAGACACTTGGACTATCTCAATACAGGGAGTTTGTACATTTTGGTCTCACATCGCAGGATATTAACAACACGGCAGTTCCTCTATCGATGGCAGACGTGCTTGAAAAAACATACAAGCCCCAACTGGAGTCACTTATCGGAAAACTGAAGGCTCTTGCCGAAGATTGGAAGGAAATTCCGATGCTTGCAAGAACACACGGACAGCCTGCCTCTCCGACAAGGCTTGGGAAAGAGATAAATGTCTTTGTAGTAAGGCTCGAAGAGCAACTGCAGTTGCTGAAGTCACTCCCTATTACCGCAAAATTTGGCGGAGCAACAGGAAATATGAATGCACACCATGTCGCATATCCTGAAATAGACTGGAATAGTTTTGCAAACGACTTTATCAGTAAGAGGCTCGGTTTGAAACGCTCATATCCTACCACACAGATAGAGCATTACGACTATTTTGCAGCTCTCTTTGACAATCTGAAAAGAATAAATACAATTTTAATTGATCTCAGCCGCGACATATGGCTCTACATCTCCATTGAGTATTTCCGCCAGAGGATCAAGGAGGGAGAGGTTGGATCATCAGCCATGCCTCATAAAGTCAACCCTATTGACTTTGAGAATGCAGAAGGTAACCTTGGCATTGCTAATGCCATCTATGAACATCTGGCATCAAAACTGCCGGTATCAAGACTCCAGAGGGACCTTACCGACTCTACTGTGCTTAGAAATATTGGTGTTCCAGTTGCACATAGCCTGATATCATTCAAATCCCTTCAAAAAGGTCTGTCAAAGCTTATTCTCAATGAGAGTGCCCTTGAAAGAGATCTTAACGCAAACTGGGCTGTTGTTGCAGAGGCAATACAGACCATTCTCCGAAGGGAAAATTATCCTAATCCATACGAGACCCTGAAAAATCTCACACGGACAAATAAGCCTGTGAACCAGGAACTGATCTCAGAATTTATTGACACTCTCAATGTAAGCGAGGATGTCAAAAAAGAGCTTCGTTCGATAACTCCTTCAACTTATACAGGCATTTAATCATAAGTAAAACAGATGAAAACATATTTACTGACAACAGTATTACTACTTGTTTCGCTGCTATCATACTCTCAGAAGCCGGGAAGTGTCGACTATGACAGTTACTTCACATCACAAAGAATGAGAATTGATCTCACTTTTGCCGGGAACTCGGAAAAGCAGCAGATTTTTCTCAAAGGAGTACATAGGGAGAACGAGTGGAGCGGTACTCGGACAAAACTGATATCTCCTTTCAAATACGGTGAATACAATATTCAGATTATTTCAAAAGAGGGCAAGACTATTTACACAAATGGATTTAACAATCTTTTCCAGGAGTGGAGAACAACTGCCGAAGCAAAATCTGTTTCAAAATCTTTTTCCGGGGCGTGCTGGATACCTTGGCCAAAAGAGAGTGTAAAGGTTGTATTTTCTGAGAGAAAAAAATCTGACGGGAAACTTGCCGAGCTGTGCAGTTTTGAAATTGACCCTAGTGACTTGTCTATCAGCTGCGAGAAAGAGAACGACTTTGAGGTTATATCCATACTCAATAACGGAAAAAATTCAGACAAAGTTGATGTTCTTTTTGTTGCAGAGGGATATTCTGCAGCAGATATGGATAAATTTATAAAGGATGCAGGTAAATTCACAGAATACCTGTTCAATATCGAGCCATACAAGTCAAGAAAAGAGGATTTCAACATCTGGGCTGTGAAATCTGTCTCCAAAGAGAGTGGGACTGACATTCCTCATCAGGGTGTATGGAAAAACACCGTCATATCCTCAAATTTCTACACATTTAAAATTGACCGATATCTTACAGCTCCTGAATACTCACTGGTTGGCTCTGTTGTCTCAAATGCCCCTTTTGATGCCATATATGTGATAGTCAACACCAATAAGTACGGAGGTGGAGGTATATACAACTACTATGGGCTTAGTATGTCTGATCACCTTACTGAAGCAATGGTTTTTGTACATGAGTTCGGTCACTCTTTCGCTGGTCTGGGTGATGAATATTATACCTCTGCAGTAGCTTATGAGGAGTTCTATAATTTAAAGACAGAGCCTTGGGAACCAAATCTGACAACTATGGTTGACTTCGGTTCCAAATGGAAAGATATGGTAGGAAAAGATGGCGTAGGCACTTATGAGGGTGGTGGATATATGGCTAAGGGTATCTTCAGACCTGCCGAGGATTGCAGGATGAAAACCAATACAGCTAAGGGATTCTGCCCGGTCTGTGTTAAAGCCATCAATAAGATGATTGACTATTATACAAAATAGAGGTGAAGCAAAAACAATACAAATATTTTCTATTCGATCTCGATCGTACACTCTGGGATTTTGATCTTAATGCAAAAACAAATATCTCAAGGCTGGTAGATAAATACTCTCTGCCTGTAGGCGATAAAACGACTTTCTACGACATATATAATGAGATCAATCACACTCTCTGGAGTCAGTATGAAAAGGGTATAATATCCAAGGAGACACTTCGTGTTGAGAGATTTCACCAGACATTACTCAGGTATGGGATTGACGATATTGCTTTTGCCGGGATTTTTGGCGAGGAGTATCTCGACACGATGCCGGATCAGACAGCTCTTATGCCTCATGCAATGGAGGTTCTTACTGAACTTAAGAGCAGAGGAGGTGTTTTTGCTATTGTTTCAAACGGTTTTAAGGAGGTTCAATACCGAAAACTTCAGAATTCGGGAATTGCCGGCTTCTTCAACGCAGTCATGATTTCAGAGGAACAAGGTGTTCACAAGCCCTCCCCTATACTGTTTAAAAAGGCCCTGGATGCCATCGGGGGCGATAAGAGTGAGACTTTGATGATAGGCGATGACTTTGCAAATGATATTGAAGGTGCAATGATATTTGGAATAGATCAGTTTTTCTACAATTATAAATCTATCCCCTGTGACGGCGGGCCTACATACAACAGTAATGATCTCAGGGATTTGCTGACAATTACCTCTTCTCCTCTATAATATAGAGATCCTCGTCCTCTTCATGAAAATAGTATTGTTCCCGGGCAAATTTCTCGAGGCTGTCTTTATTTGAGCTCAGCTCCTGAAGCTTCTCATCGATTGATTTTATCTCCTTGTTATAATACTCTATCTGACGCTCTTGTTTTGTTATGCGCATCCTTACTCTGAACCAGTCAATGAGACTGTTCTGATCGAAAAATATGATCCAGACGGCAAAAACGAATGTGGCTAAAAAGAATCTGTTTTTAACAATCTTTATCAATCTTGTCTCTTTTATCTTCTCCCACATCTTTTGGTTCTAAATTGTAGTTTTCGCAAAAATAATAATAATTTTGTCACTATTAATCAAGATAATCAATAATGACAAAACCAACTTTACTAATACTTGCCGCAGGTATGGGAAGCCGATATGGGGGACTTAAACAGCTTGATGGTGTTGGACCATGCGGTGAGACAATAATGGATTACTCTGTTTTTGATGCAATAAGGGCAGGATTCGGAAAGATCGTATTTATTATAAGAGGCAGTTTCAGAGAGGTATTCGAGCAAAGTGTAAGAGAGCGCTACGGAAACTCTATTGATTTAGTTTTCGTGGAGCAGGAGTTGGACAAAATACCGTCAGGATATACATACAACAGTGAAAGATGCAAACCATGGGGTACCGGACACGCTGTGCTGGTGGCAAAGGATGTGATAGATACACCTTTTGCTGTGATAAACGCAGACGATTACTACGGCCGTCACTCATTTGAAGTTCTGGGACGTTTTCTGATTGAAAACGCGGGAAAAGAGGGTGCCTATTCGATGGTTGGTTTTAATGTTGATAATACCCTTTCCGAGTCCGGAAGTGTCTCCCGGGGAGTCTGTTCGGTCAATGATGATTGCTGTCTGACAGGTGTCGAGGAACATCACAAAATAGCCAAAGAGAATGACGGAATATATGGAGTAAATTCAAAAGGAGAGAGAGTTCCGATATCTCACTCAACTCTCGTTTCAATGAATATATGGGGGTTCACTCCCGATCTCTTCTCAAAGAATGAAGCGTTATTCAAGGAGTTCTTGCTGGCAAACAGGGATAATATAACTGCAGAGTACTACATTCCTTATGTTGTAAACGAGATTATCAAAAGCGGGAATGCAACATGCAAGGTTTTGAATACAGAAGATCAATGGTTTGGAGTCACTTTCAGGGAAGACAGGGAGTTTGTTGTTAACCAACTTGCCTCATTGAGCGCTGAAGGGGTATACCCGTCACCTTTGTTTAAAAAAGACTAAATGTTTAGAAGATACTGGTCATATATTCCAGACCTGAAAGAAAGCTGGATACTTGTTGCAATGATGGTAATCGGAGGCAGCATTGTAAGCGGTGGCGTAACTATCTTACTGCAGACTATAGCTCCGTCAATATCGGATTGGCATTCTGCCATTGCATATCCTTTCATTTTCCTCCCTCCATACCTTTGGATGAGATTGTCCCAAAAAAGGTTTTCTTCAGAAATCTCACAACCTTTGAATGCTCCTGATTTTGGACATCTTGGCGGGCTCTTTACTTTTCTGCTTCTTGCCCCGCTTCTGGTTGCATTTAACTATATTACAGAACCACTCTCTTCATGGATGACGGTTCCGGATTTCATCAAGGATCTGATGGAAAGCGTTACAAAGAACAGATACAGCAGTCTTCTTATGATGGTAATATTTGCACCTCTTTTTGAAGAGACATTATGCCGCGGCATAATTCTCAGAGGGCTTCTTTTTCATATGAAACCCTGGAAAGCCATCCTTTGGTCTGCCTTTATTTTCGGGGTGATTCACCTAAACCCGTGGCAGGCTATTCCTGCATTTCTTATAGGATCTCTAATGGGCTGGGTATATTGGAAAACAGGTTCACTCTGGGCAACTATATTCCTTCACTTTATAAATAACGGATTTTCTTACATTGTTGTGCTTCTAAATCCAACCATGCCTGCCGATGCAGGATTCAAAGATCTTATACCCGGAAACGGATATTATATGTTTTATCTATTATCACTACTTTTTGTGATAATTACCATTTTTTTAATGAACTACAAATATGGCAACACTTTACCCACTAAAATTCAAACCAATAATTAAGGAACGCGTCTGGGGAGGAGATCAGCTCTCTCAACTCCTCAATAAACCGAAGACCGGAGAGAAACCGACTGGTGAAAGCTGGGAGCTGAGTGGTGTACAGGGAGATGTGTCTGTCGTAGCTAATGGTTATCTAAAAGAGAACGATATTAATGAATTGATAGAAACATATCTGGGAGAGATAACCGGAGATGCTATATATGAAAAATTCGGCGTTGAATTCCCGATTCTGATCAAATATCTGGATATACAGCAGGGACTTTCAATCCAGGTACATCCTGATGACGAAACAGCCCTCTCAAGACATGAATCATATGGAAAGACAGAACTTTGGTACATAGTTGATGCAGCCCCTGATGCAAAAATCTATTTAGGATTCAACAGAGACACCACTCCACAGGAGTTGTACGACAAGTGTAACAACAATACTGTTCATGAACTTCTTAATGTTATCACCCCAAAAAAGGGAGATTATGTACTTATCACTCCCGGAACAATTCATGCAGCTACCGGAGGCATTCTTGTAGCAGAGATTCAGACAACCTCGGATGTTACATACAGGGTATATGACTGGGGAAGGGAGCATAATCCGAAGACCGCCCGTGAAATGCATCTCGATCTTGCAATAGATATAATAGATTACAATAAATACGACCTTTCACAATACCACAATTCCGGCAAACATAATAGCGAGAGTGATATTATTAATGATTGTAACTATTTTAAAATATCTCTTCTTAACCCTGAGAAGATAATGCGCTTTGAAAGCAGTACATTCGAAAGCTTCATTATCTATATGGTTCTTGAAGGTGAAGTATTGATTGATTCAAAGGAGTCCTCACTCAAGGTCTCTAAAGGTGAGACTGTGCTTATACCATCTGCGATAGGAGAATACACAATACTGAAAAACAGCGCGAAATGTCAGCTGTTGGAGATTACAGGCAAGGGTTAATCCACATCCTCTCCTGTATCATATAGAAAGTCGACACTGTCCAGAAGGTCGTCCATATCGCGTCTCTCTTTCTTGGTAGGTCTGCCTGTACCGCGATCTCTGGCAAGGAAGAATGTCTCTCTGGGCATATTGAGTTTTTCAAGCTCCTCCTTAGGGGTAATATTTAGTATATACTCCTCTACCAGTCTTGCCGGTTGTCTGCGTTCAACATCGGCTACCACTTTGTATTGGAAATGTATGCTTCCTTTCCGGATATTCAGAGTGTCACCCGGCTTTACCTCTCTTGATGGTTTCGCATCTATTCCGTTAACCTTTATTCTGCCTGAACGGCAAGCCTCTGTGGCATCTGTGCGGGTTTTGTAAATTCTCACAGACCACAGGAATTTATCTACCCTGCTCATTTTGTGTTGCAATAGTTCATAGTCCTGTCAACACCGACTGTACCGAACATCTTGATTGTCTCTATGGCTTTATCTGCTATCGCAGGCAATGCCAACCTCTCCTCAGAGCTCCAGGTTCCGAGAACATAATCTACCTGCTGTCCACGAGAGAAATCTCCCCCTATTCCCACTCTTATACGGGAAAAGTTATTGTTGCCAAGCACTGAAATGATGTCTTTCAGCCCGTTATGACCTCCGTCGCTTCCTTGCTTGCGCATTCTCAACTCGCCAAAAGGAATGGCAATATCATCCACCACAACAAGCATGTTCTCCGGTTCGATATTTTCTGCCTTTAGCCAGTAATTAACCGCCTTTCCACTCAAATTCATATATGTGGATGGCTTTAGAAGCACAAATCTCTTTCCCTTGAATTTGTATTCGGCGATAGAGCCGTAACGGCTGCTTATAAAAGATATGTTGGATGCCCTTGCCAGGGCATCCAACACATAAAATCCTGCATTGTGGCGGGTATCAGCATACTCAGCTCCGATGTTTCCCAATCCGACTATAAGATAGCTCATACCATAACGTTATATTGTTACTTTGCTGCTGCAGCGGCTGCTGCTGCACCTATAGCCGCCCTTGTCATCTTGACAGCACAGATAATTGTACTCTTAGGTGAAAGTATCTGAATATTATCATACTTAAGTTCACCTGCTACAATTGTCTTGCCAAGGCTTAGATTTGTAATATCTACTGTAAGAGTATCAGGAAGATTTGCCATCAAGGCTGAAACTTTGAGCTTCCTTGCTGAAACGCTGAGTTTACCTCCCTGGCGTACACCTTCTGAATTACCGGTGATAACTATAGGAACATTGATAGAAACCGGTTTGTCTGCAGAAACTGCAAGAAAATCAACGTGAAGTGCTTCGTCTGTTACAGGGTGGAACTGTGCAGTATGATAAACTGCTGTATATTTTTTATCAGCGATCTCTAGTTCAATGATATAAGAGTTCGGTGTGTTTGTTACAAGCAAAAGCTCTTTTGCGTTAACTGAAAAAAGTACGTTTTCGATACCTGCTCCGTAAAGTACGCAAGGAACTTCACCGTTTCTCCTCAATGTTTTGATTGCCTGTTTGTTTGACACGCTTCTAGGTGTCCCTTTCAAATTAAATGTCTTCATAATAAAAAATTAAAATGTGTTACTCAACCCGGAAATGGTCCGGATCCCATTGCACCAAAAAAGTTTCCTTTTTTAGAGAGCGCAAATATACAAAATTTCTGACTGACAGCAACTATTTGTCACTTTATCATCTGAGTGGCGGTATTCCACTTATAACTCTTATAATAGTTATCAAGATATGTGCTTCCGTTGCTTGGCACATAAGTGCTTATACCAGAAGAATTGGATATAGTCAGATCAAGGAATATCGGAGTGTAGAATTTTGCAGTCACTACTTGAGAGAGGGAATTGCTAAGCTCGTCCAAATCCGCCACAGATGCAAACTGCGCCACAAAATCTTCCAGGTCATAAAACCAATGCTTGTTTAGTCTGAAGTATCCCTGGATAAGATTTGTCTGGAGGGTTGCAATTTGTTCTCTGTTAGCAGCGAAAATCTTCCTGCATACAGCTGCAAGGGCATCAAGCTTCGATGTATTGTACAAAGCAATAGTTGCTGACCTGTATACTCCACTCTGTGAGTTGTAGAAATCATAGTATCTCTCGCATACCTCCTCAAGGTCTGCTTTTTTCGCAAACAAAGGTTCAATTATTCTGTCATAAGGGAATCCGGTTGCAAGAATCTCTGCCGGAGATGCTACAATATAGTCACATTTATCTTTTATTTCGTATGCTACTTCAATTCCACCCATTAGACAACAGTCAAAAATCACGAAAGAGAGGTGATAAGGTATGGCATTACAGAGATCTTTTATATCCATCTCCACACCATCCTCATAACCAAAGCTTTTAACCATGTGCGCATAAGGGTCGGGAAACTGAACTCCATACTGATTTGAGTTTTCATAATAGTCTTCAGGCAACCATCCGGTACCATGGGACCACAATATAAGCCCGTACTCCTTTGCGGGAAATATGGCTTTGACTTTGTCCAATACCGATTCCAACACCTCTGGTGTTGTAGAGTTTTGTTCTTCGTAATTTGAGACAACATCCTGCACAACAGTACCGGACTGATCTTTATACATCCTTAACAGTACAGGCAGGTTTTTTTCAGTATGTGAATAGACAAGAAGTATATCATCACTATCCTCCTCGGGGAGATACCCTTCGGAGAGGCTCTCTATATTGCTCTCTGCGTATGAGCTTAGGTTGTTATTGGCTGCAAAATAGACAATCACGACTCTGTTGTAACCGTCATCGGTTAGATCGTTTTTTGAACAGGAGTGGAGGATTACTAAAGCAAATAGGGTAAATAGAAATAACGACCGCTTCATCTTTTTCATTTGGTATTAAGAATCAAAATTAATCTTTTTCTGCCACAAAGAGCTATATTTGTGTAAATATAGAATTATGAACTACGTTAAAATCATGCTTATTGCAACAATTACAGGGCTTTCACTGTGCTCTTGTAAACAGGGGGCTCCTGAAAAGACGCAGGAACCTTTCAAGTATCTGGCAGATGAATTTGCCGATATAAAAGTCATCCGTTTTCAAATTCCCGGATGGGATTCTCTCACCCTTCAACAAAAGGAGTACATCTACCATCTAAGTGAGGCTGTCAAGTGCGGCCGTGATATTTTCTGGGATCAGAACTCAAAGTATGGACTCAGAGTAAGAAAAGTACTGGAGCAAATTCTTGACAACTACAATGGAGAGAAAGAGAGTAACGATTACAATGAATTTATGGTCTATGCCAAAAGAGTATTTTTCAGCAACGGCATTCATCACCACTATGCTGAGGAGAAGATTATGCCGGGCTGTTCAAAAGAGTATTTTGCCGACCTGATGTCTAAAAGTGGACTGGATTCACTTAAAGACGAGATGTTACCAATCATTTTTGATCCGTCAATTGCACCATACAGGAAGAACATTTCCGGAAAGGGAGATTTGATTACAGGCAGCGCCGTCAACTTCTACGATGGAGTTACAACCAAGGAGGCAGAGTCTTTCTACGCAAAAATGGAAAAACCTAACGACCCTCAACCTTTATCATATGGCCTTAATTCAAAACTCGTCAAACAAAATGGCAAAATCGAGGAGAGGGTATATAAAGCAGGTGGCCTATATGGTGCTGCGATAGAAAAAATCATCTTTCACCTCGAGAAAGCTGCATCTGTTGCCGAGAACGAAAATCAAAAGAATTATATAAAGCTTCTTTGTGATTACTACAGAAGCGGTGACCTTAAGATATGGGATGACTATAATATTGCCTGGGTAAGTGAAACCGGCTCTCAGGTTGACTTCATCAATGGCTTTATAGAAAACTATAACGACCCTCTCGGACTCAAGGCAACCTGGGAAGGATTAGTAAACATAAAGGATCTTGAGGCATCAAATAGAACTCAGATAATAAGTGAGAACGCCCAGTGGTTTGAGGACAACTCTCCTATCGACCCTAAATACAGAAAAAAAGAGGTTAAAGGCGTATCTGCCAAGGTTATCAATGCAGTGCAACTCGGAGGAGATTGCCACCCTGTCTCTCCTCTTGGAATTAATCTTCCAAATGCCGATTGGATCAGAAAGGAACATGGCTCTAAGTCGGTAACAATAGCAAATATTACAGACGCATACGAAAAAGCAGCAGAGGAATCACCTAAGACTATGAGCGGAGAGTTTTCATGGGATGAGTCTGAAGTACAACTTTTAAAAGAGTACGGCAGTCTTACAGGTAATCTTCACACAGACCTTCATGAATGTCTTGGACATGGCTCGGGACAGTTGCGTGAAGGAACATCTCCAAACGCCCTCAAAGATTTCAGCTCAACACTTGAGGAGTCCAGAGCCGATCTTTTTGCACTATACTATCTGGCCGATCCAAAGCTTGTCGAGCTCGGAATTACTCCAAATGACACAGCCTACAAGGCCGAATATATCAGCTATATAAGGAATGGAATTTTTACTCAGTTTGTTCGTATAGATCTGGGCAAGAACGTTACCCAAGCTCATATGCAGGGCAGAAAGATGATATCGGAGTGGTGCTTCGAGAAAGGTAAAGCTGAAAATGTAATAGAAAAACGTATGCGTGACGGGAAAACATATTTCGTAATTAACGATTATGCGAAACTAAGGGTTCTCTTCGGCGAGTTACTCAAAGAGCTCCAGAGAATAAAATCCGAGGGAGACTATGAAGCCGGAAAGAAACTTGTAACAACCTATGGAATCAACATTGATCCACAGCTTCACAAAGAGCTCAAAGAGAGATATGCCTCTTTAAACCTCAAACCTTACGGTGGATTTATCAATCCGGATATCATCCCTGTTGAGAAAGATGGTAAGGTAATAGACTACAAGGTTGAATATCCTAAGGACTTCCTGCAACAAATGAGAGAATACGGCAAAAAGTACAGCTTTTTACCTGTAGAGAATTAAACTTAATTTTGTTTTGAAATTATCGGGATCCCTTTGTTATCAGAGGGATCTCTTCGTTTGATGTCTCTTCAAGCTTTTTCGACCAGAGATATTTGTTTGTCTCTTTAACTAAAACCTTTGAAAGGAGGAGAAGTGCTATCAGGTTTGGAATTGCCATGAGGGCATTCATACTGTCTGCGATATTCCATATAAGTGAAAGGTTTGCCACAGATCCTACAAATACGGCAATAATCCATGCCACCCTGTACCATAAAATGAATTTTTTCCCTCCGAGATACTCCACAGCCTTCTCTCCGTAATAGCTCCATCCCAGTATAGTACTGAAGGCAAATGTAACTATACCCACAGAGAGAATCAGGGAACCAAACGGGATTTTTGAAAAGGCAGCTTTTGTCAAAGCAGCTCCATGAGTATGGTCGATATCAGGAAATGCAAGTATTGAACTTACTACAACCAAACCGGTCATTGCACAAATAACGACTGTATCCCAAAATGTTCCTGTCGAAGAGACAAGAGCTTGCCTTACAGGATTTCTTGTCTGTGCTGCTGCAGCTACCAGCGGAGCAGATCCGAGACCCGACTCATTTGAAAAGAGTCCCCTGGCAATACCGTATCTTGCAGCCATCATGACAGTTGTACCAAGAAAACCTGCACCTGCAGCCTTAGCAGTAAAGGCAGATTCAAAAATTAACCTGATGGTATCTCCAAGGTAATTATAATTCATAACCAAGATATATCCACAGCCTAATACATAGAAAAAGGCCATAAAAGGAACCAATGTCCCACATACCTTTGCTATTCCTTTAACACCGAATAGTATGACGAGAGCTGTGAGTAGTGCTATTGCTACACCTGTTACGTATTTTGAAACAGAATATGTCTCATTGATTAGCATTGATATAGAATTTGCCTGAACAGTGTTTCCTATTCCAAATGCAGCAACAGCAGTAAAAATACAGAACAAAATACCGAGCCACTTCATATTCAGCCCCCTCTCAAGAGCATACATCGGGCCTCCGAGCATAGTCCCGTCCGAAGTCCTGACCCGATATTTAATGGCCAGCAAGCCTTCTGAATACTTTGTTGCTATCCCGAATACACCTGTAAGCCAACACCATAATACTGCTCCCGGACCTCCAAGCGCAACTGCGGTGGCAACCCCCACTATGTTTCCTGTACCTATAGTCGCAGCCAGTGCGGTAGCCAATGCCCCAAACTGACTCACATCTCCGTTTGCTCCCTTATCTCTTGTAACAGACAGTTTTATCCCCGTAAATATTTTTCTCTGGGGAAATTTTAGAATGACAGTAAGATAAATGTGTGTGCCTAAAAGGAGTACAATCATAGGCCAACCCCACAGGAAGGCACTGATGCCCTCCACGATAGAAGCAAATGAATTCATAGTTTTAAGTGTATATTTGCAAATATAAAGAAATTTCGCACCAAGTGAAGAAATCGGTTTATATTATTTTAGCATCTATTTGTGTTGCCTGTGGCACATTAGGGATATTCCTTCCTGTTTTGCCCACTACACCATTTTTGCTTCTGGCAGCCTATTTTTATATGAACTCATCCCCCCGTAAACTATACTGGCTGATCCGGAATCCATACCTTGGACCATACATTAGAGACTACTATTCAAAAAGAGGAATGCCGTTGAGACAAAAAGCAAAAACCATAACAATGTTATGGTTTACGCTTATTCTATGTATTATATTCATCGCCTCTTCACTCTGGCTCAGATTGATCCTTGTAGGGGTAGGTGTCGGGGTTACGATTCACATTGCGATGAAAAAAACACGTCCGGAAAATTATTGATTAGAGCAATTTTTTTACGGCCTCTATTGCTTTGTCATAGTCAGGCTCAATAACAATATCCTTTGTTATCTCTTTATAACGGACCTTACCACTTTTGTCAACTACAACCACTCCCCTTGCCAGAAGTTGGTTCTCTTTTATGAGAAATCCATATTCCAGGCCGAATTTCGATTGTTTGTAATCAGAGAGCGGAAATATGTTTGTTATTCCCTCAGCAGCGCAAAAACGTCCTAAAGCAAACGGGAGATCTTTTGATATTGTAAGTATGACAACATCATCCGAAAGTGTGGTTGCCTTTTTGTTAAAAGTCCTTGTCTGAGTTGCACATACTCCGGTATCTATTGAAGGAAATACACTTATTACAACAACTTTTCCTTTGTAGTCAGAGAGTTTTACCTCCTTCATAGAAATATCTGTGGCAATTATTTCAGGAGCCTCTTCTCCAACCTCTATCTGTTTGCCAAGTAGTGTAAGGGGTGTCCCTTTAGATGCGAATATATTTTTTGTCTCTATTGATGCCAATTCTTTCATAATATCTATTTTTGTATTTGTTCTTTCTATACAACACCAATAAATTTAATTTGTTTACCTTTATTACTTAAATCTTATCAAATAATGGCAACTTCATTTAAGAAAATTTTGGTTTTTTCTGCAATACTCATCGCTTTTACTATCACATTCACATCTTGTGAAAAGAATAATCCCGATGAACTGAGCGCTGAAAAAAGCTATCTGCATTCTCTTATGAATGATGTCTATTACTGGTACAGAGAAATTCCAACTAATATTGATCCTGCCCCTATATCTTCACTGTATGAATATTTCGACACCCTTTTAGTTGCCAAAGACAGGTGGTCATGGATGATGTCAGGTGAGGAGTACACCGATTCAGAGACAGGAGTATATCTTACCTATGGTGCAAGTTATGCACAACCTATCGACCACTACAACGACTTTAGTGTAAGGGTAAGGTATGTATTCGAAAATTCTCCCATGTCGGAAAAAGGGGTAAAAAGAGGCTACGAACTGACACATTTGAACGGAACTCCTGTAGCTGATCTTATACGCAATGGAACTTTCAATGCACAGATTAACAACAACTCAAACACATTCACTTTTAAAAAATACGACGGGACTTCATATACTTTCTCTACAAGTGCACGAGAGGTAAGCACAAGATCTGTACTGAAGGGTATGGTCATAACATCTGATGATTTCCCGGGATTACCTTATCCTGTCGCATATTTCAACTATTATGCCTTTAAGGCCGGGATGCTCTCCGACATAGAGAATGCAATGACTGCTTTTAAAGCAGCTAACGTAAGGGAGCTCATACTTGACCTCAGATACAACGGAGGAGGAGATGGTTCTGCATCACAATTGCTTTCTAACTATATTGCTCCTGCAAGTGCAAACGGAAAGGTCGTAGCTCGCAGAAAACACAATGACAAACTTGCATCATATGACTCACAGGCAAGTACGATGACTATTGTAAACAGAGTCAGCAACTCCCTGGATCTGGACAGATTGATTATTTTGACAGGAGGAGGAACTGCTTCAGCGAGTGAGATAATAATAAACGGATTCCGTCCGCTGATGAATGTCCTCCAAATAGGCAGGACTACATACGGTAAGCCGAACGGCATGTATGTATGGTTCTATCCTGAAGATGAGGAGATCTATCCTGATTTTGTATTCCTGCCGATAGCATTCTATAGTGTAAACAGCCTCGGGGAGGGCAATTACGAGGATGGACTGGTGCCCGACCATCAAAGACCGGATGATCTTTATCATGATTTCGGATTGGAGGAGGATTGGTTAAGATCTGCCCTGACATTCATATCAACCGGAGCCTGGCCGGAGATTCCTGCTGCCAGATCCGCAACCTTACCACCATATCCGGCGGGACGTATAAAAGTTGATGAAGACGCTGACAATTACGGCGTTTACAAAGATAAAAGACCTTTATGATAAAGAAAACTCCCCTCCTAGCTTTTCTGCTGCTATCGCTACAGTTTGAGACAAGTATAGCACTATCGCAGAATGACTCTGTCGTATCAAAAATTATACACGCAGGAAGAACAGATAACAGGACAATGGACCATCTCGATATTCTGTCCAACAGAATCGGTGGCCGGCTTGTGGGTTCAGATGCATATGAAAATGCGACATATTGGGCTGCTGGATTATTCAGCAAATGGGGACTTGAAGTATCACTACAGGCTGTTGACACACTTCCTGTCGGTTTCAACAGAGGCCCATGGTTCGGGCGCATGCTAAGTGAGGATGGTTTTGTATTACACTTTGTAACACCTTCATATACATCGGGTACAAAAGGTGTTCAGAGAGGTCATGTTCTGCTTGAGCCGAAAACCAGGGGAGAATTTGAAAGAATGAAGAGTAAACTCAAAGGTGCATGGGTTTTGATTACAGGAGAGAGTGATGGTTTTCCGATAGATTACTCCCCATTTGCTGATGAGGCAAGGTTGAGGATTATCAAAGAGAATGAGGCAATTTCCAAGTATAATGACTCAATTAAAAGATGGAACTATGACCACCCCGGAAAAGAGCCAAAGAGTTTCAAGGCTCTCAAGGAGTCTCCGGCATTATTCTACAAGGAGATGAGAGAGGCCGGGATTCTTGGGCTGATACAATCTGCAAAGACTCCGTTGAGAGCTCTTTATGACAGAAAAAACCTCTTTTACATGAACTTTGACTCTCTGCCGACCTGCCCTGATATCAAGCTGGACGAAGATCAGTACAATATAATACTGAAAAAGGTCAAAGAGAGAAGATATTTCCAGCTCGAGTTTGATATCAGAAATCACTTTAAGCCGGGTCCCGTAGTCATCCACAATGTAATAGGAAAGATAAAAGGGACCAGGTTCCCTGATGAATATGTAATGTGCGGTGGACACCTTGATTCCTATGATGTCGGTACCGGTGCTGTTGATTGCGGAACCGGCGTGGCACCAACCCTTGAGGCAGCACGTCTTATTTCAATGTCGGGAGCCAAACCGCAAAGATCCATACTATTCTGTCTTTGGGCAGGTGAGGAGTTCGGATTATGGGGATCAGAATACTGGGTTAGAACAAACAAGGATAAGTTAAACAGTATAAGCAACTATTTCAACAGAGATGGAGGACCTACGATAACCAGTGGTATAACTGTACCTGAAGCAATGTACAATGATTTTGAGAAGGTATGTGAACCTCTAAACTCAATCAATCCGGATTTTAAGTTTTCACTAAAGAAAAGGGGTGGAAAACCCCAGCCACTGCCCAAAAACCCCGGAGGATCAGATCATGCATACTTTGCAATGAATGGCGTGCCTGCAATCAGTTTTGAAAATAGCGATCTAAAAGGATATGACTTCAGTTACTATGAGATATGGCATACAGAAAGGGACACTTATAACATAAGTATCCCTGAATATATGAATCACACATCTGTGGTGACCGCTATAGTTTTATACAATCTGGCAAATCTGGATCATCTTCTCTCGAGAGAGGGGTTATATGACCTCAATGTCAAGTGAATTTATCCACCCTTGCCTTCCGTCTGTTAGTTCAACCCTTTTCCACTGACCTATCTCCTCAATTAAAGAGACCTTTGTACCTTCGTGTAGTATGAAAAGTGTATTGCCTGAATTGTCCGGAGAACTTTTTACAGTACTTACCGGTTTCATGACTATTGCTGTATCTTTCTTGTAATAGCCGTGTTTCTGACTCCATGAGAAGAATACCGAGAAGAATATAAGCAAGATAGCAGCCATAGCTCCGAAGAACGAGCTCTTCCTCGCTCTTGGTGTTGGGCCGTAACGAAACATAAGGAGCAATAAGGCCAATAAAGCCATTGCAATTATTGACAAATAGGCCCAGACGTCGGATGACAATGAGTAGTTAATCTCCTTGATCCACGTTTTCAGTATAAAATCAGGAATCTCCTCTATCTTGTCCAACGAGAATTCCCTAGCTAACTGAAGGTTATTTATCACATCCTTGTCAGATGGGTCTAGTTTGAGTGCACGTTCATAATAGAGAATAGACTTACCCACATCCTTCATTTTGAAGTAGGTATTTCCTATATTATAAAAGAGAGCCGAAGAGACATAGCCTGACTTCTCGATTTTCAGGAATCCGTCAAGAGCTGCCTGATAGTTTGCCTGTGAATAGTTGTTGTTTGCCTCTGTCCATATCTCTTTTGGAGATTGCGCATTTGCTGACAGATAAATAAGTACAGTTGTTATAATCAGTAATATCCTCTTCATAGCTATACCTCCAGATCTGAAATTAATTTGATTGCTCTCTGATAATTCTCTCCCATCTCAGGTTTGTCCTGATCAGGTGCATATCTTGCATATTCACAAACCTCAATTAAAGCCAGAAGCTCTTCCGAATGCTCTTTGGAAACACTCTTCTCTTCCAGTGAGGATGCTATCTTCTCTCTGGAGAGATCTGCAAGAGAGAGATTAAGTTTATCGGAACAATAGCCGAGTATTGCTCTGTGTAACTCTTCAAAGAATGCACTGTACAGATTTTGTTTCATTAGAGACTCTGCGTTTTTGAGCCTTGCCCTGGCTACCTTGTTTGCCCTCCTGTTCTTGACCCCTGCAATATCCCTGTTTCTCTCTATCCTCTTTGAAAGGAATTTATCTATAAGGAAATATGATGCGATTATCAAGACTATCAGCGCAAAGAATGTAACAGAACCAAAAAAGAAACTATTACCCCTTACAAGGCCTGATAATCCTGAACGGATATACCGAACATCGTTTCCTATACTTTTTACTGATTGTTTATTGACACCCATTGGGAGTGATGCCGAGGAGTTCTCAGATCCCTCGACAGCCTGTCCGACTCTCAGCGTAAGTTTTTCTGAGGTAAGGGTTTTATACTTTTTCGCGCCAATGTCATAATAGCTAAAGACAACTGGTCCTAATTCAAACACCCCCGCCCCTCTCGGAATAAGTGGATATTCAAACACCTTTGTTCCAGATGTACCTCTACCTGATTTGCTGGTATTGTCACTGATCTTTGTGTCGTAAACCTCAAAATCCGCCGGGAATGTAATTTTCGGTGCCTCTACCAGATTAAGATTGCCTGATCCTGAAATAGATACCTCAAGAGATACAGCCTCATTTGCATTGATTGTATCCTTTGTCAGTTTCGCAGAGAGCCGGAACTCGCCAACCCCTCCTGCAAAAGAGGCCGGAGCACCTGAAGGCAGCGGAGAGACACTCACGTGTATCGAAGGTGCAGTAATCTTTCTTTTAATTGTCTGATAGCTGTCAAAGAAGTCATCAAACATTGATCTTGATCCTCCGGAAGAGGCTCTAACCTGAACGAGACATGTCATCTCAGACGGATCTATTACAAGAGTGCCTGTTTGTTGCGGAATAAGCATATACCTACGCAAAACCGCAGCATTATATATTTTACCATTGACAGTCTCTCTTGTAAACTCAATATTTGAAGGTGTATCTACTTCCTGGCTCCAGAATCCGTTAAATGTAGGGAATTTTACATTCTCAAAACCTCCTATCGGAACTTTTGTATAGAGCTTAAGTGTAGCCATCAGGCCCTCTCCTTTTACTACCTTTCCCTTGCTTACGGACATCTTCATAAAAATGTCATCCGAGGAGATTGTACCAGCTCCTTTATTTGAGGAGCTCCCCGAAGTATTGCCTGAATTATGTGAATCTCCCTTGACAACCTCAACAGATACCGGATTAGAGTGGTATGTCTTACCACCAATAACAGCTGATGCAGCTGGAATTGAGAACGTTCCTACACTCTTTGCCTGCAATATGTAGGTATAGCTTACCTGATAACTGTCTGTCCTCTTTCCGTTTATTATCTGCGTACTTGTCATTGTAGATGTTGAAGGGCCGGCAAGAACATCAAAATCCTTCAACTGAGGAGGGTTGAAGCTTGACGGCTCCCCTCCGGCAGTAAAGACCAACCTGAAATTCTCATCCAATCCTACTACACGCGGGACATCCACTGTGAATGATGCCTGGGCCGATATTGCAAATGAAATCAGCATTGCACCCGACAATAGTAATAACTTTTTAATGCAGTTGATAGTCATATATATGATTCTTTACCAATTCTTCTCTTTTTGTCTGCTCTCAAGAACCTTAGCTTTCTCTTTTCTTACCTTATCCTGAGTCTCATTCTCCTTGTTCTGGATAGCCTGCAGCATCTGATCTGCAGTTTGCGGTGAAATCTGAGGTTGTTGCTTTTGGTCTTTGTTCTGGTCCTTATTCTGATCCTTGTTCTGGTCTTTATTTTGATCCTTGTTCTGATCCTTGTTCTGGTCTTTATTCTGATCTTTATTTTGATCTTTATTTTGATCTTTATTTTGGTCCTTGTTCTGTTCCTGGTTTTTCAGCATCTTTTGTGCGTAAGCCAGATTAGACTTGGTCTCCACATCTTCCGGATTGACTCGAAGAGAATTTTTATATGCTTCGATTGCCTCCTTGTATTTTTTTTGTGCAAGGTTAAAATTACCCAGATTATGGAATGATGCGGATCTGATCTCATTCTCATTTGTTGAATCAGCCACTTGCGTCATTAGCTTTTCTGCCTCAGCAGGATTGTTCAGCTTATACATGGTATTACCCAGATTATAGGCAGCCTTTACAGATTTAGGATTCTTCTCAAGTGCGCGTCTATACTCCAGTTCAGCATCCTGATACTTACCCTTTCCATAAGAACTGTTACCTTGTCTTACCTGCCATCTGTCACTCTGCCCCCATGAAGAGGTGAATAAAAAAAGAAAAAGTATTGTAGTATATATTCCTCTCATATCTCTCTGTCTATTTAAAAAAGTTTTTTCCTTTTCTGTCTACAATCATAAAGTCTATTATCAGAAAAAACAGTGCTATAGCGAAAAAATACATGTATTGCTCGTCAAAATCCTCAAAAACTACAGATTTATAACTCTGTTTTTCGAGATTATGGATTTTCTCGACAAGTACATCAAGTCCAAAATCACTGTTCCCGGCTTTTACAAACATTCCGTCTCCGGCTTTTGCAACTTCGGCAAGAGTCTTCTCATCAAGCTTGGTTACAACCATGTTGCCATCTTTGTCTTTGAGAAAATCACCACCCGGCAATGGAATAGGTTTACCTTCAGAGGAGCCTATACCCAAAGTATATATCTGTATACCAAGCTCTTTAGCAGAAGATGCCGCCTCAATCGGATTATCCTCATGGTTTTCTCCGTCTGTTATCAATATTATTGCCCTGCTGTTCTTGCTATCCTGACTGAAACTCTTGACTGAAGTATTAATCGCATCAGCCAAGGCTGTCCCCTGGACAGGTACAGAGCCGGTTGTAATATTGTTGAGGAATATCTTAGCGGAGACATAGTCAGTTGTCACAGGAAGTTGAACAAATGCCTGACCTGCAAATACTATCAGTCCGATCCTATCTTCCTTCATTTTATCAACCAAACGGGATATAGCAAGCTTAGCCCTCTCAAGCCTGTTAGGGGTGTAATCCTCTGCAAGCATTGAGTTTGAAACATCAAGAGCAATCATGATCTCTACCCCTTTTGTCTCAACCTCTTTTATTTTAGCACCCAGTTGAGGCCTTGCAAGCCCCAGGGAAAAGAAGAAAAGAGCCAGCGAGTATATTGAAAGCTTTATCCAGCCCCTGCTTCTCGATGCTCGTGGAATAAGAGTATTCACCAGATCGGGATTACCGAAAAGTTCTATTCTTTTTCTTCTGCTTCTTCTCATAACAGCGTATGCTATAAAAAGAAGAGGAATTGTCAGAATTAGCAGTAAAAACTGCGGTTGTGCAAATTGTAACATAATCCTACGCTATTCTTCTTGTTATGAAAAGTCTTGTGAGTATTTCAAAAGCAACTGCAATAAGGGCAATCAACGCAAATATCATAAATTTCTCCTGATATACCGGGAATGAGTCAACCGCGGTCTTATTCTTCTCCATCTTGTTTATCTCTCCGTATATCTCCAACAGTTTTGTATTGTCAGTTGCACGGAAATACTTGCCTCCGGTCTGTTCAGCGATTTGTTGAAGTAATGGTTCATCAATCTCCACCTTAACCTGCTGTATATCTATCCCGAAAGGAGTAAGTACAGGATATGGAGCCATGCCCATAGCACCAACACCAATCGTATAAACTCTTATACCATAGGTTTTTGCAATTTCAACAGCCATAAGCGGAGAAATCTCTCCCCTGTTGTTGACACCATCTGTCAAAAGAATGATAACCCTACTTTTTGCCTTTGAGTCCTTCAATCTTGCAACAGCAGTTGCAAGACCATTTCCCAATGCTGTACCATCCTCTATGAGGCCTGTTTCAACCTCTTTCATCATATTTATCAGTGTAGCCCTGTCAGAAGTTATCGGACACTGGGTAAAACTCTCACCGGCAAATACGACGATGCCCATTCTGTCATTAGGTCTCTGTGCTATGAACTCTATTGCTATATCCTTTGCTGCACTTATACGATCGGGGTTAAAATCCCTGGCAAGCATGCTGGTGGAAATATCCAATGCAAACACGATATCGATTCCCTCAGTATCAACTTTTTCAAAATTGGTCGAAGATCTCGGTCTTGCTATCGCAACAATTATCATTGATATAGCTAAACATCTTGCCACAAAGGGAAGATGCCTCATCATCTTCTTCATTTTACCGCCATTCCCCATCCATGGCGCTGTCGAAGCTACCCGTAATGAAGGGGATGCTCCTCTTATCTCTCTCCATAAATAAAGAGCTATAAGCGGTATAAGTATTAACTCGAGATATAGTAATCCAGGATATTCAAAAAACATAACTAATCCCTCCCTTTTTCATCTTCCATTCCCTGTAGGAAAGTTGCATTTACAAACCTGACAGCTGTCGGTACAGCCTCCTCATTTTCCTGTTGTGTTGCCTTATACTTGGCAAATTTCACAAGATCCGAAAGAGTGAAAAGTGTCTCAAGCTCCTTGTACTCCTTCGGCTCTATCTTAAATTCAGAAATCATGTCTAGTATTTCTGCAGATGTCTTCTCCATGGTCTGTATACCGTACCTTCTTTCCAGGTAAATACGGATTGTGTCAAAAATCTCGGTATAATATCTTTTTTCCTGATTATTTTGCCATAACTTCTCTGCCCTTATCCTTTCAAGATCTCTCAAGGCCAGAATATGAGGCGGATCATCCGGTTCCGGTTTTGTGAACATAGATCTCATCTTTCTTCTGTTCTTTATGACCTTGTACAGGATATAACACAACGCTGCTATGGCTACAAGGATACCAAACCATGGAAGAAACTCCCCTACGGTGTATTTATAGGTCTGTTGTCCTTTAATATCGAAAGGCTTGTATGTCGTCGTATCAATCTGTATGGTTGTAACCTCAAGTTTTCCGGCATCATACCATACAGTATCTATAGAACCGTCAGCCCTGTTAAGATAGGCGGGAAACGGCGGAATGACATACGAACCGCTGTCAAACGAAGTCAACGTAACCCTGGTATCCAGTTCCAGATTGCCATCCTTATTTGAGATGGTGTCTGTCTGTGGTTTTCCAACAATCTCCACCCCTTGCGTCACTGGATTCTCCGGAGCCGGAAAAACAAACTTTGTCCCTTTCGGCACTGTAGTCTTAAAATGAAGTACTGTCTGATCTCCTATAAGAAGTGTATCTTTTTGGTCCATATAATTTATCTCTTGTTAAAGAGGGCAATTAATCCCTTTACATAATCCCCGTTAGTTGCTATACTTACAGAATCTACCTTATACTTCCTCAGGCATTGCTGAGTTGCTGCCTGTATCTTATTGTTCCAATCGACGAAGTACTGACGTACACTTTTGCTGGATGTGTCAACCCACTCCTCCTTACCGGTCTCTGCATCGCTGATTCTGATAAATCCGACATCAGGCAACTCTCTCTCCCGAGGGTCATAAACAGATACAACAGAGATATCGTGTCTGTTTACTGCTATCTTAAGTGCCTCCTCATATCTTGGTTTCGCATCTCCTTCCATATCAATAAGATCCGAGAGCAAAAAAGCAGTGCATCTTCTTTTTATTGCATTTGTAAGGAACCTGAGCGCCTCTCCGATATCTGTACCTTTATTTGAGGGTTCAAATTCAAGCAGCTCACGGATAATTCTCAACAAATGGCTTCTTCCCTTTTTAGGCGGAATAAACTTCTCTACATGATCACTGAAGAAAAGAGCACCCACTTTATCATTGTTTGCAGATGCTGAAAATGAAAGCACAGCAGCAATCTCGGTGATGAGCTCTCGCTTGAGCTTGTCTGTGGTTCCAAAAAGTCTTGAGCCACTGACATCGACAAGCAACATCACTGTCAGCTCTCTCTCCTCCTCAAACACCTTTATATAGGGAGCATTGAGTCTTGCAGTGACGTTCCAGTCCATGCTCCTGACATCATCCCCATATTGGTATTCACGCACCTCGCTGAATGCCATTCCTCTTCCTTTAAAGGCAGAATGGTACTCCCCTGCAAAGATCTGACGTGACAACCCCTTGGTCTTGATCTCTATCTTCCTGACTTTCTTCAATAACTCGTTGGTCATATTATGGAACCTCCACTTTATTCATTATCTCAGTAATAATGTTCTCTGTAGTGACATTTTCTGCCTCAGCCTCGTATGTAAGCCCGATCCTGTGTCTAAGCACCTCATAGCTTACAGCCCTCACATCTTCAGGAATAACGTAGCCCCTTCTCTTTATGAATGCGTATGCCTTGGCAGCCATTGCCATACTTATGCTCGCACGCGGTGAGCCTCCGAAGGAGATAAGATCCTTCAGCCCCTTAAGTCCATACTCTTCCGGAGTCCTTGTTGCATAAACTATATCCACAATATACTTCTCTATCTTCTCATCCATATAGACCTCTCTCACTATCTGGCGTGCCCTGATTATGTCCTCCGGTTTAAGAATTGTGTTTGCCTTAGGGAATGTTCCGCTATTGTTCATACGGATAATCAGTTTCTCCTCCTCCTTCTTCGGGTAAGAGACAACTACCTTTAGCATAAAACGGTCAACCTGCGCCTCAGGAAGTGGATATGTACCTTCCTGCTCTATAGGGTTTTGTGTTGCCATTACAAGAAATGGCTTGGGCAACGGGAATGTCTGGTCGCCGATTGTCACCTGTCTCTCCTGCATCGCCTCAAGCAAAGCTGACTGAACCTTGGCAGGGGATCTGTTTATTTCGTCTGCTAATACAAAATTTGCAAATATAGGACCCTTCTTAATCTGGAATTGTTCACTTTTTTGGCTGTAAATCTGTGTTCCTATGAGGTCCGCAGGCAATAGGTCAGGTGTGAACTGAATTCGGCTGAATTTAGCATCCATTGTTGATGCAAGAGTGTTAATGGCCAGTGTTTTTGCAAGGCCCGGAACACCCTCCAGGAGTATGTGTCCATCAGCAAGAAGGCCTATCAGAAGATTCTCCACCAACTGCTTCTGCCCAACGATTACTTTGTTCATCTCAAGAGTGATCATATCGGTAAAAGCACTCTCTCTTTGAATCTTTTCGTTTAGTTCTTTGATGTTTACGGTTTCCATATTGTTTGA
>JAQVBQ010000019.1 GCA_028690215.1 Bacteroidales bacterium | reverse complement strand
GACCCGTTGTTTATAGAGAAAGAGAAAATAACCAGTGCCAAAGAGAGTACGTATAAAACTCTTAGGATTCTGTTCAATGTTATAAGGTGCACCCTGGAGTTGTCCGTGAGGAATCTTACACCATAAAACAGGGCAACTGCAAATGCCCCGCAAAGGATTGGAGCAGCTAACCAGGAGATGACGCTTTGCCACATATATGTTGATGCGATATCCACAGTATCGCTGTGAACACTGTATGCCAGAAGTGATCCGGCCAGGGCATAAAGAAAAGAGCTCCATTTTGTGAATAAGGAGAAAGCCCACATGGCTACAGAGGCAGAAAGTGTTATAATAAGTATTGTGAAAGGGTCCTGGATAGGAAATGAGGTCCTGATATTAAGCGCAATACCATCAGTAAGAAACAGTGCCGGAAGGATTGACAAGAGAAGGACAACAGGGATGTATACACTCCTGATAACACCCGAAGATAAAGCCGGCCCGAGGATAACAGGCATCTCCCTTACTGAGAGCCATACACCTATAAGAAGGACTATGAAAACAATCTCGAGAATCATCTTATATCTCCTTTATTGTCAGAAATTTCGTTTTAAAGCCATAATGGATAGTAGATCAGCAGCTTTCTCTGCGGATTCTGAAAGAGTCTCTATATGCAGGGCAAAATATCTCAAGTGGAACTTTTCGCTCAGTTTCAATTGCGGCATATCATGAAATACCTTTCTCTTTATTGTCTTTGACTGTCTCTCGGTCTCCTCTTCATAGAAGTAGACTCTGTTTATCTTCTCGGGAATAGAGTCCGGTTTTCTGAAGTATGCCCTTGCTGCAGGTATTACACATTCCACTGCCAGTGTTGAGAGCTCTGTAAGTTTTATAAAGTCCGGGTCCAGTTCGGCCGGTATATGCGGAATCTCGATGTCCAATTGTGAAAGGCTGTTGTTTAGCAGGTCTACGATGTTGTCCATCCTTTCGAGCAATTTAAGGATGTCCCCTCTCATCTGAGCCATGAATGACATAGTATGGACCGAGGCAACAATCTCTCTTCTGAGATAATTCGCCTCACTCTCAAGTTTTGCCATTTCTGAAAGATTCTCTTCGAAGAGTGTAAGGTTGCCATAGAGGTAGTTTCTCATGCCCTCCTTGAATACAAGCAGACCTTTATCTATTATATCAAAGAACTTGTCAATGTTATTTATGGTCTGGTTTGTCTGGCTGATTTTAAAAATACTCATAACTCTCTAGATTTCTATGGTTTTCAAATTTAAATAAAAACGATTATTGTGTGTTTAAAAAAATATGTCGGATAATTTAACATTAAAATACGAGTGTTAAATAAAAATGTAATATACAAAAAAACAAATAGATAATAAAAATATGTAGTGATGATGTTTTAGGATAATGCGAATATTGTAGTGATTATTTAAGGAAATTGGAAAACCGTTAAATTTTCTTATTTGACCTAAAAATGGTCTTCAAAACACTACATGGTAATTGAAAATTGTGATAACCTCCATCAGATATCGGTTATTTTTTAAAAAGAGCTTACATTTGAACATTATTATAATCTAGAAATGGTAAAAAGATGATTATAGGAATTGATATAGGCAGTACTACAACAAAGGCTGTAGCTGTTCAAGACGGAAAGGTCATACGAACTATCAAGACAAAGGCGTTTGATGCCGTAACCTCAGCAACCGGTGCTTTCGGAAAGATGATAATGGAGAGCAATGCCAGGATCTCAGATGTGGAGAAGATAATTATAACCGGGGCCGGGGCATTGAAAATCAACACTGAAATATTCGGTATCCCTACACATAAGATAGAGGAGATAAAGGCGATTGGAATAGGAGGGATGTTCCTATCCGGCAGTGAAAACGTAATAATAGCAAATATAGGAACCGGAACATCGGTAATAGAGGCTACAAAAGAGAAGATAACACACCTCGGAGGAACCGGGGTAGGAGGCGGAACCATCACTGGCTTGGCAAAAGAGCTTATTAAGACCCAGACATTCGATAACATACTCAATCTTGCGGACCATGGTGATCTTACTCAGGTAGATCTGTTGATTGAGGATATTTCCGACCTTGACATAAGCTTCCTGGACAGAAAGGCAACAGCCGCAAACTTTGGAAAGATGCTAGATACAGCTGAGAAGGAGGATATAGCGCTTGGTATAATTAATATGGTTTATCAGGTAATAGGCGTAATCTCCATGTTTGCAGCAAAAAGCCGTAACAAGGATGCTGTCCTTATAACTGGAAACGGGAGTAAGAACAGGATTGGTAAGAAAATTCTTGATGAGATTTCTCTTATGTACAATGTGAAGTTCGTATTCCCGGCAGATGCAGAGTATGCAACAGCGATTGGTGCCGCTTTATCGGAAAATTAAACAACTACCTCTTCATCGTTGCCTCCCAGACCGCCTTTCTAAGGGTGCCGGCGGCATCGTCTGCATCATAACTCCAATACATCAGGCCTTTCATGCCTCGGCCAAGTATCCATGCACCCTTTATAGAGATGCTTCTCTCGTTGTCGTAACCGCAAAAGTAGACTCCGTTTTTGGTTACGAAAGGAACATTTGCTGCATTGTCCCAATTGTCAATCTTATATATATTCCTGTCAAGTTTGATAATTGTATTGTAGTTTAATGAAGTGGGCTTCTCTGAGTAGGAGTGGGAGCCGTAAAATGGTATCCCCAGCACAAGCTTGTTTGCCGGCACACCTTTGCTCAAATATGCATTGACAGCCCTTTCGCAATCCCAGTATGCAGTTGCATCTTTAAGCGCCGAGTGGTGGTGGGGAGCCGTGTCCATATTGTAGGTCATTATGTTAACCCAATCTATGTATGGCGCAACAGCGGCAACATCTATATACCTTGATCCACCTGATGATGTGACTTGTCTGTCCTTGACATAGCCGGCGTATGTCAGAAGATGGTTACTACCGAGAGTTTCACGCAGCTGTTTCATCAAAAGTGTGTAGTTGTCTGTGTCCACAGCCGGGTCGCAGGCGTGACCGCTCCATGAAAGGCCGGGAAACTCCCAGTCAATATCAACACCATCGATTCCCCACCTGTTTATGAAATCCAGGCAATCTTGGGCAAAAGCTTTTCTGTACTCGTCAGACTTAGAGAGTGCGGAGAACCCGCCGCCCTGGGAGTTGTCAGGGTTATCCACCGTGTGGATGAAAGAGATAAGTATCTTAAGGTCCGGATACTGATTTTTGAGTGAAACGATCTGTCTGAAACGCTCCTCCTTGCCCTGCAGCTTAAAACCTTTGTAAACGCCATTTTCAACATAGAGTTCGGCGAAGGCGTAATTTATATGTGTGAGCACTCGTGCGTCAGGAATGGCTGTACCCCAGTAAGTTACATAAGCTACGGCAACCCTGCCCTCTACCTTTTTAGCCGGCTCATAAACTTGAGGTTCTTCTCCCGGAGAGTCAGGATCAAGATTGTCTTTCTCACAACCTGAGATAATCAGCATGGCAGTAAATACAGCAATAAGAGCTATATTCTTTTTCATAGTTTTTTAATTAGTTTAGGAAGAGCCAAAGATTCAAAAAAATATTCGATATTTGTTAATGTGAAGACTCAAAAATATTTAGTAATTTAGATTATGTTAACAATTCTCATATGTTCGCTTATGATGTCATTAAACGGAGCTGACACTGTTACACATCATACCGCTTCTTACCAGGAGAAGTGCAGGGTGATTGCAAAGGAGGCAAATATTCCTCTTATACAGGTAGTTTATAAGCACGGTAAAAAAGAGATATCGTTCGAATCATCGCAATTTGAATTTATTAAGGAGTCACCGACCCATACTTCTGTTTTTCAGGCTGCCTCTCTTAGCAAGCCTGTTTTTGCATACATTGTTCTCCGGATGGTTGACCGTAAAGAGATAGATTTGGACAGGCCTCTGTATCAGTACACTGGAATAGAGCGGTTTAAAAACAAGGAGTGGGCAAAGATTCTCACGGCCAGAATGGTTCTGACACATATGACCGGATTGTCTAACTGGTCTACCTCTCCGTCTTCCGAAGAGTGGCCTACAGCTGATATTGAATTCAAATTCAGACCTGATTCGAGTTTCCGTTATTCTGGCGAGGCTTTTGCTTTTTTGCAGCGAGCAGTTGAGAAAATCAAGGGAAAGTCTTTGGAAGAGATTGCCAGCAGCGAGGTATTCAAGCCGTTGGGTATGACGCATACAAGTTATGAGTGGAAAGAAGAATACGATTCAACCGCAGTATGCGGATACAATAAAGAGGGTGTTAATCATGGACAGGGGAGGCATCCGAGGGCAAATTCCGCTTATACCCTAAGGACTACAGCAGAGGACTACTCCCGTTTCCTGTCTGCTTTGTCTACGGGAAAGGGTCTTAAGCCGAAAACTCACCGAGAACAGTTCAAACCCTTTGTCCAGGCGATACGCAACGATAACAAGAAAAGAGAATGTGAAGACTTTGTTTTCTGGGGCCTGGGAGTAGGCATCGAGAAGAATCCGGAGCTGGGAAACATAATATTCCACTGGGGGGACAACGGAAACTTCAAGGCACTTTTTGTCCTGATTCCAAGAAGGTTCGGACATCATTCGTCGCAGTTGGTGTATTTTACAAACAGTGCATACGGTCACGATATAATTGACAAGATTACAAAGCTTTTTTTCAATAACAAGGAGCCACTCAAAATTGACAAGTGGGTCAATGAATGATAGAGTAATCAATGCTGATGCCGGCAAATCACTGACGCTTGGTATCATGCAACCATATTTCTTTCCCTATCTGGGCTATTTTCAGCTGGTGGCTGCAACCGATAAGCTGGTCGTATATGATAACTGTCAATATATTAAGGGTGGTTGGGTGAACAGGAACAGATTATTGCAACTCAATGGCTCTGTCTATTATATAACTGTTCCTCTGAAACGCCACTCATACAAGTCTTTGATAAGTGAGGTCCATATCTATGACGGAGTTGACTGGAGAAAGAATATACTTGGTAGTATAAGGCAAAATTATGCAAGGGCAGGCTTTTTCAAAGATATATATCCTCTTGTAGAGAGCGTCCTGATGCACAATTATGAAACAATTTCCCAATTGAACATAGTCTCAATTTCAGAAATCTGCAGGATTCTCGGGGTAAAAACGGAGATAGTTTTCTCAAGTGACAGATACCAATGCGTTGAAGAGGAGATAAAAGAGGGAGAGTATGATTGTAAACCAATGGTTAAAAGGGTACTTTCAATATGTAAAATTGAGCAGGCGGATCATTACCTGAATGCGATAGGGGGTACAAATTTGTACAGTCAGGAGTTCTTCTCTGAAAACGGGATAAAGCTGGAATTTGTCAAGACAAATGATGTCTCATACACACAATTGAAAGAGAGATTTGAACCAAACCTCTCTATCCTGGATGTTTTGATGAATGAGGGGGTGGAAAGGACAAAGGTGCTTCTTGGTGAGTACAGCCTGGTCTAAGAAGATAAATCTCACCCTCTCTTTCGGATTGCCACTATTACTCTTTCGATATCTTCAGCCGAAAGTTCATGGTGAATTGGGAGGCAGATGACTTGTGAGGCTTTTTTGTTTGCTACAGGGAGATTTGTGGCTTTTGCCGAGGGTTCGTTCATGTATTCAGGACAATCTGTTATCAGAGGGTAGAAATATCTTCTGCACAATATGTTGCTCTCCCGGAGTCTGCTGTAGAGAACGTCGCGGCTCATACCGTACTCATCGCAGTCAATGAAGATGGGAAAATATCCGTAATTTGATTTTACACCCTCTTGTTCACTGATAAAGCTGACACCTTTCAGGTCTGCAAGAGCAGAGCGGTAAGCCTCTGCTGCTTTTTTCCTTGAAGATATTGCAGATTCCACATATTTGAGGCAGATAAGGCCATATGCAGCCCTCAACTCGTCCATCTTTCCGTTTATGCCGCATGTGACAACCTCGGTCTCATTTTCAATTCCGAAATTCTTAAGATAGTCAATCTGTTTCCTGGCTTCCCCATCTTTTGATACGATTGCACCTCCCTCTGCTGTGTTGAACACTTTAGTGGCATGAAAGCTCATTACAGAGAGATCCCCCTCTTCCAACAGGGATTTTCCGTTTTTTTCCACCCCGAATGCATGAGCAGCATCATAAATTACCTTAATCCCATGTTTTTTGGCTATGGTATCTATTTTTTCGGTATTACAGCTGTTCCCGTATATATGAACTCCAAGAATGGCAGAGGTCTTCTCTGTGATAGCCTGTTCAATCATATCCGGATCAATAGTGCAGAACCGGGGCTCAATGTCAACAAAGACAGGGGTGATGCCTGCCCATTTCAAAATATGGGTGGAAGCTATAAAACTGTATGGCGTGGTGATAACCTCTCCTGACAATCCCAGAGCACGCACGGCACTCATCAATGCTATAGTCCCGTTTGTGAATAGAGAGAGTTCCTTTACCTTAAGGAATTTCTGTAGGGCCTCCTCCAGCTTGTCGTGGAATTGCCCATAATTGGCTACTTGTTTATCTTTCCATATTTGTGAAAGAGAGCCCTGAAATTCTTCCAGGGGAGGAAGAAGGGGAGTTGTTACTTTTAGGATTCTATTCATGGTTGACTATTTCCTTAATTCTTGAGTAAATGTGAACGATAAAAAGTATTCTTAAGCTTTTGTAAAATGGCATACTTAGAATCTTTCTCAAGTACCCTGATTTTCTGAGCCGTTGAGTCTTTCTGTGCTTCCACAATGCGTATATTTCAAGCCTGTTGCTCTTCTTTCTGATTGACTTTGCATATTTATGGCAACTCTCTATATCAATACCATTAAGCATCTCAATCTCTGTATTCACAAACTCCATCCGTTTTTCAAAAGAGCAATTCCTATACAACTCTGTCCAGGAGTGAGGAGTAAGTTTCCTGTATACGGACATCTCCCTTTTGAGATAGTATATGCCCCCTTTCAGGGACAACCATAACATCAGAGGGAAATCTCCGACATGACAATTTGTGCAGTATTCCGGATATGCCTCCATGAGTCTTTTTCTGTAAACCAAGGAGCTTATGTGGCAGAAATTGTGTCTCCATTTTATGATTTCAGGAGTTTTAACCAAACCCTCCCTTTTTGCAGGTTTAAAATGGCCAGAGAGCTTCCCTTTAGGGTCAATTATCCTTGTTGAGTGAATGGAGGCGGCAAGGGTGGGGTCAGAATCCATTATCTCTACCTGCTTTTGAAGTTTTACAGGATCAATCCAATAGTCGTCTCCCTCGCAAATGGCAATCAAATCGCCTTTTGCAACCGGTAGAAGAAATTTTGTCTTAATGGCCCTGTTGCCTGCCTGGTACTGGTTTGAAGTCTGCCTTATCTCCCGGACTATCCCGGGATATTTTCGGGCATACTCCTCGATTATGTCACCGGTATCATCTGTTGAGGCATCGTTATGGACAAGTATCTCATAGGGGAAATCTGTCTCTTGCATGAGAAAACCCTCCAGGCACTCTCTGAGATATTTGCCGTGGTTGTATGCAGCACAACAGATGCTGACTCTTATTCCCGCGCCTGATTTATCCTTTAACCTCTCCATTTTGTTTTAATCGGCTTATTGCCTGAAAAGAGAGGTTTGATATCCGAGGCATCTGTATCCGTTGGCAGAAGAACTTCGGTCTATCTGATTTACCCATTCGTCAACGCTTCCCAGTTCCCTTTTCACCCAGTTGCATATACTTATGGAAATTCCATTCTCGCAGGCTATCTCGTCAATCATCCTTAATTTCTCCACGCAAGTTTTACGGTCAGGGGCAAGCCTTGAGCGTTGTTTTATGTGGTTGAGGTTTCCTTCCACCAGGTAGGGATATAGAAACTCGCCAAGTTTTCCGGGGTCGAAATGGTTTATATACTGGGAAACAAGGACTATGTTGCGTATGTCGGCTGTAAAAAACTCCGGTTTGATGTTTTTTATACCGGCTGCAGCTAGTTTTTTAATAAACATAGTTACAGAATCCCTGTCTAAATAAGGCAGAAAAAGCGGTTGACACAGAACCGACTCAGCCGCCACACCTATGGAGCGCAGCCTGTCGAGAGCCGCAAGCCTCTCATCTATTCCTGCTGCATTTGGCTCTAATATATTTCTGAGATATGACGGCATTATGCCTATGCTGCCGTTAACCTGCACCTTTGAGGCAATCCCGGAGATAAGATTTATGACCGAAGTACCTTCCTGTTTGTATTCAAGGTGTTTCAATCCGGCTTTAGTCGCGATGAAAATACGGATACCGGAGTCAGGGTAAAGTTCGAAATGCTCAATGAAGCACTTCACTATTTCGTGTGCAACTCCGCTGTATAGAAGAGGTTCGGAAAAAGCCTCCGTCTTTGGGGAGAAGTAGTAAAAGATATTTCTATGACGGTTCCTCTGCAGTGAAGATGCCAGTTTTTCACGGTAGTTGCTGAAAACATCTATTTTTTTGAGATGTTTCCCGTCAGTTACCAGACAATACTGACACCCGACAGAACAAGAACCCTCTGCGGGAGAGACCTCAAGTACGTTTGTGGGGCAGATTCCTGTATAGTTGTGTATTTCCAGCTCCTTTTCCGGATCTGTCAATACAAGGTTGTAGCTTGTAGCGGGATTGAGAAGCTTGTTTTCAAAGAGATTCCGGTACCATTCAGAGCCCTCCTCCAATGCTCTGTTAATGTCTTCCGGAATAGGATAGTCTATGCCGAGATTGTCAAGCAGTTTAGCGTTTATGGTTATAGGTTTGAAATTTTCGAGTTCGTAGCAGGTTTTTAGATTGGTCAGTTTTTTAAATTCTGTCATCGATGTTATATGATAAAATCGTATTTTTCGTTGTAAATATAAGATTCTGAATAGCATTGTGCAATTTTTCTGTCATCCTTCCTGTTTGTTATCTCAAAGGAGGATGTCCGGAAGAGCCCGGCACCGAAGAAATTGTTGTCAAGGCAGAGCAGGGTTCCTGTAACATAATCGCAGAAATGGTCATTACCTATTGAAGCTTTTACTCTACGCTGTTTTATAAATGGCTGGAGAACCATATCTCTGACACTCCCCGAAGAGTATAGCTCCTCCCAATCTGAGGCACTGCAGTGTACCCCTGCGTACACCTTCTCACTTTTGCCCAGCAGGGAGTGTTTGAGAAGCCATTGGTCCTTATCGTGCCGGGCCTTTTCCATAAAATCTTCCTGAAGGTATGTATATGTGGGAATCAGAAACCCATTGAGGAACTCTCTCTCCGAATTGTCCAGGAAATCTCTCTGGAAACTGTCATCACACAACAGGGCAAGAAATCGCTTGTCGTGAATGAGAAAGATTGTCCTTAGGCCGTTAAGTGCATTGGATTGGGCGAGAATTCCAACTGAGTGTTCGCTTAAAGATTCAATCTCCATTTGATTGAATTCATTTATAACAGCAGAGTTTTCAATTATATTAGGCTTTTCTTGAAATTCGGGAGGAGAGAGTGCAATAACCTCAATTCCCAATTTTTTGAAAAATGGGATATAATATTTTATGTCACATGGCCTGTCTGCCCCTTTGAGGACCGTTATCCTGCCGGGTAAAGATGGATTTTTTTCCGAAGGATTCCAGTAATTAAACAGAGCTGCAAGAAATCTTAAATACTCCTCTCTTTTTTTAAGTTGACTCTCCTTTTTCAGGAAACGCTCCATACCGATTAGTTCCGAGAAACCGGAAGCAAGATAGCCGTTAAGAGGGAATCTCCCGCCGATCTCGCATATCTTCAGATTACCATCTGTGTCAAACAGAAAATCCGGTCTGTATGTCCCCGGTCTGTATATGTTTTCCGGCAAACCAGGTTTCCCTTCATTGCATATTTCGACTATCCTTCTTGCTTTCTGATTAAGGCAAAATATTGACTCATATTTTTCATAGTTCTCAACAAAGTGGCATATTGCACGATAAAGCAAGGTTTGTAACCTTTTGAGTTTATTATAGCCGGCATCGGTTATAATAGCCGGTTTATCCATATACCACTGTGAGAGATAGGGAATGTTCTCTTCTGCTGCCTCCTGAAAGCATCTTCTTATAAGCTCTGTCATCATCTCTAATTGTCTGATAAAGATAAATATTATATGTAAGAAAGGATAATTTGCCGAACATCTGCAAAACATGAGTAAGTTTGTATATAAACACAAATCCTAAAAATCTAGGCAAATGAAAACTAAATTCTTTTTCGGATTAATTCTGGCCTTTGCAGTATCATGCACTCCAAAGCATCCCGATATTGCCGGCCTGCTTTCTGAAGGCCATTGGGCTGACCTTACATGGGATTTCGAGGAGAGTACTGTCTATTGGCCGACAAATGTGACATTCACCCATGACACTGTTGCTTTCGGGATAAATGACAAAGGGTACTTCTACTCATCATTTAAATATGCCGCAGAGGAGCATGGAGGCACACATTTCGATGCTCCGCTACATTTTGCTGAAGGAGGCCGCTCTATTGAACAGGTTCCTGTTGAAGAGCTGACAGGCGAGGGTATATTGGTAGATGTATCGGCTAAGACTGGCGAGAACAGGGACTATCTTATACAACCGGAAGATTTCATTTCATGGGAGTCTGAAAACGGTAAAATTCCCGAGGGTTCAATTGTTTTATTAAAAACCGGATTCGGAAAGTACTGGGGAGACAAACAAGAGTACACAGGAACTACAAAAAGCGGCGCGGAGGGTGTTGAGGAACTCCACTTTCCGGGATTGTCCCCTCAGGCAGCCGAGTGGCTGGTAAAAGAGCGGAAAATCAAGGCTGTCGGTATTGACACACCAAGCATTGATTATGGACAGTCAGGGGATTTTCTAACACACAGGTTTCTTTGCGGTAACGATATCACTGCCTATGAGAACCTGGCAAACCTTGAGATATTGCCGGCAACAGGTTTCTATGTAGTGGCTGCGCCAATGAAAATAAAGGGAGGAAGCGGTTCCCCACTCAGAATATTGGCGTGGATGCCCGGTAGATAAATTAGGTTACAACTTCACAATTAATGTTGTAACTTTACCCTGACAATTAAACTGTATGGTTATGTCAAAAGAAAAAGAACCTAAAGAAAAATCTACCAAAAAGGAGCCGAAGATGACTCTTAAGGAGAAGCGCGCAGCCAAGATGGCCAAGCGTGAAGAAAAAAGCCATGCATAACAATGCAGGCAAATTTAAAATGACAGAACCCCGCTTATAAGGCGGGGTTCTCGTTTATTTCTGTATTGAAGATCCCAGGAAATAGTCTATACACATTGCCGGATACTCCTGTCCCTTTTCTATTTTGAAAATCTGGGTCTCGTTCTCATCCATAAGAAACAGGACCTCCGCCTCCTTAACCTCAACATGGTATGATGGCCGGTTTTCTCCTTCATAGGTGGATGGCTTGAGAATGATTGAATCATATTTGATGGGTTGTACATAAATGTCCCGGGTCCCATCTGGTATTGAGTCCCATTCTGTGTACTTCGTGTGGGATATCAAGTCTTCAAACCCAATATATTTAGAGGAGTTGGACGGCTTGATATCACGTGTCACAATCCTCTTCTTCCCTGCAACAATCTCTTCGAATTCTTTTTGCTTGACGTTTAGAGTAAGAGTTTTCATATATGTGTGTTTTAAATGACATCAAGTAGACTAGAATAAATATAAGGAAAAAATGGTCACCGTCCAAATTTTTTAATTATTGGAGATTTGGAAAAGAGGTGAAATACAGCTTATTCCTGTTATTCGAAAAGGGTGAAAAAGCTAGTGCCTATAAGGCGCCTGTCATTTGTGTCACGGTTTACAATGAAGTACTCGATTTTCCATTTCCCGAGCATTTTATAGCTCGGATTGATGATCATCGTGCTGAATCCCGCTTCGTAAAAACCAAAAGGGCCGAATTTTTCAACTCTTTTATCGGGGTATGTGATTACATATTCGCACAACCAGACCGGTAACCCGTTCGCGTTAAGGAAGTCTTTTGTTGGTGGCCCTGCGACCCAGGTTGCAAAGACCTTTTCTGTACCGGGAGAGAGCCTGATATTGTACAGCTCCTTTTCAGACCATTTGATGCCCTTTTTGACAATTCTTAACTCCTTGTCATATTCGGACGTGTCAAGTATTCCTATACCTATATCCTTTACAGACCACTCCTGTCCGTATGAAAGAGACCATATGATTAAAGAAAAAACCGTGACAAACACATGTCTTAACTTCATGTTGTTTTCATTAGTGACTGCAATTTTACTAAAAAAAAACGGATGTTGCTTAGAAATTTGTTCTTGCCCATGGAATAACGTTATATGCTGGTTTTCCTGCAGCCAGAAGGTCACGCATATATTTCATGTAAGGCTCTGTGTGTTTAAAGAATAGCTTGAACCCTTCACAGAGAGTGTTTCTTTTACCCTCTCCGGATGAAACCGGCTCGAACCTGTGTTTGGGACACTCTCCCCTGCAAAGTTGGTAATACTCACAATACAGACAATCCTGCGGAAGGGTGCTTCGTTTGTCCATGCCGAAGTCAAATCTTTTTTGCCCGAGATAGATCTCCCTGAGACTCTTTTCAGAAATGTTTCCAAGCTTAAATTGTGGATAGACAAAGTGGTCGCAAGGGTAAACATCACCATTGTGCTCTACTATTAAAGCCTCCCCGCAGGTCTCATTCATGCTGCATAGTCCCGGCTGGATTCCGCAATACTGGGCAAGCGTTGAGTCAAAAATCTGCACAAAGTATTGCCCTACATCGTTTCTAACCCATATGTCGAATATGTCATTTAGAAACTCTCCGTATCCATCTGCAGATACGCTCCACGGGGCCATCCGTGCACCTTCATGGTCCGGAGAAACAATCACAGCCCTCTTTCTTCCGGGTATCTCAACAATGTGTTCCACGGCAGGCAGGAATTGCATATATTGGCTTCCGATACTCTTCAGAAACTGATAAACCTCACTGCCCCTCCCTTCTGACAACTTGTTTACCACCGAAAGAGTGTTGAATTCGACCTTGTATCTCTTCAGAAGGGCAATCCCGTTCATCACCTTTTCGAAGGAGGGCTTCCCCGCCTTGTTGAGCCGGAAGGCATCATGTATATTTTTAGGACCGTCTATGGATATTCCGATCAGAAAGTGATTCTTTGCGAAAAATTTGCACCACTCCTCATTGAGTAGGGTTCCGTTTGTCTGGAGTACATTCTCGATCCTTTTCCCGGAGGAGTATTTATCCTGAAGCTCTAGTGCCTTTTTATAGAAGTCCATTCCCTGCATCAGCGGTTCTCCTCCATGCCAGAGAAATGTAACCACCGGTACTTCGTTTGCTTCGATGTATTGCCTGGTAAATTGCTCCAGGAGTTCAATACTCATAAGCGGTTGTTTGCCGTCATACTGCAGTGATTTGTCAAGATAGTAGCAATAGTGGCAATCGAGGTTGCAGAGAGAGCCTGCAGGCTTAACCATAGTGGAAAATGCGGCAGGGTTTGCATTCCTTGCCGCATAGTCCAGGGTTATTGTCTTCTTATTACTCTCCATCATCCTCAGGGGCTGCTCCGATTGGGAATTTTGAGGCTATTTTGTAATTTTTACTAATCTCATATTGACGTGCATAGAATTTATGCATCTCATCGGTCATTCTTTCAAGAATCTTCCGGTACTTGGGGTTGTGTGCCTCATTGCGTGTTTCAAGAGGGTCCACGGAGTAGTCATAAAGTTCTATGCCAACAACCTCCTTGCCGTTGAAAGGTACGTATGTCCTGAAATCCTTTACCCATTCAACAAGACGGTAACGTTTGTCCCTGCATGAGTACCCCTGTATATTTCCTCTGTGGAATTGACCGAAGGCATACTCTTTTACCTTGGCTGCCGGATTTTTTAAAACAGGCACAAGGCTTTTGCCGTCAATGTAAGATGCCGGTTTAACACCTGCAAGTTCACACAGAGTAGGGTAAATGTCAACATATTCACTTATTGAGGAGCTCTTCACACCTCTTTTCATACCAGGGGCGCAAATCATAAAGGCGGTCCTTGTGGAGCCTTCAAAATTGGTGAGTTTATTCCACAACCCGTGGTCTCCCAGATGGTATCCGTGATCGCTCCAGAGAACGATTATAGTTTTATCGGCTATCCCCTGACTCTCAAGCTCGTCAAGGAGTTTTCCTATCTGAGCATCGATATATGAGACGCAGGCGTAGTATGCATGAATTATCCTCCGTTGAGTCGCCTCATCCATGTGCTTTGTGTCCTCATAGCTTTGGAATGATGGGATGTCGGAGTAAACCTTCAATTCGTTTGAGGGGTGGTATGCGTATAGTACAGGATCTGATGTCATCTCCTGGAACTCAGCCAGCGGTAGTTTTTCACGATCATACATGTCCCAGTATTTTTTTGGAGCAACGTATGGCGCATGAGGCTTCTTGAATCCTACAGCAAGGAAAAACGGCTTTTCTGATTTTGCCATCTTTTTGATGTTTTCCACACCGGCCTCTGCTATAAGCCCGTCTGCATAAGCGTTGTCAGGGACATCGGCACATTCTGTTGCCTTTCTGCCCTCAGCTATCATATATGTTGGAGCGGCAGGCTGTATGTATGGCACACTCCACGACTGAGGATCGTTTCTGTATTTTTTGTTGTCCAGCGGGTGGTATACCTTTCCTATGCCGACAGTTTCGTAGCCGTTGTTTTTGAAATTCTCGGGCAGGGTTATGGCGGACGGATTATTAACCCTGAAATTCCCCTGAAGACTCCAGCATCCTATCTGATCGGGGCGGAGCCCTGTAAGGAGGCTTGCCCTTGTAGGTCCGCTGAGGGCCTGTTGGCAATAGTTATTCATGAATGTCACTCCGTATGCTGCAAGTCTGTCAAAGTTGGGAGTGTGTGCACTCTTGTCTCCGTATACGGATATGACAGGCCTCAAATCATCAATTGCAATAAAGAGTATGTTTGGTTTCTTCGGTTGTTGCGCGTAACAGTTTCCGGGAAGAAGGGAGCCGGCAAGTGCAATTGTTCCGGCACTCAGGAAAGATTTCTTGATTATAGATTTGTTCATTGTTTTGCAATTTTGAGGTGATTATCTGACAGGAGTGTTTGGCTTGAATGTCCATGCACGGGAGCCTTTCAGCTCATCAGTTGCTACTATGCCGCTTTTATCGAGCAGGACCTTGAACTCATCTTCCCTTATCTTTTTAAGAGCAGCCTTGAGTCTGGCAGGGTCGTCGGAATATTTAAGCTCTGCAACCTTGCTTTCAAGATAAATCTTATAAAAAGAGGCGTAAATGAATTTTCCGTCCTGGTATCCTCCGTTTATCTGCGGATTGATTGTCTCTCTTGCAGTAACTGCAAGTGCTTCAGCTTCAGTGTCACTGATCCCTCTGTAGTACTGGTCCATCTCCTCTTCGGAAAGTATGGAGAGCATGTTTTTTTTATGAAGGTCACTCAGTTTTTTCTGACTTATAGTCCCCAAGACCTGCTCCTTTCTCAGCAAATCTGCAAAAAGAGAGTCTTCCTGTTCTATTGCCCGGGCAAGTTCAACTTGTTTTGCCTCATTCAATGGTACGTGTCTGATTATCTCATAAACGCCCCTGACGGTTGATGGATTAAAATTGTCAATCACCTTGGGGTTGATTGTCTGGGCGTTGGCTGTCACAGCAACCGCGGCAAAGAAAATAGTTAATAGAATCGAAACTTTTTTCATTTCAGAATAATTATAAATGCAACGATTACTCTTTTCGTTGCGAAACAAAGTTAGAAATTATTCTGAAATATCATAGTTGCTGCTTTCGAAGTGAAAGGTGCGCTATGCATCCACTCCGAGCACTGATTTCAAAAGATAACCCACAAAGAATGAGAATGTGGCGACACCAAGGCTGATGAATGTCATCTCAAGGAACCGTGCCTTGAAATTCAGGTCTTTTGCAACGGAGATATAGTAGTTGAAACAGAATATTATGAGCACCACTGTTGTGAGTGTGATTCCGAGCGCCATGAATTTACTGGTAAGCAGTAAGAAAGGAAGTATTAATAAAATAACTGTTATCAGATATGCTACTCCAGTATATACCGCTGATTTACCGGCCCGGGTATCCCCCTCGGCCTTTGATGAGAGGTAATCTGAGGCAGCCATAGAGAGTGCAGCCGAGATACCTGTTACCAACCCGGCAAGAGAGATGATCTTTGTCTCTCCAAGTGCAAGGGTAAAACCGGCAAGTGCCCCGGTAAGCTCTACCAGCGCGTCATTCAGTCCAAGGACTATTGACCCGACATACTGAAGTTTCTCTTCATGAATCATGTCGAGAATCTCCTTCTCATGAGCCTTCTCATCCTCTGCAAACTGTAAAGTCTCCGGATAAACACTTGACAGGTCGTTATATACTTTAGAGCCCGTACCCTCTCTCTTTTCCATAAGCTTGAGGACAAATGTTGGCCCCAGAAGGGTTGCCAATAAGACTCTTTTCCAGATAGTCCACCTGTCGGGTTTCACCTCAACTCCCGTCTTTTTCTGCCAATAAAGAGAGTGTCCCTTCTCCTGCATTCCTATCTTTCTGAGGATTGCGGCATTTCCGGGGTCCTTGCTTCTTTCGGCAAGGCGCATATAGACATGGTGTTCGGTCAACTCAACTCTTTGTAGGTTGATCATGATCTTTTGTAGTTTCTTATCCATCTTTCGGGAATTTTAGGAGTAATGCAAAAATAATATCATTATTAAAAAATATAATATCTTTACTACATAAATTTTATCTTTTTTTAAGATGAATGAACATATTTTAAATGAAATTCCTCCTCTGTCGGAAAAGGATTGCTTTCATGTAATCGAGAGATATAAGACGGAGTTTACCTTTCCTCTTCACCAGCACAAGGAGTTCGAGCTTAATTTTATAGAGAACGGAGCAGGATTGAGAAGAATTGTCGGGGATTCAATGGAATATACTGAAGACTATGAGTTGATCCTGATAACCGGCGAGAGTCTTGAACATGTCTGGGAGCAAGGTGATTGCGACTCAAAAATGATGAGGGAGATTACAATACAGTTCTCCTCAAATCTTTTTCCTCCAACTCTTTTAGAAAAGAATCAATTCTCCTCTATCAGAAAGATGTTCAAACAGGCCGAGCATGGCATCTGTTTTCCTCTTCCTGCAATAATGAAAGTCTATTCTCAAATTGATACCATAGCATCTGAAAGGCAGGGATTCACTCAGTTCCTTAAGCTTCTCAATCTTCTCAACGATCTCTCTCAATGTAGCGCGAGGAGTCTGGCCAGCAGTTCGTTTGCCTGTGCTGAGAGAAACACGGAAAGCAGAAGGGTGAGGAAGGTTAAGGAGTATATAAATCAGAACTATCAGAAGGATATCAGGCTGTCAATGTTGGCTGACATGGTGGGAATGACACCGGCCTCATTCAGCCGTTTCTTCAAGCTGAGGACGGGTAAGAACCTCTCTGACTATATTATTGACATAAGGCTGGGCTTTTCTTCAAGAATGCTGGTGGATACCACTAAATCTATCTCAGAGATATGTTTCGAGTGCGGTTTTAATAATCTTTCCTATTTCAACCGTATTTTTAAAAAGAAGAAAGGGATGACTCCAAAGGTGTTCCGCTCTCACTACAGAAAGAACAAACTTACAATTTAAAACAAAAAATAGTTATAATGGTACTATTTTAACAAAAAATTATTAAAAATGAGAGTGAGATTTTTTCTGTGCCTTGCCCTGATTTATATTTCGCAAATAGCAAGTGCAAAAATAAGATTACCTGAAATTGTTGGTGATGGTATGGTGTTGCAGCAATCCACAAAGGCCAGAATATGGGGATGGAGTGATCCTGGTTCTGTCGTTGAGGTCAAGGTTTCGTGGGGTGAAAAAAAGTATTCTGTAAAGGCGTTGGCTGACAGTACATGGGAAGTAGCACTTGAAACACCTGCTGCTGATTTGAGGGAGCATGAAATAGAGATAAGCTCCGGACGAGAAAAATTGTTGATAGGGAGAGTGCTGATTGGGGAGGTGTGGTTTTGCTCCGGACAGTCGAATATGCAGATGCCGTTGAACGGATTTCAGAATCAGCCTGTGGAAAATGCAAACAGATATATACTTGAGTCCGGTTTGTACAAATATGTGAGAGTCGCGACTATTCCTAATGTAAAAGCTCTGATTCCGCAAAAAGAGGTTGCCGGAAAGTGGAAAGTGAGCACTCCCGGAAATGCCCCGTGGTTTGGAGCGGTGTCATATTTATATGGAATTCAATTATTCAGGGTGCTTAATGTGCCAATCGGAATAATAAATTGCAGTTGGGGAGGCTCTCGTGTCGAGGGATGGCTTCCGGAATGGAAATTAAAGAAGTATCCGGATGTCAGTCCGGATGAGGCTGTGGATCCAAAGGTGAAGGAGTATCTAAGACCAATGATTATGTACAATGGGATGCTTAAACCATTGCAGAGATACACCATAAAGGGATTCCTCTGGTATCAGGGGGAATCAAATGTTAACTCGTGGCAGAGTTATTCGCAAAGGTTGGCTGAAATGGTTGCGCTTTGGAGAGAGGAGTGGGGGCTGGGAGAACTACCTTTCTACTTTGTGGAGATAGCTCCGTATAACAAATATGGTATGAGTGATCAGGGTGCTTTTTTGAGAGAACAACAGGCTTTGGCCCAACACATCATCCCGAGCAGTTCTATGGTGGCTACCGGAGATCTTATCAAACCTTATGAGCACAATTGCATACATCCCTCAAACAAGGCTACTGTAGCTGAAAGGCTTGCCCAGACTGCTCTTGCGGCGACTTATGGTATAGCCGGCATATGGTATAAGAGTCCGGAGTATGATAAAATTGAGTTAAAAGGAGATGAAGCGGTACTATATTTCAAATATGCCCCGGACGGATTCACACCCTTTGAAAATATTGAGGGATTTGAAGTATCCGGAGATGATATGGTCTTCTATCCGGCTAAGGCTTATGCTTCAATGAAAGATAAAAACATCTATGTTTCAAGTGATAAGGTTAAGCAAATAGCGGCTGTGAGATTCTGCTTTCACAATCTGGATACTGTAAAATTATACAATACAAGAGGGTTGCCGGTAATTCCTTTCAGGACGGATAAGTGGTGAAAATAGGCGTTTTTTTTGTGCAAAATAGTATTATTGTTTGATAAAATAATATTTGTATGTCGTTCTAAGGGCTCCTAATTTTACATTAAATAATTCGCCCTTTTTATGAAACTACGCACCCTGACTCTGCTCCTTATTGCCGCACTGACTTCGTGTGCCGGCAATACAATGAAAAACAGCTTTGTAGCTGTAAAAGACGGCCACTTTATAAAAGATGGCAAACCTTATTATTACATAGGTACCAATTTTTGGTATGGAGCAATACTTGCTTCAGAGGGCCAGGGAGGAGATACCCTTCGTCTTGCCAGGGAGCTTGATTTTCTCAAAGAGCTAGGGGTTGATAATCTGCGTGTCTTGGTAGGGTCTGACGGTGAAAGAGGTGTGAATTCCAAGGTTGAGCCTACACTTCAGGTGTCTCCAGGTGTATACAATGACACAATTCTAAAAGGACTTGACCGTTTTCTTGCAGAGCTTGGAAAGAGAGATATGAAAGCGGTTCTATATCTAAACAATTCATGGGAGTGGTCAGGAGGGTACTCGCAGTATCTTCAATGGGCAGGATATGGCAAGGCTCCTATCCCTAACATAGATGGCTGGGAGGCATATAAACAATATGTGATTCAATTTCAGCAGAGTGATACTTGTAAGTTTTTATTTGCCAATTATGTAAAAGATATAGTATCAAGAAAAAACAGTATAACAGGTATAGACTACAAGGATGATCCGACAATCTTCTCATGGCAGATAGGAAACGAGCCTAGGGCATTCAGCGATTCAAACAAGGAGAAGTTTGCCTTATGGATAGGTGATGTTGCAAGGCTTATAAAATCTGTTGATCCTAACCATATGGTCTCTACCGGAAGTGAGGGGCTTTATGGTTGTGAGGGGGATACTTTACTGCTTGAAAAGATTCATTCATTTCAGGAGATTGACTATATCAATCTTCATATCTGGCCTTACAACTGGACATGGATATCAAAGGACAGCATATCGCAGAAACTGGACATTGCAATAGAGAATACAGAAAAATATATTAAAGTACACGCAGATGTTGCAAAAAAGCTAAACAAACCAATGGTTATTGAAGAGTTTGGTTTTCCGCGCGACAGTTTTCTTTTCACACCCGGATCATCTGTAAAATCCCGGGATTCATATTATAAGTCTGTTTTTGAAAAAGTACTGCAAAGTGCCGCTGATAAGGGATATGTGGCAGGATGCAACTTCTGGGGATGGGGCGGTTTTGCCGTACCTAATCCTTCAAATTCTTTCTGGCAAAGAGGGGATGAATACTGCGGTGATCCGGCACAGGAACCGCAAGGTCTTAACTCTGTCTTTGCAATTGACAGTACAACTGTACTGCTTATTAAGAAGTATAATAAAAAAATCAAATCTGAGCTGTAACAATGGTACGTCTGAGAATTATACTGCTCCTGGCAGTATTGTCCCTCTCTCTGCCACTCATGGGGCAGAAGTATGAGAATCTGGGGAGAACTCCGCAGATGGGTTGGAACTCATGGAATAAATTCGCTTCAAACATAAATGAGAATCTCATAAAGGAGACAGCAGACCTTATGGTCTCAAAAGGACTTCTGGATGCCGGATATGTTTATCTAAACCTTGATGATTGCTGGCACGGTGAAAGAGACTCTCTTGGTTTCATCAGTGAGAATAGCGAAAAGTTTCCTTCAGGGATGAAGGCTCTTGGAGAATATATACATTCAAAAGGTCTTAAGTTCGGAATATACAGTGATGCCGGCTGCAAAACATGCGGTGGTCATCCCGGAAGCCTTGGGCACGAGTATCAGGACGCTGTCACATATGCACGATGGGGTGTTGACTATCTTAAATATGACTGGTGCAACACAAAAGATATAAACCCTATGGGTGCCTATAAGCTAATGCGTGATGCTCTCAGGTTTGCCGGCCGTCCTGTATTCTTCAGTATCTGCGAATGGGGAGACAATAAGCCTTGGCTTTGGGCACAAGAGGTGGGCCACTCATGGAGAACTACTGGTGACATATTCAGCTGTTTTGATTGTATAAAGGATTATGGTACATGGAAATCCTATGGTGTATTGCAGATATTAGACAAGCAGGAGGGGCTGAGGAAATACGCCGGACCAGGTCACTGGAACGATCCAGATATGCTGGAGGTTGGTAACGGAATGAGTGTAAATGAGGACAGGGCTCATTTTACAATGTGGTGCATGCTTGCTGCTCCTTTGATTCTAGGTAATGATATTGCAACGATGAGTCAGCAGACACTCGATATAATTACCAACAAGGAAGTGATAGCGATAGATCAGGATTCCCTGGGTGTTCAGGGCTTTAAAGTTTTCTCATCGGACGGCCTGGAGTTCTGGTTAAAACCACTTGCGGGGAAAGAGTGGGCATTCTGTATACTTAACAGAAGTACAGACGATAAATCCTGTACTATAGACTGGAACAGATTTAACCTGAAGGATTCCCTTTCAGGTATGAGTACCTCTTTCGACAAAATATCTTACAAGTTAAGGGATTTGTGGGCAAAAGCCAATGTCGGAACTACTGATGGCAATCGTACGGTCACAGTAAGAGGTCATGATGTATTGCTCTATAGGTTGTATGAGGGGAGTGACAAATCATCTGTATCAATAAATGTCCCTCTTCATCAGGGGTGGTTATGGTACGGTATACAAAAACCTGAAATCAAGGCAGTAGTCTACAATAACTCTGACAAGCCGGTGGTTGAGGAGGTCAGACTAGATCTTGCAACTGATAAAAGAGAAGATATCGGCAAGTTTGTAAAGAGGGTAAAAGTAGCTCCTCATGATAGTAGTGAGGTAATGTTCAGTTTCGGTGTAAAGCCTGGTTTTTACCGGGTCAGGTTATCTGCTTCCAATGGTTGGGAAAAGAGATTTAATATCGGATATGAGCCTGAAAGGATAATCTCACCGGTCGATGCACAGCCGGATATAAGGGAGTTTTGGGACAAAGCAAAGTCAGACCTATCAAAGATTTATCCTGATTACAACCTCACGCTGCTTGAAGATAAGTCGACAGACAATAGGAAGGTATATATGGTAAAGATGCTTTCGTTGGATAGTGTCGTTATATCCGGATATTATGTTACACCGGTGAAACCTGGAAAATACCCTGCCATAATAGGTTATATGGGCTACGGGTCAAAACCGTGGTGTCCGGATCCGGATTCCAACCCTGGATTTGTTGAATTTGTACTCTCTGTAAGAGGGCAGGCTCTCGATGAACCGAACAATAAGTATGGTGACTGGATCCGTTGGAACTTGCAGGACAGGGATAAGTATTATTACAGAGGTGCTTACATGGATCTCGTCAGGGCCGTCGATTTTGTTGCGTCCCGTCGTGAGGTTGATACGCTTCATATTTTTGCAGAAGGAGGCAGTCAGGGGGGAGCATTCACACTCGCAGCGTGTGCTTTGGATCATCGTATTTGTGCCGCAGCTCCTTTTATTCCATTTCTTTCTGATTTTCCTGATTACTTCCGGATAGTCCATTGGCCGGCAGAGCCGGTGCTTGCTGAGCAGAAAAGACTTGACTTATCCGATGAAGAACTTTATAAAACACTTTCATATTTCGATATAAAAAATCTTGCAGGGTGGATCAAAGCTCCTATTCTAATGGCATTCGGACTTCAAGATGAAGTTTGTCCTCCCCATACCAATTTTGCAGGTTATAACCAGCTTACCTCTCAAAAGTCATTCATCTGTTATCCTCTGAAAGGGCATGATGTAGAGAGTGACTGGTGGCAGAAGAGGATGGAGTTCTTCTCTAAATTTTTAAATAAATAATATTCGGTATTAGTCATTTACACTAAACTTAACAAAACATGAAAATAAAAAGACTAATTCTTATCATGTCGATACTCCTGGTGAGTATGAAGTTGTCAGCCCAGACAGGTAGTGTTAGTGGTACTGTAATTTCGGCAACAGACGAGAAACCTGTAATAGGTGTTCTGGTTGCCGTTAAAGGTAGCACTTCCATTTGGGCAACAACTGATATGGAGGGGAGGTATACATTGAAAAATGTTCCCTCCAACGCAACATTAACCTTTAAAAGTCTCGGTTTTCAGGAACTATCCGTGCCTCTTGCCGGAAAAAGCATTCTGAACGTGACTCTGAAGGAGGCTATAGCTGAACTGGACCAGGTGGTAGTAGTCGGTTATGGTTCAATGAAAAAATCTGACCTGACCGGTTCCGTTGCCAACGTTAGCGGAGGAAAGCTCAGAGAGAGCATTGTTACTAACGTTGACCAGATGCTGCAAGGTAGGGTGGCAGGTGTTCAGATTACACAGAACTCTGGAGCCCCGGGTGCTTCTGCATCAATTCGAATCAGAGGTGCCAGCTCTATCAACAATTCAAACGAACCTCTTTATATAATAGACGGAATTCCGTTCTCAGGAGAGGGTAAGGAGATTGGCGGATTTTCCTGGGCAGGAGGATCTAACGGTCAGAAATTTGTCAACCCTCTCTCAACAATAGCACCATCGGACATTGTATCAATCGACGTATTGAAAGATGCATCGGCAACCGCAATATACGGGGCAAATGGAGCTAATGGCGTTATACTTGTGACAACCAAGAGAGGAAAGGCCGGGGCGGTTACTGTTTCGTACGACGGATATGCAGCAGTACAACAGGTTGGCAAAAAGCTTGATATGATGAATCTAAGGGAGTATGCAAAATATCAGGTTGAACTCGGAGAATTTATCCAGCAGCAACCTGACGAGGCATATAAGGATCCTTCAATTCTTGGAACTGGTACAGATTGGCAGGATGAGATATTCCGCACTGCAGTGATGAGTTCTCACCAGATATCTCTTACAGGTGGTAATGATATGGTTCAGTTTGCCGCAAGCGGTGGATATATGTCGCAAGAGGGAGTAGTGCTCGGGTCAGCTTTTGACAGGTTCAACTCACGCCTTAATGTTGACGGAAGCCCTTATAAGTGGCTCAAAATCGGTGGATCTTTGGCATTCACCCATACAGAAGAGACAATCACAAATAATGATGGAGTCGATGGTGTCATACTTCAGGCTCTGACTATGCAGCCGAACATCCCTGTTTATAACTTTGACGGCACATGGGCGGGACCTAATGATGTAAACGGAGCCTCTCAATATAATCCGGTTTGGTTGGCTCTCATGAAGAACAACGAGTATATCCGGAACAGGGTCATGGGGAACTTCTATCTCAATGCAACCATTCTCAAAGACCTGACACTTCGTTCCGAGTACGGATATGATTTCTCAAACAACAATAACTACTGCTTTGTCCCAACATATTCATTCGGTGTTATCTCCAACGATATAAATCAATTGATGCAGAGAAACGACCAGTCAACATATTGGATTTGGAAGAATTATGCAACCTATGACAAGAATATAGCACTAAAGCACCATGTTACATTTATGGCAGGTGTCGAGGCATCCGCCAGTGACTGGTCCGGTCACAGGATTATCAAGCAGAATCTGTCGAGCGATAATATCCATATTGCAACAACTGACGGAGACTTCGTGTCTAACAGCGGGTGGATGGACAGGGTCACTACGATGTCTGTTTTCGGTCGTCTTAATTATAATTATGATGAGCGTTACTTGTTGACAGCCACACTGCGTGCAGATGCGTCCTCTAAATTCGGAGCGAATCACAAGTGGGGATATTTCCCGTCTGTGGCTGTTGCATGGAGAATGAGCAACGAGGGTTTCCTTAAAGATAACACTACAATATCTAATCTTAAGATTCGTGCAGGTTACGGACAGGTCGGAAGTTCAAATATCGGTACCTATCTCTACGGTTCTGGTATGTTTACAATGACAACTCCGATGGGTACAGCATACCGCATGGAGAACATTGCAAATCCTGACCTGAGATGGGAGGCGTCAGAGCAGATAAATGCCGGTATTGATCTATCTCTTTTCAAAGGTAGAATATCACTTATGCTTGATGTTTATCAGAAAGACACAAAGGATCTGTTGCTTCAGGTATCTGTTCCTTCATATCTGGGAGGTTCAACCACATATAACGATATAGCCACTCCTATGGTTAATATCGGTAAGACACGAAACAAAGGTGTTGACATATCACTCAATACAGTAAATTTTGACAAAGAGAATTTCAATTGGACAAGCAATCTGACAATGTCAATAAACAGGAATAAAGTAATGTCACTGAACGACAATTCTCAGATACTGTACGGTAGCATAGACTGGCTGTCAGAATTCCAGAACGCTACAATGATTAAGGTAGGGCAGCCAATCGGAGTGTTCTACGGCTATGTTGTTGACAGACTTTTTGAAAGTGAGCAGGATATTCTTGACAGTCCGGTACAGGTTGAGGATCCATCCAATCCGGGTACAAACCTGATAAACAAAAATACAGGTGTGTACGTAGGTGATATTAAGTTCAAGGATCTTGACAATAGCGGTACCATCGATGACAAAGACCAACGCAAGATAGGAGACCCGAATCCGGATTTCACATTTGGTTTTTCCAATACATTTACATTATATAAAAACTGGGAGATAGGTCTGGTACTTACAGGCTCTTATGGCGCAGACATATTGAATTTTGCCAGGTCACGTACAGAGAGCATGACCTCTTTGTGGGACAATCAGAGTTCTGCTGTAAGCAACCGGGCTCAGATTGGTACAGATGGTAACGGAAAGGCTTATCTGATCAATCCGGGTACGACAGTGCCTCGTCCTGCAACTAACGATTTCAACAGAAATAACAGGATGTCTACTAGATTCATCGAGGACGGCTCTTACATTCGTGTACAAAACCTTTCAATATCTTATATTGTCCCTGAACAATTTGCAAAGAAGATTCATCTTAAGAATCTGAAACTCTACGTCAACGGACAAAACCTACACACATTCACCAAGTATTCCGGCTATGACCCTGAGATAGGAGCATATAACCAAAGCTCATTACTTCAAAACATAGATCGAGGACGTTATCCTACACCACGTATGTTTACGCTGGGTATTAATGTTGGTTTCTAATCTATTAAAAAGCAGACAAATGAAAAAAATATTTATTATAATCATGTCAGTTGTCCTCTTTACTTCATGTGAGGATTTCCTGACAGTTACTCCGCAAGATTCATTAGTTGCCGACAATTACTATACTAGTGAAACTGCATTGAGAGCCAATACAGCCTCTCTTTATGGAAAAGTGTGGTGGGACTTCCACTGTCAATTCATGTGGCTTGCCGGAGATGAACTGGCAGGAGACCTATACTACACATATGATCAGGAGGGACATTACTATTACAATAAAGTAGGGGCAGGTAACACATACAACAATACCGGCTGGACCGGATTGTACAGGGTTGTGTCATTTGCAAATTCGATAATCAATGATATGCCGGCTCCGGCAAGGAGCAACGGTGTGCCAGAGGATGCAATTAACCGTGCTATTGCCGAAGCTAAATGCATGAGAGCAACAGCATACTACTTCCTTGCAGAGTATTGGGGAGAGGTTCCTATCATAGAGAACTCCACTGAACTGATAACATCAAGTGATCCTACTGCAATATATGTACACAAGAATCTTCAGTCAAACCTCTATCGTTTCATATGTGAAGATCTAGAGTATGCTGTGCAGTACCTTCCGGTATCAGACGAGCCGGGCCGTGTGACAAAATGGAGTGCAAAAGGGATGCTTGCCAAGGTATATCTTACAAGAGCCGCATATGAGAACTCTGCTGAATACTATGCCCAGGCAAAAACTTTGGCAGGAGAAGTGATAGAGTCGAGCGGGCTTAAGCTCTGGAGCGATTACAGCACTATGTTTGATGTAGCAGCTAATAACAGCAGCGAATCTCTAATTGCAATACAATGTATGACAGGAGAATATGGTGACGGCAGTTCGCGTAATGTCAATTTTTCAAGAAGTTCCCGTATAGCTGACCAAACATGGGGAGCCGGCAAGGGGCCAACTCTCTCGCTGCAGAACATCTATGAGCAGGGAGATGCCCGTCGTAAAACAGTCTACATGACAAATGGGGATTATTATGCAAACCTTGACAAGGCAAACGGTGGTTATACATACAAAATAACATACCGCGACCCTGCAGCTATCGACACAAAAGTAGAGTCTGCAAACGAAGTTCTCGCTCATATAAAGAAGTATGTAATTGGAAAGGCTGCCGATTGCGACAATAAGGTAGGGCTTAACCAGGATGCAGGCAATAATATCTATCTTCTCAGACTATCGGATGTATACATGGTATATGCTGAGGCCTGCATAGGTACAGCATCTTCGACAAATGATTCAAAGGCGCTTGAGTATGTTAATGCAATAAGAACACGTGCCAAATTAGCCGCACTTCAGTCACCGCTCACATTTGAAAGGCTGATTCAGGAACGCCGTAAGGAATTTGCATTTGAGGGCATTAACTGGATGGATATCAAGCGACTATATTACAGAGATGCAAGTGCTGCGTATACATATCTTAACAGTATGAACCGTGACCAGATCTACAGACTGGATTTTACTACAGGATATAATGAGATGAGCACGGCCGATAAATATGTTTTTGAGAACAACAAACAAAACTATAAGCTCTCCTGGCAGACACTGTCAGATGTCAATGACTATGACTCCAGGGTAAATAACATTGTCTTCAATCAGACATCAATGTATATTCCTTTACCTGCGGCTGTAACAACAAAGGCTCCGATTCTGAACGAACCGGCCGTAGATTATTATGCAAGTAAATAAACCATAAATGATTATGAGAACAAAATTAGGATATATATTATTAGTCGTTGCATCGGCAATCCTGTTGCTAGCCTCTTGCCAAAAAGAGGATGGGTTGGAAAGCAATGCGACACCGGTAGTCAAATATGTTCGGCCTACAGAGGCTGCCGTAGCAGACTCATTGGTAGTCAGTGCAGCTATGGGAAGCACGATTGCAATTATAGGCGAAGGATTCTCCGGAGTAAACGAGATATGGTTCAATGACCAGAAAGCTAAATTGAATCCTTGCTACATTACTGATAAATCCATTATTGTAACCGTTCCTGGCTCAATGCCGGATGAGGTTACAAACAAAATGGTTCTGAAAACCAAAAAGGGAAAGGAGTGCGAATACTCATTCGCGGTTGTCATACCTTCTCCATCAGTAACATCTATAAGTTGTGAATGGGCTAAAGACGGTTCTGCGGTTACTATTTATGGTAACTACTTCTTCAAGGATGCCAACAATCAGATAGATGTGCTTTTCCCTGGAAATCTACATGCCGATGTTACAAGCTTCACTACTGAAAGCATAACTTGTGTTGTTCCGTCGGGAGCTCTTCCGGGTACAATTGTAGTGACATCACTTTATGGAAAGGGTCGTTCACAGTTCACATTCAGAGATTCACAAGGTTTATTCATCAACGGAGAGAACACCTCGTTGTGGAATGCCTGGAGCTTTAGTGATTTTGGAACGACAGGAGCAATTGATGGACAGTATATTAAATTTGAAGGCACTACCGGTTCTTGGGCATGGCCGTCAAACTCAATACAGCTCTATTATGCAAGACCTGACAGGACACCTATTGTAACAACCGGAGAGGTTTCGGATTACGCTCTCAGATTCGAATGTAACTGCCAGGAGTGGCATGATACACCATTCTTGTTCTGGTTTACAAAAACTGCAGGAACACACAATGTTGACGGGGCAGATGCGCAATATCACTGGAAACCATATCTTGTGAACGGAGTTAAGACAAATTTCTTCACCAATGGTTGGGTGACTATTACTTTGCCATTGAAAGACTTTATTTACAGTAAGGATGAATCTGAAAACTCGAGAGTAATTCCAGGCCTGAGTGATCTTGTAGATCTTCACGGTATGTTCTTCGGAGCCGCAGACGGCAGTTATCCAGTCAAGCTGTGGATAGATAACATGCGTATTGTAAAAATCAAATAGTGTAAATAATATGAAGAGAAATATATATAACAATCTGATATTGATTGTCCTGTCTTTTGTCGGAGCGCTCTCGATCCTCACAGGTTGCCAGAAAGACGAAGGGACAGGAAGTGTTATGCTGGAGGCTTTCGGACCTTGTCCCATACTTCGCGGGACTGAACTTAAATTGATAGGGAAAAACCTGGATAAGGTTGAGAGTGTGGTTATTCCTTCAGGAATTACCATAACAGATATCAACGTCATCAGTCCGGATAAAATTTCCGTTATGATTCCTCAAAATGCAGAGGTTGGAACAATTGTAATCAACTATCCTGACGGGTCAATAACATCAAAATCTCTGCTTTCATACTCAGAGCCATATTCTATAACATCAATAGCACCTCTGACAGCAATCAAGGCTGGAGATGTTGTCACAATCAACGGTGATTATCTGAACAACATTGTTTCTGTTGTTTTCAACAGCGGAGCAGAGGTTGCGGAAGATGACTTCATCTCAAGGTCCAGGAGCAAGATTGAGGTTAATGTTCCTCTTGCAGCCAAGAGCGGCAAGATAATAATTAAGGACATCAACGGGAATGAGCTCTATTCAGACCAACAGCTTACTATCAACCAACATGCAATTGCCTCTGTTTCCCCGATAACTCCTGTCAAGGTGGGTCAAACCCTGACAATAACAGGGACGAACCTTGGTGTTGTGAAGAGTGTTTCATTCACTGGTGGGGCTAAATTGGAAAAAGCAGAGTTCAAGTCTCAGGCAAGTACTATAATAGAGGTAGTAATACCTGCAAATGCAAAAGATGGCCCTGTCACTCTAACGTCTTTATCCGGGCTTGATGTTGTGAGCACACAGTCTGTAACCCTTGTAGTTCCTTCATCTATAGGCTTTGCTGCAGGAACTGTGTTTAAGGCAGGATCCACAATAACCATAACAGGAGCCAATCTCGACCTGGTTACATCTCTTTCTTTCCCTACAGCGGTAGATGCAGCATTTACAAAAACCACGACCACAATTACTACAAAGATACCTTCAACTGCCGTGGATGGCGTTATAACACTCACCACAGCTGCAGGTAAAAGCGTAGCTACACCTACTGTCACACTTGTCCGGCCGCAGATAGCTTCCATAATTCCACTGTCAATTATTGCAGGTGAGCAGATTACTGTTGCAGGTACAAATCTGGATCTAGTAGATGGTGTCAAGATTAATGGGACTGTATGTAATATTGTTTCCCAGAATAGTACAGCGATAGTTATATCGGTTCCTCTGACAGCAACCAGCGGAGACCTTGTAATCTCACTTCCAAATGGAGTAAGTGTAACATCTGCTTCGCAGGTGACAGTAACTCCTGCGACAAAACCTACAGTTCTAACCATGCCGGCCAAGGCAAGGCCTGGGGAGGAGATAACCCTTACAGGTATGAACTTGAACAATGTAGAAAGCGTATTTTTTGGAGCGGTTAAGGTAACTACATATTCAACAAGGACATATTCCACACTGACATTCACGATTCCTAAGACAGCCCCTCTCGGGACCCAGCATATAAGGTTGGTTCCTTATGAGGGCAGTGAAGTTCTCACTACAAATACCATTTCTCTTACCGGACAGGAACCAATAGTTGATCCAACACTGGTTTTTGCCGATTTTGAGGATGTGAGCTGGGAGTGGGGTCTCTGGGGAGGCGTCGGAAGTATTGTTAGTGAGGATGGTAACAGGTACTATAAAGGATCTGCAACAGGAGCACTAAGCGGGGTATGGATCTGGGCCAACAACAACATTGTACTCCCGGGATGTCCTAATATCAGCGACTATGTCTTGAAATTCGACATAAAAATTACTAATGATTTTGTATTAGGAGCTTATGCTGTGCAGATGGCTCTGGCAGGTAACTGGGGATGGTGTACAAGTGGATTCTTCCCTCTTGCTTCCGATGGTGTGACATGTTCTACCGGAGGCGGATGGATGACTATGACCGTTGATTTTCCGACTCTGGGCATATCTTCGGCACCGGCTACAGGTAAGTTTGACACAGGAATGTTCATAAACGCCTCTGCATTCAGCTGGGCCAATGTTTGCCTTGACAATTTCAGATACCAGCATAAATAATGATAAATTGCGGTCTGTCCGGTTTTATACGCCGGCAGACCGCTTACCAATACCTTATGAACCGATTTCCATGTTTGGCGGCACTATTTATTCTGATTTTATTCAGTGCCTGCAGTAAAGACGATTCTCCTGAAACACCCGGGATAACGCCTGAAGTAGAGATCTCATCTCTTACTGAGGGTGAGGTCGTGGGTGCCAATCTTGGCGTTATAACCTTAGTTTACTCTGTCCCTGTAAAAATCTCCCCGAATGCAGCCATTACTGTCGGCTCGCTCAAGGCAACAGCTACAGCTACAAACAAGAGTGTGGCCATAAAATTTGGTGCTATGGAGTATGACAAAACCTATATCCTTACAATCCCTTCAGGGAGCGTTCTGAATAAGAATGACAATACTTCGGCAGGGACCTATACACTGACTTTTAGAACAGAGAAGGAGGTTGCTGCCAATCCTGAGATACCTCAGACAATCACATGGAATATCGATGTGTCTCCTGTTAATCCAAATGCCTCAGTTCAGACAAAAAATGTATACAACTATCTAAGAAGCAGTTTCGGCATCAAATGTCTCTCCGGAACTATGGCAGAAGTGAACTGGAATATTGACAATGCTGTATGGGTGCATGACCAGACCGGTAAATGGCCTGCAATGACCTGTTTTGACCTTATCCATTATACAAGGAAAGGGACAAGTTTCGACACATGGGTAGATTATGATGCCATGGTTACAAATGCAACAAACTATTGGAACAATGGTGGATTGGTGTCAATTATGTGGCATTGGCTGGACCCTTCGCGCGCTACTGACCAGTTTTACTCAGACAAGACAAGTTTTGATATCTCTAAGATCTCTGATGTGAATTCGTCACAATACAAGGCCATGATAAAGGATATAGACAGCGTTGCGGTATTTCTTAAAAAACTGAAGAACGCCGGGGTTCCTGTTATTTGGAGACCATTGCATGAGGCAGAGGGATCATACAGATACGGAGATTGGTTCTGGTGGGGCTCAAAAGGGGCTGCTGCGTGTGTCCAGTTATGGAAAACCATGTATGAAAGGCTTGTCAACTATCATGGGTTGAACAACCTTATCTGGGTGTGGACTGTCAATCTGGATAATTACGACTATCTATGGTATGCAGATGCTACCAGCTGGTATCCCGGAAAAGATTATGTGGACATTATCGGGATTGATATATATGACGATGCCGTAGCACATGGTCCACATGTCGACTTTTTCAAGAAAACGGCTCTTATAGCAGGAAGCCGCAAGATAGTTACCCTTTCTGAATGTGGTCACATTCCGGATCCGGCACAGATGCAGTTGAACGGAGATAAGTGGTCATATTTCATGCCTTGGTATGGAGATTACACCAGAAAGGCATCATACAACGGAGAGTATTGGAATTATGCTTTTCAGAGCAGCTTCATAATCACACGGGATGAACTCCCTGATTTTAAGAATTGACAATATGAAAATAAAAAATTTTATACTGATAGTTTCTATTATGGCAACTTTTTCATGTGGAGGAACGTCGAGGGAGATATACAAAGATCCGGAGGCTCCTGTCGGTAAAAGAGTTGAAGACCTACTTAAAAGAATGACTTTGGAGGAAAAGGTCGGACAGATGAACCAGTTTGTAGGCGTGGAGCATATAAAGGCTAACGAAAAAAACCTCACTGAGGAGCAGTTAAAAACAAACACCGCATTAGCTTTTTATCCCGGATTTCCCGCCTCTGTCATAGAAAAATGGACAGAACAGGGGCTTATCGGCTCTTTCCTTCATGTTCTCACACTGGAGGAGGCAAATTACCTGCAGTCACTTGCAATGAAAAGCAGACTTCAGATACCTATTCTTTTCGGAATAGATGCCATACACGGAAATGCCAATGCTCCTGATAACACAGTTTACCCTACAAATATAGGCCTTGCCTCATCCTTTGACACAGCTATGGCATACAGAATAGCCAGACAGACAGCGAAGGAGATGCGGGCCATGAATATGCACTGGACTTTTAATCCCAACGTGGAGGTCGCCCGTGATCCAAGATGGGGAAGGGTTGGTGAGACATATGGAGAAGATCCGTACCTGGTAACAATGATGGGGATACAGAGTGTGAAAGGTTACCAAGGAGACCTTAGTAATTATGATGATGTGCTTGCATGTATTAAACATTTTGTGGGGGGGAGTCAACCGGTAAACGGTACGAATGGGTCTCCTGCTGACCTGTCAGAAAGAACTGTCAGGGAGGTTTTCTTTCCCCCTTTTAAAGCTGGTGTGGATGCAGGTGCACTTACACTTATGCCGTCGCATAATGAATTGAACGGGATGCCTTGTCATGCAAATAGTTGGCTGCTGACAGATGTGCTTGAGAAGGAGTGGGGTTTTGAAGGACTTGTCATAAGTGACTGGATGGATATTGAGCATCTTTATGATGTACATGGTATAGCGTCAGATATCAAAGAGGCGTTTTATAAATCCATCATGGCAGGGGTAGATATGCA
>JAQVBQ010000083.1 GCA_028690215.1 Bacteroidales bacterium | reverse complement strand
TAGCACGCCTTCAATCAGTATCAAGGGTGGTTTCGTCCAAGAATACTATTCCTATTCTTGACAATTTTCTTTTTGTATTAAAAGATGGCTCACTAAGCATAACAGCATCAGACCTGGAGACAAGTCTCAAAGCTTCAATGAATATTGACAATATCTCTGAAGAGGGTGAGATTACGATACCGGCAAAATTGCTGGTGGACTCTCTGAAAGAGTTCCCGGATCAGCCTCTTGAATTCAAAACCAATGCAACATCAACAGCAATTGAGATAACATGGGCAAGCGGAAATTCAAATCTGCCATGTACAACATCTGATGATTACCCAACAATAGCAGAGCTTTCAGGAGAGTTTACCGAGATAACAATTCCTTCAGCTGCTTTGCTTGAAGGCATCAACAGAACATTGTATGCAACAGCTGAGGAGGAGCTCAGACCGGTAATGAATGGTATTTTCTTCGATATTGACGTTGAGGAGACAACTCTTGTAGCCTCAGATGCACATAAACTTGTATGCTACACAAGAAAAGATATCAAGTCTGAGCAGAAATCGTCATTCATTTTACCAAAGAAACCGGCATCAATATTAAAAAATATACTATCCAAAATAGACGAGAGCGTTAGAATTCGTTTTGATTCCAAAAACGCTTATTTTGAATTTGATGCATTTGTTCTTGTATGTCGCCTTGTTGAGGGCAACTACCCTGCTTACAAATCTGTCATCCCAAAGAACAACGTCAACAAAATGGCGATAAACCGTCAGGATTTCCTTAATTGCACCAGAAGGGTTGCAGTATGTTCAAACCAGGCCAGCAGCCAGGTTAAGCTTAAGCTCTCATATAATCAGCTTGTAATTTCAGCTCAGGATCTTGATTTTTCAGTTTCTGCGAATGAGAGGATTAGCTGCCAGTATGAAGGTGATGCCATGGAGATCGGGTTTAAATCGACATTCCTTATAGAAATATTAAGTAACCTTCCATACACAGACATCTCGCTGGAGTTGTCCGACCCAACAAGAGCCGCTTTGATTCTTCCTGCCGGTCAACAAGATCCTAATGAGGAGATTCTCGCATTGATCATGCCTATGATGGTTAGTGCTTAAGCACATTTATCCAGATATGAAATTAAATTTAAAGAATCCCATACTCTTCTTTGACATTGAGAGTACAGGGTTGAATGTTGCTACGGACAGAATCGTAGAATTAAGCGTTCTAAAAGTTATGCCTAATGGCGACAGAGAGGTAAGAACCAGAAGGATTAACCCGACAATTCCAATATCTCCTGAAGCACAAAAGGTTCATGGCATTTCAGACGCAGATGTGGCTGACTGCCCTACATTCAAGGAGATTGCCAAGAGTCTTGCCAATTTCATGTCCGGTTGTGATTTTGCCGGTTATAATTCGACAAAATTCGATATTCCCATGTTAGCTGAAGAGTATCTGAGAGCGGGAGTATCATTTGATTTCAGAAAAAGGAAAATGGTTGATGTACAGACCATTTTTCACAAGATGGAACAGAGAACACTCAGCGCAGCATATAAGTTTTACTGCAATAAGGACCTTGACAATGCCCATTCTGCAGAGGCAGATACAATAGCAACTCTTGAAGTTCTGGAATCTCAGTTGGACAAATACTCTGACACACTTCAGAATGACATAAAATTTCTCTCTGAATTCTCTACAAAATCGAAATTGGCAGACTATGCAGGAAGGGTTGCACTCAATGAGAAAGATGAGCCGATTTTCAACTTTGGCAAATACAAGGGTAAAAGTGTCGAGTCAGTTTTCAGAGCCGATCCAAGTTACTATTCATGGATGATGAACGGGGACTTTACCCTCGACACCAAACAGGTGATTACTGAACTGAAAATAAAGTTTGACAGCAATAAACTTCTATGAACATAGCCGTCTTTCTTGTAAAAAGCGAAGATTTCTATTTTAAACCGGATAACACTTTCATAAAGGGTGGTTCTGACTACTTTATTCCCGATATCGTAGATACGCTATACGTGTCTGCAGCCTTTGTCGTCAGGATAAACAAGGCAGTAAAGTACACTACATCCGACTTTGCAGGGAGGTATTACAACGAAGTAGCATTCGGATGCATACTTAATCCATCTGACATAGTCAAATCAAGCAGCCCTTTATCTTCAGGATTGGCACTTGCAATGGATCATACAGCATATGTAACAGATAAGTATGCAGATAAAAAAGAAGTTTCAGGTGAAGTCTCCTTCTGCTTTGGAAAAAAAGAGTTCAGGATCAATATAAGTGAAGAGTATCTCAAACTAGCGGACAAAGCAATAGAGAGAGTATCAAGGTATTGTTCTCTCAAAAGTGGAGATCTTATATTTCTTGAACTTTCAGAGATGTCTGAAATCAAAAGAGATGAAGAGATTTCCGTCTCTTATTCAGAAGCGTTGTCCTTTAATTTTCTTATAAGATAGGCAGCCTCCCTTCCGGCAGTATACCCGGTAGAAAAAGCTATCTGCAGATTATAACCTCCTGTATCTCCATCAAGATCTATGACCTCTCCGGCAAAAAAGAGGTTTGGATATTTTCTTGAAACCATTTTCTTGGCAACAATCTCATCCAGGGATATTCCTCCGGCTGTTATTACAGCCCTTTCATAAGAGGTATAATCCTTTATAACCATCTTCCACTCCTTCATGAAAGAGGCAATCTCACCCGCAATCCTTGAATCTGGAGTTGTCCTGGAGGAGAGCTTTCCGGGAATTGCCAAGATGAAGGTTTCAATCAGTTGCTCAGGCATATAATGTCTCAACATTCGCCTGATATTTTTATCCGTCTCCATATCCTTTAAGAGTCTGGATGAAAGGGATGCCTTATCAACTGCCGGTTTCAAATCCAGGACAAGAGAGACCTTTTCTCCGTTAATGAGAGCCCTGACAGCCCTGCGGCTCACTTTATATCCGATTGAACCCTCCAGGCCGTTATCAGTGAACTCAAGCTCTCCCATCTCATGCTGGACCATATCTTTTCCTACAAACAATGATAATCCGACATTTTTAAGGATCAGCCATTTTAGTTGACTATAGTCAAAATCTGGTTTTAATGCAGTAAGAGAAGGGTGGCAATCCTTAAGTGAAATACCCAGTCTCTCTGCAAACTTATAGCCATCCCCGTCAGATCCGGTTGACGGATACGAGAGTCCGCCCGTAGCTACTATCACAGCTTCTGCATCCTCTTTTAAAAGCCGTCCTCCATTTTCGTATACGACTTGTTTTATATAGCCCTCTTCATGCACTATATCTCTTACAACAGAATTATATTTGATTTCTACGCCGGCCGAGTTCAGGTATCCTGTCAACTTATCAACAACCTCGGTCGCGAGATGAGACTCCGGATATACACGGTCTCCCCTCTCAATAGTACATTTCAACCCTATACTTTCAAAAAAGCTTATTGTCTCTTTATTTGAAAAAGAGTAGAAGGAGTGTTTGAAAAAACTTGGATTTGGATGGATATGTGTTGAAAACTCATTCCAATCCTTAGTGTTTGTAATATTACAACGACCTTTACCGGTAATTCTTACTTTTCTGCCCGCCCTCTCCATCTTCTCCAAAATAAAAACTGAGACACCGTTTTTGGCCGCAGCAGCTGCCGCCATCATACCTGCCGCACCGGCGCCGATTATTATCAACTCTCTCTTTTTCATAATGCAAATAAAGACAAATTCTATAAATAAAACAATCCGCCCCTAAAATATATTAAAGGCGGATTGTCTTGATTTAAAGAGTGTTAATTATATTCCAATGGGCTTTCCTTACCGGATAGTACTGCTAAGGCATTTTCAGCCAAAGCCGACATCTCGTCTTCACCCGGATATACCTTGACTGGAGCGATAAATCGTACCATCTGATCAATTTTCTCCATCAGTTTAGTATTGTGCGCCACGCCTCCAGTAAGAAGTATAGCATCAACCTTACCTTTAAGGACCGCTGCAGATGCACCTATAGATTTGGCAACATTGAATGCAAAGGCGTCTGATAAAAGTATTGCTTTCTCGTCTCCTTCATCAACTCTTTTTGCAACGATATTGAAAGAGTTTGTGCCTAAATGGGCTACAAGACCTCCCTCTCCGGTAATTATTTTAGTAATCTGAGGGAAGGTGTATTTCCCGGAGAAGCAAAGCTCTGCAAGAGCATAAGCCGGCAAGGTGCCTGATCTCTCTGGAGAGAATGGTCCCTCCCCGTTGAGAGCATTATTTACATCTATAACCTGTCCTTTTTCGTGTGCTCCGACCGATACTCCACCTCCAAGGTGTGCAATGATAAGATTGAGATCTGCATAGGACTTTCCTATAGAAGCTGCATATCTTTTTCCTATTGCCTTATGGTTTAGCGCATGAAAGATAGAGATACGTTTAAAAAGAGGATGACCTGCAATTCTGGCAACAGGAATAAGTTCATCCACAACTATCGGATCAGCTATAAAAGCCTTGCAGCCAGGAATTGATTTTGCCATATCTGCAGCAATGATTGCACCAAGATTGCTTGCATGTTCTCCTCTCTGCGGATTTTTGAGATCTGATAGCATTCTTTCATTCACCTCATATGTCCCTGATTTTATTGGTTTGAGCATTCCACCCCTTCCCACAACAACAGAAAGAGAACTAACGGGCACGTCATGTTTATCTAATGCGGCAAGTATGACACTCTTTCTGAATTCAAACTGATCAGCTACATTCCCGAAAGGAGAAAGCTCTTCATTTGTGTGTCTTAGAGTCTCTGTAAAGACATTATTCAGATCTTCAAAAACAGCAATTTTTGTAGATGTCGAACCAGGGTTTATGACTAAGATTCTGTGTGGCATGTCTTTATTAATTGGCTGTTAAAGCAGCAAGTGCTATTGAGTTAAGTTTTGTTTCAATACTGTCAGATCTGCTGGATAAGACACATGGTGCCTTGGCTCCTGCAACAATTGCGGCTTGCTGTGCTCCCGGACAAAGTTGTGTGTTGGTTTTGTAGAAAACATTTGCTGATTCCAGATTAGGGAATACAAGACAATCTGAATCGCCGGCAACAGGACTGACAAGTTTCTTAACAGCTACTGCTTCCTTAGATATAGCAACGTCAAGAGCCAGAGGCCCATCAACAAGGCAGCCGGAAATCTGTCCCCTGTCTGCCATCTTTGATATAATAGCAGCATCAACACAAGCCGGCATATGTGGCAACATCTGTTCTGTAGCACAGATAATTGCAACCTTTGGTTTTGCTATACCAATAGCTTTGGCTGTCTTTACAACATAATTTGTGATAGCTATCTTCTGAGTCAGATCCGGTGCAGGAATTACAGCTATATCACCTATAACCAAAAGTTTATGATAATTCGGATTAGATAGTACAGTAACGTGGCTCAGGACAGCTTTCGGAGGAAGTAAACCTTTCTCTTTATTGAGAATAGCTCTCATATATTTATCTGTAGAGCAGAGTCCTTTCATAAGAATATCACCCTCTCCGGCATTTATCAAATCTACAGCCATTGAAACAGCTCTTAGCTCATCGTCGTTAGGAACAATCCTGAAAATAGACGGGTCAATTTTTTCGTGTGCACATACCTGACGGATTTTCTTTTCATCACCTACAAGCGTTGCTTCAACCAAACCTGCTTCAACAGCAAGTTTTACGGCATTAATCGTGTGATCATCAACAGCCCAGGCTGCTACTAGTCTTTTTTTGGGTCTGCTTCTTAAATTCTCAAAAATTTGTTCAAAAGAAGTAATCATATCTTTTTATTTTAAATATTTCAGTTCTTAGCGTTTGTGACAATATTCATTGTATCCTGAGCGATAACCAACTCCTCATTGGTTGTCACTGTCACCATTTTTACTTTTGATTCAGGTTTTGAAAGAATAACGTCTTTGCCCCTAACGCCTTTGTTAGCATTAATGTCAAAGTCAAGCCCCATATACTCCAGATGTGTCCCGACCATCTCCCTGACATGAGGGTCATTCTCTCCGATACCTCCGGTAAAGACGATAAGATCAACACCGTTCATAGCTGCTGTATAAGCACCAATATATTTAAGCACTCTGTAATAGAGGATCTTGAGAGCAAGTATAGCTCTTTCATCACCCTTAGCAGCAGCAGCTTCTATATCTCTTGCATCAGACGATTTTCCAAAAACGCCCAGGAAACCGCTCTTTTTATTTAGGACTTTATTGATACCGGCAGCATCGAGTCCCTCTTTCTCCTGAATATAAGTAACAATACCAGCATCTATATCTCCGCTTCTGGTACCCATTATTACTCCCTCAAGTGGTGTGAAGCCCATTGATGTATCGATAGACTTACCGTTTTTGATGGCTGTGATAGATCCTCCGTTACCAAGATGGCATGTAATGACCTTTGAGCTCTCAAAGTCAATTCCTACAAGATGGCAGGCTTTTTTTGCCACATACTGATGGCTTGTTCCATGGAATCCATATCTTCTGATCTTATATGTTGTATAGTATTCGTATGGAATAGGGTACATATATGCATAATTGGGCATAGTCTGGTGGAAAGAAGTATCAAAGACAGCTACTTGCTTCTTTCCCGGTAGGAGTGTCTCTATAGCATGTATTCCTAATAAGTTTGCCGGATTGTGCAGTGGAGCAAGCTCGCAAAGTTTTTCGATTTTTTCAATGACTTCCTTGTTTATTAAAGTGCTGCTGCTGAAAAACTCACCTCCGTGTGCAACTCTGTGTCCGACAGCCTGTATCTCCTCCAGAGATCCTAAAACTCCTAGCTTCTTGTCAATCAAAATATCAAGCACTTTTCGGATACCTACAGTATGGTTTTCAATCGGCATCTCGACTTCATATTTTTCTCTGCCGTCAACTTTATGTGTTAAAATTCCACTTTCAAGACCGATTCTCTCAACAAGACCTTTAGCCATAAGAGAATAGTCAGAATTGCCTCTCATATCAAGAACCTGATACTTGATTGAGGAGCTACCACAATTCAGTACTAATAAAATCATATATGTAATTAAAATTTAAATTTTCTATGAAAATTGGAAGAAATAAAGTACAAAGTTATTAATAATTGCTCATTTTAGTC
>JAQVBQ010000018.1 GCA_028690215.1 Bacteroidales bacterium | reverse complement strand
TACCGATGGCATCCACAGTCACAGCAGACTTTTGGAAAACTACCCGCACATTCAAAAGTGCAATATCCATCAGAATCCCTCCCGTCTGCTTCCAAAGAGCAAGGCACGAAGGGTAATCATCAGTGCGCGATGGTCGGCATCCTCACGATGCTCATAAAGATATGCCACCGTATACAGCACGGCCGTCTTTGCATTACGCTCAGAATTGAGCGAATTAACATCATCGGTTCTCATAATATCCATGCAGATTTTCTCCGCACTGGACAGAAGATACTCTATCAGCGAATCATCATCTGCAAAATCCACACGGAGATACTGTTTCATCTCTTCCAATGCTACAAGCATATTTATCACCACCTCAATCCATAAAGATTAGGCAGTGCCGCCACATTTGACAGCACTGCCATTAGATTATTCAGATTTCAATTTCAAAATCTGTACGGCTTCCGACAGAATCAGCTTGCCGTCCACACGCTCTTTTGCCACATAGCCAATCATGCCGTTGCCTGCGAACAACTCACGAAGTTCAGCGAAAGAACGGCTGCCACGGTCACCGATGTTGTAATACTTGTAATCGCCAAAAGCGATGGCATCAGTCGGTGCATAGGCAGAGGTATGAATCGCATAGCCAAGCAGACGGTCTGGTTCTCCTGCCTGATAAGAAGGCTGCCAGATATAGGAGCCGTTATTGTCCTTCAGCTTGCGAAGTGCAGACAAGGTCTGGTCATTCAAAATGAAGGACGCATTCTTACGGTATGGACGCTTCAGCTTTCCTACCAAATCCAGCATATCGTCAGACTTAAGGGCAGCCGTCAAAGTGCCTGCAATCTGACCACCGCCAGTGGCCGCGAACAGACCGAGAGGTTTGCCCGTGCCGTCACCATTGAGGAACGCATCCTCTTCGGCATTGGCGAGAGCCTTACCAAACTGTGTGATGATGTAGTTCTCAAGACCGAAGGCATTATCATACAGAAGTTCCTCCGTTACCTTGATGGCAACATGGAGTTTGTGGGCATCCAAAAGGATCTGGTCAAAGGTTGCTTCGCCCCAGCTAAGTGCGCCGCCCTCTTCAATCCAAGATGCCGCAGGCTTGGTGGCTGCGATATTGATTTTATGCTCACCGCTTGTAGTAATCTTGGTAGCAAGGCTGCGCATGATATTTTCTTCTGTCAAAACATCAATCAAACGATGGTCATATTCCTCCGGCACAAGGTAGCCGCCATCGGCATCCACACCCTCCTGCAAAACATTGCTGACACGCTTGAAATTGGAACGAATAGCATCAAGCATAGCGGTTTTATACGCATCGGCTGCACGGCCTGTCTTTTCCTCCGGCTCTTTGCCCATACCCGGTTTGGAAGTCAGTGGCTTATTCACAGGCTTAGAAAGTTCCGCCTCCATCTGCTCCTGACGCTCCAAGCGGCTGATCTCTTTGCCGAGGTCATTGATTTCCTGCTCCATCTTGGAATACACTGCATCGTCCTCTGCATTCAGAGTGCCCTTGGTACTGCGATGGGAGTCCAGAAATGCCTTTGCAGCATCCCATGCTGTGCTGCGTTTTTCTCTCAGTTCTAAAATAGTCATAATAAAATTCCTCCTTAAATGTGTTGTTTGATAATATCGAGACGCTCCATGAGCGAATCAACGCTTCGTTCTGTGCTTTCCGGCGCAGGCGGTTTCTTCTGGATATGACACTTCTTCGCAATCTTATCCATCAGTGAATTGGTCACTGCCACTTGGGAATACATCATGGAAACCTGTGGTTGTTCTACATTTTCCGTATTCTCACCACGGTTCATGATTTCATCGGCAAAGCCAAGTTCCACAGCCTTGTTTGCATTCATCCAGCTTTCCGCATCCATCAGATGGGACAGCTTGGCTCGGCTCATGCCCGTTTTGATTTCATAGGCATTGATGATGGATTCCTTGACTTCCGAAAGCATATCAATGGCTTTCTGCATATCGCCCGTGTCACCGAATGCGATGGTGGCAGGGTTGTGAATCATCATCATGGACACAGGGGATACCAGCACCTTGGTGCCTGCCATTGCAATGACACTCGCCGCCGAAGCCGCAATACCATCAATCTTGACTGTGATATTCCCCTTGTAATCCATCAGCATATTGTAGATTTGTGCCGCCGCCACGCAGTCACCGCCGGGACTGTTAATCCACACGGTAATGTCACCGCTGTCGGCTAACAGTTCCTCCTTGAAAAGCTGTGGTGTGACATCATCATCAAACCAGCTTTCCTCTGCGATTGTGCCGTTTAGAAGCAGTGTCCTCTCCGCTTTCTGTTCCTGCGTTTCCTGATTGGTCACTGTCCTGTTCTTCCAGTTCCAAAACTTCTTCATCGGTTTTTTCCTCCTCTCCGCCAGTTGATGCACTGGCTGCAAAAATGCCTGCATCCGCAAGCTTTGTCATATTGCCGTTGATCAGATATAGGTCACCTCCATCTTCTGCCGGGATAAGGTCGAGATTTTCTAAGGAACGGATATCATTTGCGCTCATCCAGCCGTTTTGCCTTGCTGTGGCATAGCCGCTCATACGGCTTGCATAATCGCCACGGAGCAGTCCATCCACATTGAACTTGATAAAAAATGCAGATTTGTCATTCTGTGAAATTAGTACCCTCGCCATCGCTTGTTCCCAGCGCATGAGCCACGGCTCCAAGGTGTATTTCACGAACTCCAAGGACTGCTGCTCAATATTAGAAAAGCTCGACTTCTCCAAATCTCCCACCATGTGTGGAGGAACTCGGAAAATTCGAGCAATCTCGTCTATCTGAAATTTTCTTGTTTCCAAAAACTGTGCCTGTTCCGGGGAAATGGAAATCGGTGTGTACTTCATTCCTTCTTCCAAAATGGCTACCTTGTTTGCGTTATGACTTCCACCAAAGCCTTTATTCCAGCTTTCCCTAATGGCATCCGGGTTCTTGACCGTTCCCGGATACTCCAAAAGTCCGCCCGGTGTCGCACCGTTTGCAAAGAACTTTGCACCGTATTCCTCGCAGGCAATCGCCATGCCGATGGCATTTTTCGCCATTGCAATGGGCGAATACCCTACCAGTCCATCAAAGCCAAGACCGGGGATATGCAGCACATCGGTTGGTTTCAGCCTGACTGTTCCGCCTTTGGTGGTATGTGCCTCATCGCTTGAGGTCTGGTATTCATAATACAGCTGACCTTTATCGTCACGGTCAACCGTCATGCGGTTTGGCATCAGCGGATACAGTGCCACCACCTCGCCTTTGCCGTTTCGGATAATCTGCGAGTAGGCATTGCCCCACAGCAGTAGGTGTGTCATGAGCGTTTCCCTAAAAACAAATGATGTCATTTCCGGGTTCGGCTCATCGTGCAAAAGGAAGTACAGCGGATTGTCCACTGCCTTTTCCTTACTGCCGTCTGCACTGTATTTGTATAAATGAAGCGGCAGACCTGCTACAGCCTCCGACAGTATCCTCACGCAGGAGTACACCGCCGTCATCTGCATTGCCGACCGCTCATTGACTGGCTTGCCGGAGGTACTTCCGCCAAGGAAAAATCGGTAGGCACTGCCTGCCGTACTGTTGGTAGGTGCATCTCTCGACCTAAAAAGTCCACTGAATATTCCCATAAAATCACGCTCCTTCCTAAATAAACAAAATTCCTCGCTCGTCATAAACCGATGCACCACTGTCAGCACCACAGCGAATGGCTCTGTCCAGCCCCATAATCGTGGCAATGGCACCATCAATCTTCTCCGTGGATTTTTCCTTGTCTGCCTTGATGTTTCCGGCAGGGTCGGTGCGGATGAAGATATTATCCATATTCCATCTGAGAACAGGGTGGCCGCCGTGGGCAATCTTCTGTTCCAGTGTCAGCTTCATCAGTTCCTTAGTCGGAGGACTCATATCCTTAAATCCCTGTCCGAAGGGCACCACGGTAAATCCCATACCCTCAAGGTTCTGCACCATCTGCACTGCCCCCCAGCGGTCAAAGGCAATCTCACGGATATTGAACCGTTCTCCCAGTTTTTCGATGAACTTCTCAATGTAGCCGTAATGCACCACATTGCCTTCCGTGGTCTGCAAATATCCCTGCCGTTCCCACACATCATAGGGAACATGGTCACGGCGGACACGCAGGTCGAGAGTTTCCTCCGGCACCCAGAAGTAAGGCAGGATGCTGAATTTGTCCTCTTCATCAATCGGTGGGAATACCAGTGCAAATGCCGTGATATCCGTGGTACTGGAAAGGTCAAGACCGCCGTAGCACACACGGCCTTCCAAATCGTCCTCATTTACAGCAAAAGAGCATTTATCCCATCTGTCCATTGGCATCCAGCGGATTGCCTGTTTAACCCACTGGTTCAGACGCAGCTGCCGGAAGGAGTTCTCTTCGCCGGGGTTCTGTTTTGCCGATTCGCAGGCAGCTTTTACCTTATCAATCCCAACCGTAATATCAAGGGAGGGGTTGGCTTTCTTCCACACCTTTGGATCTGTCCAATCATCTGCTTCATCCGCACCGTAAATCACAGGGTAGAAGGTAGGGTCGATTTTTCTGCCCTCCAGAATATCCTTTGCTTTCTGATGCGTTTCATAGCAGATGGAATTGGTGTCTGTCCCGGCTGTTGTGATAAGAAAATACAACGGCTGCATACGGGCATCGCCAGAACCTTTGGTCATAACATCAAATAATTTTCTGTTCGGCTGCGTATGCAGTTCATCAAAGACAACTCCGTGGATATTAAAGCCATGCTTAGAATAGGCTTCTGCTGACAACACTTGGTAGAAGCTGTTAGTTGGGATATACACGATTCTTTTCTGCGAGGTCAGTATCTTCACTCGCTTGGAAAGAGCCGGACACATCCTCACCATATCTGCCGCCACATCAAACACGATGGTAGCCTGCTGACGGTCTGCTGCACACCCATACACCTCGGCTCGTTCCTCTCCATCGCCACAGGTAAGAAGAAGTGCAACAGCCGCCGCCAGTTCTGATTTACCCATCTTTTTTGGGATTTCCACATAGGCTGTATTAAACTGCCGATAGCCGTTGGGTTTCAGCGTTCCAAATAAATCACGGATAATCTGCTCCTGCCAGTCGATCAGTTCAAAGGCTTTTCCTGCCCATGTACCCTTGGTATGGCAAAGGCTCTCGATAAAGGCAACAGCGAAGTCCGCCGCATCCTCATCATAGTGGCTGTCCTTATTTTTAAACTTGGTCGGTCTGTATTTTTTCAGTTTTCGCAAATGCCATCACCTCCGTTTCTTGGCATAAAAAATGACCTGCCATCGGCAAGCCTTGGTAACAAGATACAGAGCCGCTTGGCTCCGTTCTTGGAATTTTCAATTGTAAAATTCTTAGTTGTGTTCCTTCATCAAAATAGCAAGGGCAAGTTCTGCCTCATTGCAGGTAGGCTCCATGTCCCAACCCCTATCGTAGTTGCAAATGACCTCGCCATCCGATTTCAGCATCAGCTTGGAAATCCTGCCGCCGTCAATGCCGTATTCCTCACTCGGTTCTTCGAAGTGCTTAACCCAGTAATGAACCGCCGTGTATTTTGCTCCCTTGGTGGGAATGCCTATCGTTCCTTCGCTCCACATATTCTTATGCCTCCCTTCTGACAAGGTTGAAATCGTTCATCCAATAGCCGTTTTTTCTAACGAAGTCGCAAAGCCAATCGTCTGCCTCTGCTGCGTTTGTGAAGGTTCTCAAGTCCTGCCATCCTTCAAGCCCTCTGTTTACTCTTACCACCCAGATTGTGCTTCTTTTCTTTGCCATTTTCGTTTCCTCCGTTTGTGTTTTTCCCTTTCGGTAGTACACATATTACCGCTATGTGCCGACTATATCCACTCAATTCTCGGCATATACTACACAATCTTTTGGGAGAAAAATTGTGTAGATTACAGCAGTTATTCACGCATGGAGCGATGTATGGTTTCGAGGATTTCTTCCTGTTCAGACGGCTTTACACCGATGCTCTCCAAGGCTTCTCTGGTGCCACAGTCTGGGCAGATAAGAGTTTCATTGTCTATCCTCGACAGTGCCGGAGAGCCGTGATAGGCTTTGCCACAGCGTGGGCAGATTTTAAGTTCAGCGATTTCTGTTTTCATATCCAAATGCCTCCTCAGATTTTAGCTGTGCCTCTGCAAGAAAGTGTTCGTCAAAGCCAAAGCTGATGTATCCCTCAAGGCAAACGCTGACATAAGCAAGTGACGGAACACCGATGCTCCGCTCCTCATGCATGATATACACGAAGCAATCTCGGATTCGTGTCTTGCCGGACTTGATGCCCTTAATCGGCAGCTGCATTTCCTTCTTGTAGTAGAAGGTGGGGAATCCCTCGTAGCGGTCAAGAGCCGCTTCATCCTCATCCGTCACCGACCAAACCGCCACAGGAACACTCGCCCCAATTTGGGGTTCAATGGTAAGGTACGCTCCCGTCTGACTGCCCTTAAAAAGCAGTTCGTAGTCTGGAATAATTGCTGTTCCAATGACCCGTGCCGATGGGCATCGCATCCGCATCTGACGAATGTTTAGGTTACTGCCGTAGGCAATGTAATATCGTTTCTTCATAATGGTATCCATCCTTTCCGAAGGGTGCGGGTTGCCAGTGGCAACCTTTGCGTAGCAAAAGCACCGACCGAGCTGGCAAGCGAGACTTACCCTTCTACCACCTTAAGACCACCGAAGTGGTCGGGGAAAGGTGGCAGGAGGCTAACTCCTGCGTGTCCTTCAAGCGGCTCTGCCGTTTCTGAAGGCTGTATCTCCTGCGAGTTTCTTGGTAAGGGTTTCTCTTGCTGTTTTGAATTCCTCTCCGATGAAGCCAAGTCTTAAGAGCCAAGTCCTCATTGCGTATTTCGGATTTTCATTCTGCTGTGGTTTGGCACTTGCACTCTTTACCGTTTTCGCCATTTGGCTGAGTGCAAGGCAAAGCTGAATGTAGCTTTTTAGCTGTCCGGCATGAAGTCCGTTCAGCTTGCCGTCTGCCGGGGCATCAAATTGGAAAAGTCTGAATTCAATTGTTCCCTTGGTAAAGGTTGCATGGTAGTTCAGCATATGGTAGCGGCTGTCGTTGTAATGATGGTCTCTGCCGTAGTTGGCTCCGTTGGAGGAGTACCAAATGTCTGCAAGTGCCGCCATCGTCTTTGGCTTTTTCTTGTTGACCTGCTCCAAGAACCGAGGGTCAACCGTTCTGCAGTAGCGATGCATCCTGCCCCTGTCAAGGTCGAGGGCATCGGCTATGAGACTTTCGTGGCTTGCCATGATGTTCGCAAGGTTTCTCATGGTCTGTGGGGTGTGTCCGTTTGCTCCGATGTGAATGTGAACTCCGCAGCCCCTTGTGGCATCGCTTTTTGCTCCTGCGTGTCGAAGTTTTCGGATAAGTTCCTGCAAAACCTCGATGTCTGCGTAGGTAAGGATTGGGGTTACCAGTTCGCATTTCTCGCTGTCGCATCCAGCGATGCTGACATCCTTTTGGAATTTCCATTCTCTGCCGTCCCCGTCCCAAGCCGACCAAGTGCTATAGCCGTTGCGTCCGGCTGTGTTTTCGTATCTTTCTGTGCCGAAGTAGGTGGCTACAAGTTTTGCTGCCTTATCCCTTGTGATGCCGTTCATCTCGACCTCAACTCCGATGGTCTGCTGTTTCATTTCTTCAACCTGTCTTGTGGTTTTCTCGCTCATTTTATGTACCTCCGTTTGGTTTGTTTTCCTTTTGGTAGTACACATATTACCGCTGTGTGCCGACTATATCCACTCAATTCTCAGCATAATCTACACAATCTTTTTGGAGGAAAATTGTGTATCTTACAGCAGTTATTCAACACTGATTTTCCTGCATTTGTCCTCGCCATAGACCACATTGAGATGCGAACCGTTATCCCAATTCACAAGAATGCTTGCTGTATCATCCACCCCTGTTACCGTTCCTTTTGTGCCAATAGGTGGAGCCTGCACGTCCTCCATCTGCACCAGCTCCACTCTCGTTCCCACGGGGTACTGACTGCGTACCCGTTCCACAATTTCTTTACTCGGAAATCTCATCGTCTGCCGCCTCCTTTTTCACGTCATTCTTGAATGCACTGCTGCCTGTCAGATTCTTCAGCAGGATTTTTCTGTCCCGCTTATATTCTGCTCCCACAAATCCCAAGCGAAGGAGCAGGCATCGGAATGCATATTTTTCGTTTTCCACTGCCTTTTCGGTGTTGGAGATGCGTTTCTGCTCCCGGCTCATTTTGCACAGGGCGGAAATGAAGTCGGTGTAGGCTTTGACCGTGTCTGCATCCAAGCCGTCAGAAAACCAAGGGAAGGAAATCTTCTCCTCATCAATGATGATGGGAAGTTCGCTGATTCCCAGTGCTTTCTTGATAAGCCTGCCCTTGGCTTCCAAGAGGTTGGTAAGGTTACCGACCAATACCTGATCCAGCGGCATCGCCACCGTAAGCCCTACCGTTTCGCCCTGTGGCTCGGTGTCCGACACCCCGTATGCAGGCGGGCTGTCCTCCAAAGGCTCCTCACAGTCGATTTCCGGCTGAGGTTCATCGTATTCTGAACTCTCGCAGTGGAAACCTCTCTGGTCGAGTTTCTCAAGCACTCGCTCGATTTCCTCACTGTCTGCCATATCGTTGAATGTAAGGTTGCCCTCACGGGTCACAGTAAAATAATCCACCGTGTATGCGTAGGTTGGGGTTTTCATATAAATCGCTTTTGCCCCTGTGATTTCTTCCAGTGCCTTTACAAAAGGCTTTCTGTCTGTAATGTTGTAAATAACCTTCATGATAAGTACCTCCTTTTTTTTCGGTACTACATATATCACTCTAAAGGCAGATAATAGCAAGTCATTCTGTAACAGAATAACTGCCCTTTATCTGCCCTCATTTTGTGTATAGTACACGATGCCGGAAAGCACAAATACCACGTTGGGAAGTGCCACCCCGTTGCCCCACATTTTGTATTCTGCTGAATCAGAATGTGGATTTTTCAGCCATTTGATAATCTGCTTTTCTGTCTTTGGCTTTGAGGAAGTACCCATAATATGACGATGAGTTTCAAACACATCCATCCACCATTTGATTTCTTCCTCGGTCGGCTCTGCCGTGCCAAGATCACTGCACCACCAATCCGGGAATCCCTGCAGCCTTGCACATTCCGTAGGGGTCAGCCTGCGGACGATGTACTCCGGCATCTCACTCACATCATTTACGATAGGCGGGTCTTTGTAATCCGTAGCCACCAGTGTGTTCGCCAGTTCCTCTTCGGCAGAGGTAAAGAACGAGGCCTTACTGGAGGAATAGACGGGTGCAGCCACGGCACTCGGACCCTGTGCATTCAGCGTGGAATTGATGCCGTCCTCTGTAATACCCATCTTCCTTGCATAATTCTGACCGCAGTTATAGCTTTCACGGTCGATGGCATACACCACTGCGTGTTGTTCGATGGTATTTAAGGTATACATGACCTCGGATTCTTTATAGCCGTCACCCTTGTGGGACGGTCTGCTACCGTTGCCCTCCACCACCACAATGCCGCCTTGATTGCAGGCAGGGTTGCCGCCATTGGCATCAAGGGTACGAGAGGTATCTGCTTCATAGATGCCACTGTGGGGATTGTCCGATTTCATGGAATTGCTGTCCTTAGAGCAGATGCCGTATGCCTTTGGCACGAACAGCGTCTGGTCATTATTACAGCCAAGGGTCGCAGACAAATCATCCTGAATCAATGCACCTTTACCGCCGCCCTCACAGCCACTTCGGATTTTGAGGGTCTTTGGTGTTTCCAATACGAAAGGCTGATTGTTGCCGCCGGTTCCATAAGTAGAACTGACTGTAGGAGCCTGTTCCAAGGGACCGGTGTATCTCGTGTCCTGACTATGATTTTCAAAGACCAGTGGAGGATGCCCGGATTCTGCACGAAGGGTGCAGGTCATATCTTCCGTCACATCCATACGGTTGCCGCCTTGGTCGTTAAGTACTATGACACCGTTTCTGCCTGTTGCCATACCACAGTTCACACCAAGGGTAGCTGCAACTTCATCCGCAGAACCATTGTAGCCATCTATGCCGATGCCTGCCGTTCCAATGCCGCTTTGAGTATTTCCGGCAGTTCCTTGCCACGGGCAGATGCCCTTCGCAGGATACCCTGACACGCTCTCTGACTCAAATAATATTTTTCCGGCACATTGGCCTGCAAAATCTGCGACAAGGTAGATACGCTTTCTTCTTTGGGGAACTCCCCAATACTGCGCATCAAGCACTCGCCATGCAAGGGAGAATCCGTCTGCCATGATTTCTCCTGCATTTGTCCATTTGTCAGACTGAGGAACAGAAAACTCCTCGTCTTTGATTTTGCAGATTTCTTCGAGGACTGCCTTGAAGTCTTCGCCTTTGTTAGTGGAGAACGCTCCGGGGACGTTTTCCCAGACCACAAATCTTGGATATTTGCCATTTGTCTTACACCTCATTTCCTTCACGATTCGCACCGCTTGATAAAATAGACTGGAACGCTCACCATCCAGTCCGCTTCGCTTGCCTGCCACAGACATATCTTGGCAGGGACTTCCGAATGTGATGATGTCCACGGGCGGAACTTCCGCACCATTTAATTTGCTGACATTACCATAATGCTGAATGCCCGGCAGTCTTTTTGTAGTAACACGAATTGGAAAAGGCTCAACCTCCGATGCCCACAAAGGGGTAATCCCGGAAATCAAGCCTCCAAGTGGAAATCCGCCGCTGCCGTCAAACAGACTCCCCAGTGTTAAGTTGTTATTCTCCATCGGCACTGACCTCCAAGTCCTCAAAGCGGATGGTCTTGCCGTCACGCACCACAGATACATTTTCTGCACTGCCGACCTGTTCAATATACCTTTTCACGATAACATCACAGTATTTCTCGTCCAGCTCAATGGTATGGCAGATTCTGCCCAGCTGTTCGCAGGCAATGAGTGTAGAGCCACTGCCGCCAAAGGGATCGAGAACAATGCAGTTACTCATACTGGAATTCTTAATCGGATAGGCAATCAACGGAATCGGCTTCATAGTTGGATGGTCACCGTTCTTCTTTGGCTTATCAAATTCCCAAATGGTGGTCTGCTTTCTATCGGAATACCACTGATGTTTGCCCTTTTTCTTCCAACCATAAAGACATGGCTCGTGCTGCCACTGATACGGAGAGCGTCCTAATACCAAGGACTGTTTTTTCCAGATACAGCAGCCGGAGAGATAAAACCCAGCCTCTTCAAAAGCCTTACGAAATGCAAGACCGTGTGAGTCGCTGTGAAATACATAAATAGAAGAATCCTCTGCCATAGCACCATACATCTGTGTATAGGCATCAAAGAGAAATTTCTCAAAGGCTTCTTCGTTCATGCTGTCATTTTGAATTTTCCCGGCACTGCCTTCATAGTTGACGTTGTAAGGGGGATCGGTTACCACAAGATTGGCTTTCTTTCCGTCCATGAGAACGGCATAGGTTTCTTCCTTGGTGCTGTCACCGCAGACGAGCCTGTGATTTCCAAGCAGCCACACATCACCGCTTTTTGTAACAGGCGGTTTTTGCAGTTCTTCATCTACATCGAAATCATCATCCTGTGCATCCCCATCTTCTCCTGCGAAAAGTTCAGCGATGTCTTTTTCATCAAAGCCAGTCAGACCCACATCAAAGGAGTCTGCCTGCAATGCTTCAATCTCCACACGCAGAAGTTCTTCATCCCAGCCTGCATCCATTGCCATGCGGTTGTCAGCTAAGATATATGCTTTTTTCTGTGCCGGAGTAAGATAGTCCACAAATACACATGGTACTTCCGTGATGCCTTCTGCTTTCGCACCGCAAATTCTCCCATGACCCGCAATTACATTATATTCGTGGTCGATGATGACCGGGTTGATAAATCCGAACTCCCGAATACTGGCACGGAGTTTATTAATCTGCTCCGCTGAATGGGTACGAGCATTATTTACATATGGTATCAATTTGTCGATGGATACCAATTCCATTTTTGTTGTAGTTTTTGACATAATCCGCACCTCCTTAATACAGACCCCATTCAGCAAACTTCTCAAAGCCGCCGATGGCATCAATATATTTTCTTGCTTCTGCTACGATGTCTGCATAGGGAATACCGTCCACTTCACTGTCACCGATAGCACATACAAGCTGCACAGGCTCTCCTGTTTTCTGTGCTTTTAGGAACGCATAAATATTGACGGACACATCCGCCTTGGATAAGTCCTTCCCATGCAGTCCGCCGCCTGTGACACTGTCTGCCATATCAGAACCCAGCTTACGGTTTGTGGCTCCCGTATCTACATCCGTACCGCCAGTCCAGCCACCGAGCGGATTGACCTCTGCACCCGGATATGTGTTTTTCAGTTCCTCACTGTCGGCATTGCTCTGACAGATAATCAGCCTGACACCGTCCAGAATGTACTTGCCGTCCGATGTGTAGTTTTCATAAATGGAATGAGCAATCTGTGATAATTCTTTCTGCTCCGCCGTCAGTGGCATTCCTTTGAAGATGCCGTTGTCCCCACAGTGAACACTGCCGGACTGGTTCTCCGAAAGATGCGTATCCTGCGGAACAATCACAATATCTGTTTCCACTTCTCCTGCAATGCGAGTAATCGCACTACAAATATCTGTTTCATATAACTGTGCTGTGGTTTCAATAATTGCATGGCATTTGCCATGCCCAATCAATACCTCCACGGCAATCTTCGGATTTTCTTCGGCTCTGTATGCCAAGTCCACAATGGCTCCGGCAATTCTATCCGCCACCTTGTCAGGGTGCTTTGGGTTCACTTTTTCTATCATAATAATCACGCTCCTTTATCGCATAAAAAATGACTACACGATTGTGCAGCCACTTCTGACTCTGCCAAATATGGCAGCAGTTTATTTTCTATTTTTTTCTGCAATGCCGAATCTGCATCAGGCACATCATTGATAAAGCCACAGTATTCTCTGAACAGAATTTGCGCTGCGATATTATACATCTGTGCGCATTTCACGGGATCTTTGGCACTTCCAAGATGTATGTCACGATTATTGATTCCTATCTGGGCGCGATAAAGGTTCTTCCTTTTGATAAAACTGACACCTTTATATCCTGTCTTATTTGCCCGCATACTGCAGTTCATGCTGTTTTGTTGTGCCGTTGCAATCCGAAGATTACTCTTTCGGCAATCTAAACGATTCCTGTTAATATGATCTACCAAAATTGACGAATCCGTAATATTGAGCAAAAACCTATGAAGTGGCATTCGCTCAAACTTTCTTTCTGTTGATTGGATGTATCCTTTGGATTTACTATATTTCCAGTACATTTTTGAAATCTGCTCGACATTTTCTGCATCTATCAGAAACACTGTCCCATCCGGGAGAATGCCATGTGCAGTATCTCCTGAAACAGTAAAGTGATAATCAGGAGTGCAATGCTGACAGCCTTTTCCATTGGAACGCAGCACCTCGCTCTTTCGCTTATAAGAAATCGCACCGCACTGAATACACCTGCACTTAAATAAATAATTTCCTTGCTCATCCTTTGTATTCGTGTTTCGCAGTACCTTCCATGAATTAATTGTCTTTCCAACAATATCATCCGACTGATGTGGGCGCTTGGTTCCTTGTACACAATTTTTACATTTTGGTTCTTTACTTTTTAAGAATGATGGCTGTACATCATATTCGTTTCCACATCGACAGCGAACATGATAACGATGATGCCCTGACTTATCTCTTTCTCCTTCACCCAATACGGTAAGCCAGCCATATTCTTTTCCTATTTCAATCGGAATCCTCGGCTTCATGATTTGCTTTCCCTTGCACGGAGCAGACGCTCCATGACATCATTCTGTGGTGCTTCATCGCTGTATTCTGTATTGCAGTTTTCCTTTACAATCTGGAATATCTCATTCCACAAACGCACTGCTTGGTTCATGTAGTTAATGCCAATGTTGATAAAAGGTGAAGGAATCGGTTTTCCCGTGGTTGGGTGCTTTGAGAGAAAGCCGAGCTTATTTGTCATTTCCTCACACTGTATCCAACGAGCCGATGCCATTGCATATCGTTCCAAAAGTTGACTGGATACTTTCTGACTGCATCCGATGCTTTTCAGCCATTCCCATGTTTCTCTGTAAATATCAGCGGCTTGCAGTTCACTGCCGTCACGCTGTTCAGCCGATAAAAAATCGTGTGGCTTCGGCATCTCCACACCTTCCATTTCAGGAATGTCCAAAACCTCTAATGGTCTGCCGCCCGGATTTCCATTTTCGTATTTTTCTTTTACGGCAGATTTCTTACGTCCGGCACCAACTCTGGCACCGCCTCTGCCGCCTGTATTATGTGATTTTGTAGGCATACTTTTGCCACCTCCTCTATAACCCTTTTGAAATCGCCTTTTTTCTGCGTAGCTTTGGGCGCCGGTGTTCTGACAATGGACCCGGAGAGATAAATTGACCCCCTCCCGGTCACTCTCTCACGTTTCTGTCCCCAAGCTCCGCATGAATCTTGTTATGACAGGAACGACACAGGCTCATTAGATTACTTCTGTCATGGGTTCCACCTTTTGCTATCTGCACCTTGTGATGCACCTCATCCACAGGGACTAAGATTCCATTGGCATAACACTGCTCACAGAAGGGATGGGTCTTTACATAGCTGTCACGAATGCGTTTCCACGCTCTGCCATACTTGCGGCGTACTGACGGGTCACGGCTGTACGTCTCGTAGTTCTTATCCATTTCCTTTTTGTGTTCCAAGCAGTAGCTGCTGCCTTCCTCGGCATACATAGGACAGCCGGGGTAAGCACACCCTCGTCTTGGTTTTCTTGGCACTCTCGCCACCTCCTTTTGGGCATAAGAAAAGCCCTGCAGGTCGGTGTGACCCACAAGGCTCTCTGTTTACAATCTTTCATGTTATAACTATAACACATCCTGCCGAGGAATGCGTCCGCGATATTACTCACGGGTGCTGCTCCCTTTGCAGTTTTTCATACTATCATTATAACAGGCTCCACCGCAAAAAGCGTCCACGGTATTACTCATCACTTGCCGTACAGCAGAACCGCCAGCTTTGCCAATGCACGGTTCTTTCTGTTGTAGGCAGAGGAACGCTCGATGTGGAAGTGGTCGCAGATTTCGTAAACGGCTCCTGTCTGACCACCCTCATCACGATAGAAGGTTTCAAGCACATAGCGTTCCTCGGAACTCAGCTGTTCCCACGCTGGCTTGAACCAATCCATGTACTCTACCGCCTGTCGGTAACGCTCCTGCAGGATGTCAATCTCCTCGATGCCCTTTAAGATGCGTTCTTCTCCTGCCTGCGGATTGTGTGTTCTCGGCATCCCGTCAAACTGGGGACTTCGGACACCGCTCATCTTATCACGGGTATTTTTGATTTCACTGCTGGTGTTCGCAATGATAAATGCCATGCTGTCATAATCCTTCAAGGCATCCACTGCCGCAGAACGCTTGTCTAAATACTTCCAAATAATGCTCATATCCTTACCTCCGAAATTTTGTATTCCACTCGGATTGGCTTGGATTGTCATAGGTTGACTCTGATTTTCATAGATTGGCTTTTACGGCATCTATCAAAGCGGACTGTGAAGTATCCTTGGTTTTCAGTGCCTTGATGATCCGCTCGTCAATGGTACCCTTTGTTATGATGTGGGTAATGACCACCGTTTCTGCCGACTGACCCTGCCGCCAAAGTCTGGCATTGGTCTGCTGATATAATTCCAGTGACCATGTGATTCCGAACCATACCAAGGCAGAACCGCCCTGCTGTAAATTGAGACCGTGGCCTGCCGATGCCGGATGTATTACGGCAACGGGGATACTGCCATGATTCCAGTCGGCTATATCCTTTGTGGTCTTGATTTCTCTCACATCAAAGCGTTTTCTGATACGCTCCACATCATGCTTGTACCAATATGCCACAAGGACAGGCTTGCCGTTTGCTGATTCGATGATATCCTCCAATGCATCCAGCTTTCTTTGGTGTATCTCCAAAACGCTCTCATCATCGGAATAGACTGCACCGTTTGCCATCTGCGACAGCTTGCCTGTCAGCGATGCAGCATTGGCGGCTGTTATCTCTCCATCCGGCAGCTGAAGGATGAGGTCTTTTTTCAGTTCCTCGTATTTCTTCTTTTCCGATTCCGACAATGCCACCTCCAGCTGGGTACTGATCAGTTCCGGCATTTTCAGATGGTCGGTAGACTTCATGGAAATCGTAATATCCGAAATCTTATCATAAATCTGCTGTTCGGCACCCTGCAGTGGTTTATAACTGTAGATAATCTGACCATTCCTCTTGTCTGGGGAGAAGTAGGCAGTTCGGTACTGACCGATGAACCTGCCAAGCCTTGCTCCCATATCCAGCAGTTTGAACTCTGCGAATAAATCCATCAGACCGTTGCTGGATGGAGTGCCTGTCAGACCCACCATCCTTTTTACCTTCGGTCTTGCTTTCATGAGTGCCTTGAACCGCTTGGACTGGTAATTCTTGAAGGAGGAAAGCTCATCCACAACCACCATATCAAAATCAAAGGGAATGCCGCTTTTCTCAATCAGCCACTGCACATTCTCACGGTTGATGACGTAGATGTCTGCCTGTGCTTTCAGTGCCGACAGCCGTTCCGACTCAGAACCGACTGCCACCGAATACTGCAATAAATGCAGATGCTCCCATTTTTCGATTTCGGTGCTCCATGTCACCGAAGCCACACGAAGGGGTGCGATAACAAGGACTTTATGGATTTCAAAGCTGTCAAACAGCAGATTGGAAAGAGCCGTCAGTGTAATACCCGTCTTGCCTTAACCTAAGCCCATATCCAGCAGGACTGCTGCAATCGGATGGCTTTCGATATATTCGACTGCATATTTTTGATAATCATGTGGTATGAACTTCATTCGGCATCACCTCCAATCTCCTGAATGATTGTTTCAATCTGCTCCTCGCTGTCAAGGACATACACTCGAAATCCCAGACGGCTCAGTAATCTGTGCCTTGCCAGCTGCAGCGGTCTTGGTTTTTCTCCCGGTGCTTTTACTTCCACAAAGGCGAACTTACCATGCGAAAGAAGCAGTAAACGATCCGGCATACCATCGAAGCCGGGAGAAGTGAACTTGGGACATATCCCGCCATGCTTTTTTACTGCTGCTGCAAGTTTTTGTTCAATCGTTTTTTCTCGCATTCCACATACTCCTTCCAGCACTCATCAAATACTTCAAGACACTCTCTGCAGGCATTTCTGTTTTGCAGATAATCCAGAATAACGGTATGCCATCCATCAAATTTGCATGAACGATTTCTTGGAAATCCCTCTTTGTTCCTGCGCATATCCTGTGCCAGATCACCTGCTGGTGCATCTTCGCTCAAATAGTTCTTCATCATAAATGTATAAAATGTCATATCTGTTCCTCCAGTTCTTAAAATCCCAAAAATGCTATACGCGGGCGAATGTACGTGTTTTACTGTTACTCACCCTTAATTTATTTCAATTCCATTTACATAGTAATTATTAGGAACACAGGTGCAAAGGCAGCAAAGTAGGCTTGCGCCCGCACCCTTGATGTGTTCCATACATCGTTCCCAGTCATCTTTTTCGGAACCAAATCAGATTCCGGGAACTGTTCCAAATTTACGGTTCACGCATTTTATTTTTCGGAACAGTCCTTGGGAACAAAAATATACTGGGGTCCATACATTGGAATACGAAGTTTGTTGGGCAGTCTTTCCCAGCCAAGTTTAATCAGTATCGCCGCAAGTGCATTGGAATCGGCTCGCCCGATATTGGCTCTCTCTTTTCCAAAGCATTCACACCATATTTCCATATTGCTGACCTGCGTCCTCGGCACAGTTCCTTTTCTCCCGATTTCTCCCAGTTCATTTCCTGTCAGAAAATTTCTGCGTTCAAATAAATCCATATCGTCCCAGTTGTCTGGAATCAGAATATCCAAATATTCACGCACCAGACCTTCTCGTTCATCAGATTCCATTGCCGCCCGCTGTTCTGTCTTTGCAAGACTGTCTTCTTCCGGTGACAGATACAGCTTTTCATCATTTCTGACCAGTTCAAGAACCTCTGCCCAAATCTGCTGCATTTCGTATTGGTCTAATTCCCATGAATGCTTTGTGCCGCCACCCGGAGTACGCACAGGCCAGAACCTGCGGTTTCCCGTAATATCCCTCAGATAGCCGGATTCTGCATTCGTTGTCCCAATAAAAATACACTGGCGCGGATGAGGAGTCGCTCTTTTCCCAAATGCTGCCCTGTAGATGTCATTCTGTCTTGACAAAAACGAACGCAGAGTTTCCACCTCAGCTTTTCTTAATCCCGCAAGTTCTCCGATTTCCAGAATCCAATACCCCTGCAGCTTTTCCGCCGCTGTTTTATCCTTGGTATCATTAAGACTCAAAGAGTCAGAAAACCACTCTCCGCCAAGCCTTAAAATAAGGGTACTTTTGCCAACGCCCTGCGGACCGTTCAGCACAAGCATGGTATCAAACTTACATCCGGGATGAAGTACACGGCATACTGCGCCGCACAATGCTTTTCTGGTAACGGCGCGGACATACTTGTTGTCCTCTGCACCGAGATAATCAATCAGCAGTGTTTCCGCTCTTTTGATTTTATCCCATTCAGGCAGTGCATCTAAAAACTCACGAATTGGATGATATGAGCGATCATCCGTAACTTTTGTTACCGCAATCTTATAATTTCTCTCGGAAAACGTGCCGTAGTTGGAATCAATATAACTTATCAGCTGCGCATCATCGGCATCTCTCCAGTATTTCGATGGATGTTTCCAAGGCACAGTACCTTTGATTTCCATGCCGTCAAGCTGCTGATTAAACACGATGTCCTTCAAAAATTTATCATTCTCCAAAATCAAAGTAAGATTATGGAGATTATTTTTCAGCACTGTTGAACGCGGTTCATACTGCAGATGCTTTTTCCAAGAATCATTATCTGTATCATCGAAGTCTTTTTGTGCGCTCATTTGTTTTTCTTCCAGTGCCGCTGTTTTGACAGCATCAAGGCTCATGACGAATTCGCACATCTGCTTATAGGATTTCTTTTCATCGTCATCTCCAAATTTATGGATGCGGACAATATCAAAAGCATTGCACAGCTTTAAGTAAGCAGGATCTTTGGCATGGTGGCTGTAGACAAACTTTCCGTTCTCCTTGATTTCCACACCTGCCATACTGCTGGATTCAATCAGATGGTAGCGGCTGTCCGTGTCGGTCGGCTCATAAACATCTGAAAGAAACTCATCAATAGCAAGGATAACAGGGAAGTAGACCCTGTTGAAAAGACCGACCACACCTTCTTTTTCAAGCGGATCCTGCACCTTTTTGAAGCTGGCTGTGTTTGCCTTGCTCTCCCTCGATGAAGTCGGAAGTCTGGTAGGGTCTGTCCATTCCGGGTGTGCCGATAAAATCTCATCCGGGTCAAGCCAGTCCTTTTCGATTTCCTTATACACGAATACACCATTGGAAGGAGTGCTTGGCCAGTACATCAGCTGATTCGGCTGATAGGAGCATTCATCAAAATAATCCATACCCAGTGCCTGTGCCAGATATCTTGCTACCGCCACATATTCCTCGGAGGTCACATCCTTTGTAAGCGGGAATACCAAACGCACTCTTGGATTTTCATCCGTATGACTGTGTGTGGTATAAAGAACGGAGGTATAGGGTGCATTCTTCTCATAATCCTTCAAAAACTCCGCATCGATTCTATCTCCATCCAATGCCACCATAGAACGGGACTCCACGGTATCAATCTTTCGTCTGCCGCCCTTCAACACCCCGGCAACAAAACCTCCGTGGTCTTTTACGGTATCACGCTGTGCCTTGGTAAACTTCGCATATTCCTCCGCTGACTCTGAGGTTCTGATGGTTGTTTTCAGACGTTCCTTCAAATCATCAAAACGAATGGTCTTATTGCTCCACTGTTTTGCCGTTCTGCTGTTGCCATAGGCAATATTCAAATCACGCATCTTTATCGACCTCCTTACAATCTTCCGAAAAGTATCTGATTTTCTGCCTGCGTTTCTTTGCAATACTAATCTCATGCGCCATGCCCTGAGAAACGGTATCACCGAACACCCACAATTCCTCACATTTGCCGAGCAGCACATAGTTAAAATGCATTGCAGCTTCACGCTCTGCCGGATTTTCATCATCCATAAACTGTGGAAAGAGCAAATGGGCGGCAAGGGGAATGGTATTCTGTTCAAAAGCAAAGCGGCTGTACTTCCTTGCATTTTTCACATTTTTAGCGATATCCCCGGCATACGGACTGCAAATATATACCAACGGACGATAGGCAGCTTTTCTCTCAGCTGCCATTTCGTCACGATGGATATTGGTAAGTGCCGTATAAGTAGTCGGGTCATAGTACCCTTCAGAGTTGAACTTATCAATACCCATCTGCTTACACCCCCTGTTCCATCAAGGGAACAATGCCCTCTGCTTTCAGCATTCCGTAGATAAATAATCTTCCCGCCTGTGTCCAGTAGGTATGAACATGATTATGAAGATCGCCATCACTGCCGGGAGTGCTAAAGGTCTTGGTGCTTGTGTATCCTTTTTCCGCATATTTCTGATACAGCAACCAGATTTTTCCCTGCTTGTACTGCACACCATTTTCGCTGAGGTAGCGATTCATACGGTTTGCACTCCAACCATAGTCCTTGGCGATTACAGAAATTGCAACCAGGTCTTTGCAGCTTAATACCACATCGTAGTAACTGGCTTTCGGCTTCATCTCCGTAATCTGCTGATTCTGCACTGCCACAGTATCCAAGAGTTCTGCGTTTTGATGTTTCATAAGCGCCAGCTGCTGATTGGAAAACTGCAATGCTCTCGCCATGACTGCTTCCGGCGAGTTCCATGATTCCTCAACTTTAATGAAATATTGGCGGAACTGTCTGCCGATTTCAGTACGCTGAATCATACAAAGCTGCTTTGCCATATCAATGGTCAGCTGATGATCCGTAGCTGGTCTGCCACCCTCAGAGGTTTTACTCAAAAAAGAGTAAAAGTCTGTCCCTTCATCAAAGCCATAATCGCACATACGCTTGAACCAGTCGTTATATCTGGTTTCAATACCAAGTGCAGCATGAAGTTCTCTCCCACTCACAGTAGGGCGATCACTGTCGAAATTGATTCTGATTAATTCGTCCATTACGAATTCCTCCTTAAAATTTTATAGGCAGAGGAACATATATCCCTCTGCCTATAAGCGAAGAATCCGAATCAATCGAACCCCATATTTTTAATCTTTTTTATAGAAGCTGCATTCGTACCCGTCCGCTCGGAGCAGAAGTCCTGAAATCCAAGGCGGAGTCCTGCCCATCTGCTCACAAATCGCATCGAGGGAAGCTCCCATGCCACACTCAATAATCAATTCATCATGAACATGACCGCAGATAAAGCAGTGGGATAAGGTACGCATGGCATAGGCAAGAATGTCCCTGCTGATTGCCTGCACGATATTTTCCACGAACTTGGGACCGTAGCTTTCGATGCGTTCCCATTTCTTCGTGCCGCCCACACCTTCATAGGTAACAGCCTCGCCGCCGAAACGGTTCTCTCCCATACGAGGCTTCACATAGGAAAGCCGCCTGCCGCTTGGCAGCTGAATGAACAGCATCCCGCTCTGGTAGAAAAAGCGGATGCCATGTGTTTCCGTGGTTACTCTGTTTTTGACCGTATCCTTTACACAGCGGTCAACGTCCCACCAGAAACGCACAATGTTCGGATTAGCGGCTCTCCATGAATCCACAAGCGGCTGGAGTTCTTCCTCCTCAAGCCCCATATCCAAAGCGCCCATTGCTTTTAAAGCACCGACCGAGCCGCCGTAACCAAGAGCCAATTCAGCGATTTTTCCCTTCTGACGGAGATGTCCGTTGACACCATGCTTTTCCACAGGCACACCGAACATGGCAGATGCCGATGCACAATAGATGTCCCCGTTATTCTGAAACACCTCGCTTCGCCAGCTTTCCTTTGCCAAAAAAGACAGTACCCTTGCTTCGATGGCAGAGAAGTCCGCCACCACAAATTTCATCCCAACTCTCGGCACAAAGGCAGTACGGATAAGCTGCGATAATGTATCTGGGATATCATCATATAAAAATTCTATTGCATCATAATTGCCACACTCTACAAGACCACGAGCCTGTTCCAAATCCGGCATATGGTTTTGAGGAAGGTTCTGCAGCTGTATTATTCTGCCTGCCCATCGCCCGGAACGGTTGGCACCGTAAAACTGAAACATTCCTCTGGCTCTGCCGTCCTCACAGACTGCATTCTGCATTGCCTGATACTTTTTCACTGAGGATTTAGATAACTGCTGTCGCAGGAGCAGAACCTCTGCCAGTTCCTTTGGAGCAGTTTTGACCGCCTGTGCCACTTCCTTTTTCCCAAGGCTGTCCATTTCCAAACCATTGTCAGCAAGCCACTGCTTCATCTGCACCACGGAGTTGGGGTTATCAAGGTCGGTCAGTTCCTGCATTTTTGCCGCCAGTTCTGCCTTGGACTTCGCATCAAAAGCAATAGCGTTCTCTACTACTGACATATCAAGAGCAATCCCTCGGTCATTGATTTCTTGGTCGAGGTGGTATTCCTCCCACACAAAATCCGGTACAGGATATTTTTTCAGCCTGTTTTGAATAGACATCTCCACCTCAACATCACGCTTGTTATAAAACTTGAATAGATTCCATTTCTCCATATCATGCTCCGGCAGATTGCGTGTCCTGCCGCCGTTGACCTTGGTTGGCTTGCAGGGAACACAGAAGTATCGGATGAGGTCTTTGCCTTCCTTCAGTTTCTGTTCTTCCAACCCAAGCACCATGCCGGCTCCGGCAAGGGATAACGGCAGTCCCATGTATGCCGACCATATCATGGAGCATTTCCATGCCGCCGGGTCAAGGTAATCTCCGACTGTATCCTCATTTATGCTGTAACCGCTGAAATACTGTGGGTAGTTCCTTCGCAGCCATACAGAAAGACAGACCCTCTCGAAAGCCGCATTAAATGCCCACTTAGTTACGGCATCATCGGTCAGTGCTTCTATAATCTCCATCGGCAGTTCTTCGCCCTGTGCCAGATCATAAACCGTGACCTCACCGCTGTTTACGGATACACCAAACAGCAGGATTTCAAAGTTAGGGGATTGGGCGTACCTGTATACCCCACACTTCTGCAAATCCACATCGCTGTAACTCTCAATATCAATCGAAAGCGTATTAATTTTTCCCATATTGTCACCATCCTTATATAAGCAAGGCGGCGAAGAATGTACCTCCGCCGCCCGCTGTTTACTGATTATTCTGTTCTTCGACTGCTACCTTTTTCTTCTCCTTGTGCTGCTTCCACTTCTTAAAGCACCAGTGCAGGAACTCCATGACCCAGTACACCAAACTGCCGATGCCTAAACTGTACAGCACCACAAAAATCACAATCACATCAAACTGCTTTGCAAATTCATATAATTCCATCTGTTTACCTCACATTTTCATAATATCTGCAGGCGGCAGTTTCACACCGCCTGCATTGGTTGTCACTGCATTTACTTAAGAAAGAAAATCATCCTCTGCTTCGGTTGCAAAATCATCCTCTGCACGGCTCTTTCCGCCAAGCGGCTCTCCGTCCTTCATCTTCTGAAGGTTGTTCAGACCACAGGCGATACCCTTATTGCCATTGGAGTTGAAGGCATAGAAGTTGATGCTGGCACGGCCATACACACCACTGTATACCTCACTGCGGTCAATGATAGGCTGGCGGTCTGCATCCACGATGCCCGGAGCCGCCGCGCTATTGGCATTGATGAAGTAGCTATTTGCGTAGGCTTCATCGTCAGGACGTTCCAAATCTCCGTCCCTCATCGGGGTCTTAAGTACGGAAAGTGCAGGCACGGTCTTGCCATTGCCCTTCAGCTTGGACTGACCTTCCTCGTATGCAGACTGGATGGCTGCCTTAATCTTGTTGACGGTTGCGGTATCGTCCTTGGGAATGATAAGACTTACGCTAAACTTCGGTGTGCCGCCGTTGATGGATTTCGCATCCCATACATTTGCATAAGACCAGCGTGTGTTTACTCCTGTGATAACCTTGGTAGGGTTGGTATAATTCTTTGACATATTATTTGTCCTCCTTAAAATCGTCTGCCGCTGATGCGGCTTGGCTGTTATTCATCGCCGGACGCTTGTCCGACATAGGTACTAATGTTGGCTTGCCCTGCGGTTTTTCAATAAACCCGGAGAGCAGTTCTTCAAATCTTGTCTTGCCAAGCAGTTTGGTCATTGCCGTAACACCCAGAACCTTATGTTCATACGGGTCATAGCCTGCAACCTTGACCTTATCTGCCACGGTATCTTCGTTTACATACTTCCTGTTGGAGCGTCCTTCGACAATCTTCCAGTCTTTCCACTCCTTGCCGCTGACAGCCTGCTGCAATGCGTATTCCTTAATATCACCTGCCCAAGATACCAGTGCGTCCGCTTTTGCAAGAATGGCCTCTATCTCATCATCTTCAAGGGTGGAAGGCATCTCAAAATCGTAACGCGCAAGTTCAAGATTGTATTCGGCTCTCTTGCGGCAGGTGGCTTTGACCTTGCAGAACTGACAATGGTTTCCGGCTTTGTAATCGCCCTCGCCCTTTGCCGCCAGCTGTGCAGTGGGACTAAGCACCCCATCCGCCCATTTCAGAAGTTCTCCCTTTGAAATGGTGTAGGTACTGACACTGTCTCGTCTTGGCTGGAAGATGGTCATGGTCACCGAATCAATATCGTAGATGCCATCAAACAGCTGTAAGGCTCCCAGTGCATAGCACATCATCTGCGGATTCTTTTCCGCTTCCACCAAAATGCCCACACCATATTTGAAGTCAATCACGGTAAGGGTCTCATCGGAAACAATGACACAGTCCCCGGTGCCAAATCCCTCCGGCACCCATCTGGAAAAATCGAGATGCTGTTCAATCAGAACAATAGGGTCTTTGCATTTTTCCTTTGCCAACCCAAGTTGTTCCATCACATATTGGGCATACATATCGGAACAGTCCGCCATCTCTTCATCGAAATACTGCAAATTCTCCGTGGGGTCTTTTGATTTCTGTCCCAGTGCGATTTTCAGCTTATGCTCGCAAAGACTATGGGCATCGGTGCCCTGCATGGCGAACTCACTGGCTGTATCTTCGACCTTAGAACAAAGCAGAGCCGAGGGCGGGCATTCCAGCCACCTGTGACTGGACGATGCTGATAGTACTGCGTGTTTATCCGGCATTACCAAGCACCTCCACTTCCGCAAGCAGTGCTTTATATTCTGCCGGGTTTACCTCGGACAGCTTGTCTGCACCATGTTTTGTGAGGACTGCCTTAACCTCTGCCGTAAAGCCTTTGCGGGATTTATCCGCACACACGGCTCGGACATCTTCCAGAGTCAGCGGCTTTTCTTCCTGCAATTTAGGCTTAGGCTCCTCTGCTACTTTCTTCTTTGGTGCTACCTTTTTTGCAGGTGGTTTTTCTTCACCTGCACCACTGAACATATCAGCCAATCCCTCCGAAATACCTACAAGCATTTCTCCGCATTTTCGAAGTTCCTCAACGAGCATGGACAATTCGCTTACTTTACTCATGATGTCGTACCCCCTTCCTTGATTTCTCTGACATCCACGGATTCCACGGTCTGTCCCGGTTTTAAGAGGTACACCTGTGTGAAATCACCGAACAGAAATCGAATGATTCTTGCCGGGAGTTTCATATTCGCACCTCGCAAAACTGTGGATTTTCCTCCGTTTGCATCAGAGATATTGATTGTGACTTTGTGCTTTACTGCCATATCAACAGCTCCTTTCCGAGAGGTTCTTTTCCTGCCCCTCTGTCTATAAGCCAAAGGGAGCAGGGAATCGAACCCCCGAAATCAAATCTTTTTTGCGAGGTTTGTATAAATCTTCTTCAGACGATTGCGGATTGCAGCCTCCGTAACACCTTCTTCTGCAGCAATGTCCACGTTGGTACGGTTTTCATAAAACACCTTTTGAACCAAGGCAATCTGCTGTGGCTGTAATGTCTGGATAGCTGCTTTTAATCTTTTCAGCTTGTCCTCATGTTCAGCCGCATCCATAGACTGAATCAGACTTTCAAATGGGTCGGGTGAATTATCTTCCATATAGGCGTTGCGATCTGCTGCATCATCGCCCTCTCCATCCGAATAGGCATCGTAATGAACTGGAACGTGATAATCCTCCCTGCGGTCTGCATCTACGGATTCGTCATCCTCTCCGTGTAAGAATGCAATCCAGTCGCTGTCCACGTCATCTGGAGTCAGAACAATCTTCTTGTCCTCTGCTGTGTAATAAACATAATTCGTGCGGTTCTTTTCCGCTGTCTTGAACTTTCTCATAAAGTCCCTGCCTTTCCGCCCGGATGGTGGCGGCAGGAACATAAAAGGAGCCGATGGAATTATGTGTCCACCGACTCCTGCACCTAAAAATGGCATGACAAGACACGGTGGGTACATCATCGGCTTGTCCACAGATAATTTCTGTGTTCAAACCTACTATGTATCCCGCCGCCTTAATGCGCATCTCAGGCTGTGAGATTTATTTTTTCCTCTTTAGAGGAATGGCTTACTGAAGCCTGTCCTTAATATACTGTAAAATCAGAAATCTGTAATCGACATGGAATACAGGTACAATATAGTTCGAATATAGTTAAAAAAGGGCATAAAAAAAGAGCCACCCACATAATGTGAATGACTCTGTAGCCGAACCAATATTAATCACGATATCCTGTTATTAAACCATATCGTCCTCTTTGCTCGTCTTTTGTGAATTCTATAAGATGAGCGGTTTCATAATCCAACTCTGGAATATCGTTCTCTATTATAATCGTTTGGCGCGTATCCTGATGCTGCAATAAATACTTGAATAGCCCGCTTTTCATAGTCTCGGATGTATGCTCTTCTCCGATATGATCCTCTTTTTCTTTAAGCGAAAGGATAGGGGAATCAACTACCAGCATTTGTGGCTTGAACAGATTAAATTCATCAAGGCAATTCTGTACAGCAATAGCAAGGATTGTATTAAGGAACGCTCGGAATCCTTTTCCTTGGCTTTTCTTCAAATGACCATTTACAACAACATCATGGTCATCTGTATCAAACCTTACTCCTGCAAAGCGCTGATAATTGCATACTTCCAATAACTCTTTGAGAATATGTTCCAATTTATCATGGAAGATATCATTAAACTTTCCTGAAATATCAACTTTAAGCGTAGACGATTCTTCTTCCTCAGTTATCTTTAGTTCGCCAACTAATACATCACTGAATGCCTCAATCATTTCTTTTGCTTTATACTGATTCAACGCCATCGTATAATTTGCAAGATGGCTGCGAAGCATTATAATCTGAGGTCTAAGTTCTCCTCTAATCATAGAATCCACTTGACGCCGCTCTGCCATCAGAGAAAGTCTTGTTTCATTCAATTCTTCCATTTCACTGGCAATAGCATCCTGGACTGATTGCAAATCTTTTATCTGAGCTTCAATTTTTTTGACCTCAGCAATAGCAGCATCGATACAGGATTCTTCCTTGTCCTTCGGAAGTTCCCCATTACAGAATGGGCAGTGATCTAATTTCATAATGCTGTCACTATGAATATCGCCATCTGCTATGAATGTCAAACGCTTGATGTCTGATTCGTACTGTGTCAAAAGCGATGTATTACGGTTCCGTAACACACGGGACTCAGAGATTTGGTCATCTATAGCAATAATCTTATCTGCAATATCACGGCTTCTGTTCGTTGCTTCCTCTAAGGCACCTTCTACCGCACCAATCTCATCAATAACAGAATCTACCTTTTTCTGCAATTGTGCAGGTGTTTCTTCAGAAAAATTTTGAAGTTCTGACACCTTTCTCTCAGCTAATTTGGACATACTCCTGTCCACGAACTTCTTAACGGCATCCTTACGCTCACTTTTGGTCTTTTTATCTTTTCCGGCTTTCTCCGGCAGATAATTATTACCCGTAGCAAAATACAATAAAGAGGACAGAACAGGCACACCGACCTTCTTGTTAAAGCCAATGCCCGATGCCAATACACTGCTGATTGCCTGAACTCTCTGCTCATCTATAAGCAACGTATGGTAAAAGGTGCGTAATGTTAATCTCTGTGGTTTGCCTGCAAGAGTCTGAATAATCTTAACTTCATCCTTAATCCCCATTAAGCGAAGCCATACTGCATTGATACATTTTTTTGCATTTCCGGCTTTATATGTATCACTATCAATATAATCGACAGAACTTGACACCTCAAAATCATTGCTGTCAATCTCTCGCCGCATAGTCAGATTTTTACCATCAACATCTAATATCATCGTAATCTGCTTAATCTGCAATTTGGCATCAAAACGATGTTCGGTTGCCCCGAACATATAATCAATGCAATCCACTATCAGACTTTTTCCTGTATTGGACTCACCGTATATTATATTTAGCCCCGGCTCCAAATCCAGTGTTGATATGACATTGGCTCCTGTAAGCAAGGAAATCTTCTTTATGTAAAACATATAATTAGCCCTTGAGTGACCTTAAGGAAAAAGACTGTATTGATGCAAGAATATCCTCATCACTGTCCTTTCTGTATTTTTTCACAGCTGCCTTTGCAATCGTCTTATACTCGGACGCATAAGCATCTTTGAGTTTTCGTATGTATTTTAGTCCCTGCTCCGAAATCACAAAAAGATAACCACGGTCAATTACCACATTGACTAATCCTTTGGTTACTGATGCTTTGACCGCCTCTTGAACGAGCATTCGTCTGTTCGAGATTTCTCCATATTTATAATTGTTCTGTCCGTGGAGATTCCCATAAGGAAGACTAAAATCCGCTGCATAACAGGAAATAAAGTCAAGTGCTACTATTCTGTCCACAGTGTATGCTGTTTTCGAATTTGCTGAAAGAAGCAGTAACATCCTGAGTTCCATTTCAAATGGAGAATTAAATAATTTGCTGTCAATCATCGTCTTCATCCTCCATCCATGTAAGGCGTTTATCATTTACGAGCATATGGCAAACACCCTTTTTCTCTCCCGGCCCAACCCAATCAAGCATTCGGTCTTGCAAATTATGAGAAATAGGAACCCCTGTAGCGTGTTCCATAACGGCAGTCAGTCTTTGCAGGCTACTATCATAATCCTTTTCACAGGTTGTGATGACACCATCAAACATCTCATCCTTTAAAATATCAAATCCTTCTGTTTCATCTAACCGAATCGTATCACGCAGTTCTCTGTGAATTGTTTCTGCGCAATAATAATCTTTGCGCTGACGATTAAAATTCTTTTTTAACTTCGGCTGTGAATCTAAATCTGCCGGACGAGCGTATTCCTCTCCAGTTTCTTCATGATAAACATGATACAGTTCCTGCACATAACCCAATTCATGATCTTCGATTTCTTCTGGTGGTGTGATACTTATAGGCTTCTTATGACTCTTTTTGATTAATTCCTTAAACGTCCTTATATCTGCATCAATGGGTGTCTCAACAGTCGCTGCATCTTTCTGTGTGTTATCTTTTGCAACAGAATAGAGAAAGGCTCGTCCGAGAAATTCATCATTATCCTTTGACTCATAATACTGGAGTAATTCATCAATCTCATTTTTCTGCAAATCTGAATCTCTCACAAGTGTGACCATTGCTGAGTACATTTGAGATTCACGCATTGGATTAATCAGTCCAACCATGATATGTTCATAAAAATAATCTCCAATACCATCGATTAACTCTGGAGTTCCAGTGGCGATTTTTATGTTACCCGGTATGTCACTCGTCTGCTCCCACCAAGCCTTAGCCATTGTAGGTGTAATCGTGTACGGATTTCCATTCCTATTTAGAACTGTGTCCATGCTAATAATTGGCTCGAACAAGGCCTTTGCAATTTTTGTCATATTCGGTTTTGAAATTCCCAACTCAAGTGCCTGGGCGTATGAAGCGTAATTGAATACACGCATAAATTGCTGTCCTCCTTCAAGCCATTTTATTATTTGCCACGCCTCACTTTATCCGTTTATTAGAAATTAAACTCAATTCCTGTTAAAACAGAATTAAAATCGCAGGATGGCAGAGCCTCAAAATAATCTGTTTTTAATCCAACATCCAGCACGTACATAAAAGCATCAAAGTCATAAATAACGGGCTCTCCATGATTGCTCATGATATTTTTCCTAATACTCTCGGTTTTTGCAATCAAACAAGTATATTGATATGCCGGGTCAACAACAGATGTACTTCCATTTGGATGCGCCGCTTGCAAATGCTGGCCGCTGGTTAATGCGATAAGATTTTCCATGTACTCTGCGATAATTCTATACTGGTTCCTTGGGAAAATATGATGCATATGCGTAGCTGTTTCACCAACTGAAAACTTATCCAATACCTCAGATTTCCCCTCGTTGTACTTATCATTAAACTGACGTAAATATTTGATGGCTCTTGAAACTCTGTACTGATACATCTGATTATCCTGCTGCGGTGCCTGGATAAAATCACCACGAGCAATATTCTTGTCTTTGCCCACGGCTTTATCTCTCCAGTTCGCTTGATTATACATAATCTTGTCATATGTAATCATAGATTTTGAGAGGTAACCACGCTCAATTCCCTTTAGATGCATTTTACAAGCTAATGGATTCAGAACCTTACTGAAAATACGATTCGCCTCGACTGTTGTGTTAATAGGTGTATATCTGATACAAAAATCAGAAAAAGAGGTCTTTAAATCAAGCAAAGCTTCTTTTGTCTGTAAATCAAAAAAGGTTTCAAAGCTATCCCAAAGCCCGCTGTCCTTTAATGTTTTCTCTATGTACATACACAAGAACTCAAATGAATTGCGTTCACGAAGAGCAATATATTCCAATACCTCTGTCTTTTCAACACTGAACTGGATGGTATTATTCACAACTCCATCCTCACGAAGAACTCCCGCTGCAGCCAACATTTTCATCGGTTGCCTGAAAAATTTATTGTATTCATCAAGCGTTGTTCTAATGGTTGGGTCTGGCTTGCCAAATAAATGCTGCACATTTTCAATGGAGTAATCTGCGTGCCAGATGTCAGGGGATTGGAAAGGTTGTTTCCCGCCTTTCTGGACATAATCGACTATACAGTCTGCTACAAAGCAGACTGCATCCAATGCACACTTCTGATCAATCCATCTTCCATTTCCTGATACTCGAACATCATAATTATGTTCATCTATAAATCTCGAAAGTATATTATTTGTCATCTTTTAACACCCCGTAAAAAAACACACTATTATTGTCCACGTTTATTGACTGTGTAGAAAGATTTCTGGCAATACCATAAAACCTTCTATATTCTTCAGTTGAAAAAAATGCTCTTTGTTTCGCTGTCAATCTAAATGGTTTCCTCGGAATGAGTACAGCCACCGAGCCATCCGGTATTGTATTCGGAAGGTTTTCTATCACTCTTGGGTTATACGTCATATTCGGGGTCAGATAAACGCTCTCATCATTAAGGAAGCGTGCTACTGACAGCGACTCTGCCTTTTCTTCCGGCAAAAAAACATCGTAATTGTCAATGTGCGTTATACCTAGCCCATCATCGTTGATATTTCTAGCTTTGATAACCCACAAGGCATCTTCACTTTCCGTTGCAGTAGTCACCGCCTTTGTTATTTGTCTATCTCTAAATACAGTAAACACATTGAAATCAAGTTTCTTTGCAACTTCATCAAACTGTTCATCTCTATATATCACAAATGAGGGGAATCGGTTATCCGTAATATAGTCTTGATTCCTCAAAAAACGCTTGTTGTATTTCATGCTATAGATTGAAGTTTCTTTTGGCTTCTGCTTTGGATATATAATCAAACACATCGTTTCGATTGATACTCCAGTAAATCCATATCTGCCAAAGTCAATAATCGTATCTATTTGCACAGAGCGTAATAGTTCTCTGGTTGCTGCATATTCTTCTGTGGCAAGTATGTTCTTATTCAATACCAATGCAACACAGTCACTGCATCTCATGCATTTTTCCAAAAACATTGCTGCAAGGTTGTTTGTCTTTTGATTCACATTTCCCTTTAAACAAGCATCTATTTCTTTGGTATGCTTTTTTAGTTTTGAAAATGGAGGATTCCCTACGGCTAAATCATATGGAACTGCACCCGGAGTCCAAGTTAAAAAATCATGACAAATGCAATTAACAGTAAAATTTTCTGGTATCCCTATCTGCTCAAGCAATATTTTAAAGGCTTCCAAACTTTCTTCATCAACATCAACCACATCAAGAATTACATTAGGGACATTGGCATATTGCTTGAATAAGAAGGGAATAAAGCTACCAGCACCAACAGAGGGTTCAAGTATCCTAATCGTTTCCTTGTTAAATACTGGCAACTGCCCCATGATTTCATTCACAATAAATTTATTGGTATAAAAAGCCGCATTCTTCTCCCGACGTGCATTACATAATTCTGTAATGCGCATAAGCGATGCCATATCCAAATTAAGCGGATTAGCTTTTAAGAATTTCGTCAAAGCATTCCTATCCGTCAGTTTCTTGTCAGCAATAATCTTGTTAACTTCCGTTGCATCACACATTTTTCCAAAAAGATGGAATTTGATTTTAGCAGCAATCTGGCGCATGATTTCGGTCGGAACAGCCTCACCAATACACTGGCGAATATTTACCTCATGTGTCTTATATACTTTTTTCTTTTCAGTATCAGGCATATCATTCAGTTCTGCCAGAGTGTATTCCATCCACTGAAAATCTCGTGGAATCGTCATCATCGTCATAAGTTCTCTTATGCTGTAAACTCGATCTTGTTCTGGATGAATCGTGTTCTGCGCCGCCAACTGGTCATTTCTAGTGTGAACACATTGAACAAATCTGTCCCAAGGCTGTCTTGTATACTTATCCCTATTCTTGCGTATATTTTCTACGATTTTTCCATCGACCACTCTATGCGGACGTTTTAATGGATCCTCATTATCAAATGCGGATTCGCCCTCTTTCAGGTCATGAATCCAATTACGCATTTCGTGGCTATATGTTCGGAATGCATGATAGAAATCATTTTCATCTATTTCGCCCCACTCCAACCTTGGAAAATCATAAATAACATCACGCAGTGTCTTCTCCGGCTTATAGTCTGGGTATAAATCAAGAGGAGTAATATTATTTCTATATTTCTTATCAACCCCAATCATCAAGGTTCTGGTTCTTGATGAATTTGAGCCATAATTCATGAAATTCAGAATTCTGCCCGAAATAATGTAATCTTCTCCAAGTGCTTCTCGAATGTAGTCTCCAATCGGTATCGTCCGGTTGTCCGGGGTAATACATAATGTTTTTTGAAAAGCCATTACATTTTCAAAGATAAAAAATCTCGGTCTTATATTTTTGATTACTTCTACAGACTCAACAACCAAACTGTTCCGATTGATTTCCTTCGATGTCTTTTTATGATTAATAACACTTATTCCTTGGCATGGTGGCGTTGCAACTACAACATCTACTCGATCATTTCCTTTTTTTGTCCATCTGTCAATTTCGGTATAAATGTGTTGTTTCACTTCATCTGTAGTAATATCGCCAGGCACATATCCACTTTCATACTCGCATTTGTGATTTGCCTTTTGAACATCCAATCGTCTCGGTAAAAGTTCATTCGTTGCAACACAATGGAAGCCCTCCATATGGAAGCCATAACAGCCTACGCCTGCACAGCTGAACAATGAAACATAGGTTAAACTCTTATCTTTCAGCACTATGCTATACCTCCATCTCTTTATCGTTGTCAGTTGATTTTTTATATTCAACTATATCTCCAAAATCTGCATCTAATGTCTCACATATTTTTTCCAGAACAAGCAGCGTAACCTCTTGGTCTTTTCGCATTCTCGTCATCGTATTTGGAGCAATATCAGCTGCCTTACGCAAGTCTGCTGCACTCATCTTTTTATCTATCAATAACTTCCACAGTTTGTCATACGATATAGACATCTATTTCTCCTCTCGGTCCTATCTTCATTTGTTTAAAATATCTCATCTAGTATCATATCACATTTCTCCATTTAAAGCAATACTTATTCGCATCCAAATGCGATATTTTCTAATTTCAAAGTCAGAACTTTTGTTCTTTGTTTTTTCGTGACGGTTGCAAATAATGCTGTCAACTCGACCCTAAAATATCAGTCCTATCAACACAACCTACCAAAAAACAATCCTGTCAACTCAACCCTCAATCAAATTTCCGATAGATATGTTCTGACAGATGAAAGAAAAGGGATTTCAGGCATCCGGCAATCAGCAGCCCAATACCAGAAATCCCTTATTTTAGCCGTTCTTCGGCACTTTATTTGTCAACCCTTGACATCAAGACAACACTCTCAACGTGGCACGAGTTGATTGATTGAATGTCAAATGCCCTCGTCCGTTCTTGGGAACATATCTATCGGTTTTTAGGGCACTTTTCGTGCTTTGTCCGTTCTCGGAAACAAATCCAGGATTTAAGTCAAGTAT
>JAQVBQ010000082.1 GCA_028690215.1 Bacteroidales bacterium | reverse complement strand
TTAAACATACATTTTTGATATTAGGAGCACCTTTCGGGGTGCTCCTTTTTTTTGTATATATCTGAACAAACCCTGACACACTCTGTTTATATCTGAATATATTTTATTAGTATGAAAAGAAGCTACCCTGTAAGCAACCTGAGTTGTGCAAACTGTGCAATCGGTGTGGAAAAGAAGTTGAATCAGCAGAAAGGAGTAAAGAGTGCAAATGTGAATTTTGCGTCAAGCATTGCGATGATTGATTATGATCCTGCGCTGACTGATCCGGAAAAACTGAGAGAGGCTGTAAGATCGATAGGCTATGATATGATTGTCGAAGGAGACGAAGAGGATCTCTTAATCAAACAGGAGAGTGAATCGGAGAAAAAGTATCAGAGAATAATGAGAAATACTATTTATTCTTGGATATTCTCTTTATTAATAATGGCCATTTCCATGAATCACCTTCACGGTTGGTTTGATTATCTGCAGCTTGCTCTGGCGATTCCTGTGATTGGTATATTCGGAAGGGATTTCTATATAAGGGGTTGGAAACACGCTGTCAACAAGAGTCCGAATATGGACACACTGGTGGCTTTGAGTACTTCAATAGCTTTTCTCTTCAGTCTGTTCACAACGCTTTTCCCATCATACTGGCAGGAGAGAGGCATGGATGTAATGCTTTATTATGAAGCCTCTACTATGATTATTGCATTTGTCCTTCTGGGAAAGCTTCTCGAGGAGCGTGCAAAGGGAAAAAGCTCCTCTGCAATAAGAAACCTTATGGGTTTACAGCCAAATGTAGCAACAGTTGTAAGGAGATCTGATGAAGGTTCACTTACATATGAGGTTACAAAATTGGCTGACCTCAAAGTCAACGATCTGATTTTGGTCAAGCCGGGAGAGAGGATTGCTGTTGACGGCGTGGTGACAGAAGGGGACTCTTTTGTGGATGAGAGTGCTGTTACCGGAGAGTCCGTGGCAGTTGAGAAGAGAGCTGGGGAGAAGGTTATATCCGGAAGTATAAATATGAGTGGATCTATTGTTTTTAAGGCTGAAAGGGTCGGCAAGGATACTGTACTTTCGCAGATAATAAAGGTTGTGAGGGAGTCTCAGGCAAGTAAGGCACCTGTACAGAGAATTGTTGACAAGGTGGCTGCTGTATTTGTTCCGGTTGTTGCTGCAGCATCACTCCTTACATTTGTTCTATGGATTACTATAGGGGGAGTTGGAGCCTTTTCTATGGCATTAGTATCAGCAATATCTGTACTTGTAATAGCCTGTCCGTGTGCCATGGGTTTGGCTACACCAACTGCTCTTATGGTCGGAATAGGAAAAGCTGCTCAAAACCATATTCTGATTAAGGAAGCTACGGCTATTGAGCAAATGAGAAGGGTTGACACTGTAGTTCTAGATAAGACAGGTACAATAACAACCGGAAAGCCGGCTGTAACTAATTGGATCTGGATAGATAGTGACCAATCAGATTATCTTGATGGTTATACCAGGGATGAATTCCGCTCTGCTATCTCTTCGATGGAGATCAGATCTGAACATCCTCTCGCATATGCTGTCGTAAGTTTTCTTAAAAGCGAGGGTATCATGCCGACAGAGGATCTTGAATCATTCGAGGCTACTGCTGGTCACGGTGTTTCTGCTACTTACAAAGGAAAAAATATTTGGGCAGGGAATCAAAAACTTGCTCTGGAAAAATGCGGGGAGGATTACAAATCTAAGAAGGAGTCGTTTAAAAGCGAGGGGAAGAGCATCCTTTTTATGGGAATTGAGAACAGATGTGTTGCAGTTGCTGCCATAGCTGACAAGGTTAAAGAGAGTTCAACAGAGGCTGTGAAAGAGCTGAAAAAACTCGGGATAGAGGTGCACATGCTTACAGGAGATAACGACTCTGTTGCTTCAAGCGTGGCAAAGAGCACAGGGGTGTCACACTATTTGTCGGGAGTCCTACCGGCCGGAAAACAGGAGTATATTGCCAATCTGCAGAAGCAGGGAAGGGTAGTGGCTATGGTCGGTGACGGGATTAATGACAGCCAGGCCCTCTCGGTTGCCGATGTGAGTATTGCAATGGGAAAAGGGACGGATATTGCCATGGATGTGGCTATGATGACGCTTATCACCTCAGATTTAAGGCTTCTTCCGGCTGCATTTGCCATTTCGGACAGGACTGTCAGGCTTATACACCAGAATCTCTTCTGGGCCTTTTTCTACAATGTTGTTGGAATCCCGATAGCGGCAGGGTTGCTCTACCCGTTTACCGGTATAATGCTAAACCCCATGATTGCAGCAGCAGCCATGGCGTTCAGCTCAGTTTCGGTTGTACTTAATAGTCTCCGGTTAGGAAGATTCAATTACCATCCAAAAGGATGACTTGCAAGAGGTAATCTTGCAAATGGGTGATAATCACCTTTCAATCCTATAGGCTGGGCCATTTCGATGTCGTGTACGATCTCTATCGATGGACGTGCATCTGAAATGCCGAATCCCTCTCCTTTGAGTATTTTCTTGTATGATTCAGTGTGAAGGTCTGCGAATCCGTCTGTGAAATCAAGTGTTTTTCCGTCTATTGTGATAGCTCTGTATATTCTCTGTCCTGTCGAACTTATCTCTAAAGGCAGTGTGTCTGAGTTTATGCTGAGAAAGTACCTGACTCTGGCTTTTTCCAATTCAAGGTATCCGGCTACTCTGTCATGTGTCTTTATGTGGACAACATTCTTTGTTACTTTGCCGAAAATCCACTGGAACATATCATAGAAGTGAATACCTATATTTGTGGCAATCCCGCCGCTTTGGAGCGGATTTCCCTTCCAGCTTGTATAGAACCAGCTTCCGCGTGAGGTTGTGTAGTTCAGATCTATATCGTAAATCTTATCCTTAGGTCCCTCATCAATCTGTTTTTTGAGGCCTAGTATGATTTCGTGGTAACGAAGCTGCAATATGGTGTTTACCCTCTTTCCGCTGGCTTTTTCTGTAACCTCAAGGTCGTCGAGATTTTTAGGATTGAGTACCATTGGTTTTTCAGTAATCACATTGGCGCCGATCTTCAGGCCATAGCGTATGTGTGCATCATGCAGGTAGTCTGGTGTACATACAGAAAGATAGTCAACGCCCTTGCCTGCACTCTTCAATTTTGAGAGATGACGGTCAAAAAGTTCGAATTGGTTGAAGTATGAGCACTCCGGAAAGTAGCTGTCCAGAAGGCCTACGCTGTCAAATGGGTCGATGCATGATACCAGATTATTTCCGGAATTCTTTATTGCTTTCAGGTGTCGTGGAGCTATGTAGCCGGCAACACCCATTAATGCGAATTGTTTTACTGTTTCCAAGTTGTTAATTTTTTCTCTTTTATTACCAGCCGAATGGATGTTGTGTCTTTTCAAGACGGGCGTATGGGTGATAATCACCCTTCAGGCCAATCGGTGTGGCGTTTCTGATGTCATGTACTATCTGTATGCATTTGCGGGCATCTTCGAGCCCGAATCCATTGCCATTGAGGATGTGTTTGTATGATGTTGTGTGCAGTTCTGTGAATCCTTCTGAGAATTCAACCTCCTGACCCTCCATCATGAGTGACCTGTATGTCCTTTTGCCGGCATCTTTGGCCTCCTGCGGCAATGTATTCACGTTTATGCTCAGAAAATATCTGACACGTGCCTTCTCGAACTCCAAATATCCTGCCACACGGTCGTGTGAATATACATGTACGATATTTTGTTTTACCTCTCCGAAAATCCATCCTAGCATATCATAGAAGTGAACTCCTATATTGGTTGCAACGCCGCCGCTTTTGCGCGGATCTCCCTTCCAGCTTGTGTAGTACCAGTTTCCTCTGGATGTGATATATGTGAGGTCAACATCATATATTTTATCCTTAGGACCTTCATCAACTCTCTTTTTCAGAGCAATGATAGCGTCGTGGAGCCTTAGCTGAAGTATGTTGTATATTTTGTGTCCGGTCTCTTTCTGTGCGTATTCGAGTGCATCGATATTCCATGGATTGAGAACAAGCGGTTTTTCGCAGATAACATCAGCACCGGCTCTAAGGCCAAATCTGATGTGGGCATCGTGAAGATAGTTGGGGGTGCAGACAGATACGAAATCAAGCTTGCCTTTCGGGTAGTCCTCTTTCAATATTCCGCTTTCAGAGACTGCACGTTTTTTTGAAATATGTCTCTCAAAAAGTTCATATTGGCTGAAAAAGGCACATTTAGGAAAAAATGAGTCGATAATTCCTACGCTGTCATTTACGTCATATGCTGCGATCAGATTATTCCCTGTCTCCTTTATTGCCTTCATGTGGCGGGGGGCTATATATCCGGCTGCGCCTATTAATGCAAAATTTTTCATTATATTTTTTGTAAACTGCGGCAAAGATAGGTAAAAAATAGCTATTGATGGTTGTACATCTCCTGGTAGTATTTCTGATAATCCCCTGAGGTCACATTGTCAAGCCACTCCTGATTGTTAAGGTACCATTGTACTGTCTTTTCAAGCCCCTCTTCAAACTGGAGAGAGGGTTCCCAACCAAATTCCTTATGGAGTTTTGTGGAGTCTATCGCATATCTGAGATCGTGGCCGGCCCTGTCTGTGACATATGTTATTAAGGAGTCTCCTGTTCCCTCTTTTCTCCCGAGCTGTCTGTCAACAATGCGTATGAGAAGTTTTATCAGGTCTATATTCTTCCACTCATTGAAGCCCCCGATATTGTATGTTTCACCAACTTTACCCTTGTGGAAAAGCAGGTCAATTGCTGCTGCATGATCCTCGACAAAGAGCCAGTCACGTACATTTTCCCCTTTTCCGTAAACAGGAAGTGGTTTGTTGTGGCGGATGTTGTTTATAAATAGTGGAATCAGTTTTTCCGGGAACTGAAAGCTTCCGTAATTGTTTGAGCAGTTTGAAATAACAACGGGTAATCCGTATGTGTCATGGAAAGCCCTTACGAAATGGTCTGATGAGGCTTTTGACGCCGAGTATGGTGAATGGGGCTCATAACGGGTACTCTCTGTAAAGAGTGTGGTATTGTCGCTAAGAGAGCCGTATACTTCGTCTGTTGATACGTGGTAGAACATTTTCCCTTCATAATTGCCATCCCAGGAGGTTCGTGCAGCCTGAAGCAGCGAGAGTGTCCCGACTACATTGGTCATGGCAAATGAGAAGGGATCCTTGATAGATCTGTCTACATGGGATTCTGCTGCCAGATGGATCACTCCATCTATTTTCATTGTCTCGAAAATACTCTTGACATTGTCAAAATCGCAGATATCTCCCTTGATAAATGTGTAGTTTTCTCTCTTCTCTATATCTTTCAGATTGGCAAGGTTGCCTGCGTAAGTCAACTTGTCCAGGTTAATTATCCTGTACCCGGGATATTTGTTTACCATAAGCCGGACAAGATGTGAGCCTATAAAGCCGGCTCCTCCTGTAATCAGTATGTTTCTCATCACCTATTGTTATTTAGTGAGTCTATGCATTTTTTAAGAGGAATCTTCCAGTGTGGAATTGTTAGACCATATATGTTCTTGATCTGCCCCTTGTCAAGGACTGAGTAAGCCGGACGAGAGGCCTTTGATGGGAACTGGTCACTTGTCACCGGTTTTACTGTTGCAGTTTTGATACCTGCTCTCTCTACAATTTCGAGGGCAAAGTCGTACCACGAGCAGACACCTTCATTGGAAAAGTGATAAATCCGGTTCTCTCCTTTTTTGTGAAATTCAGGATCATCTTTATGAGAGACAACTTCCGCAATTGCGTCGGCCAGATCTCCGGCATAAGTCGGGGTTCCTGTCTGGTCAAATACAACACTTACCACATCTCTCTCTTTTGCGAGTCTGATTATGGTCTTTGCGAAATTGTTCCCGTATTCGGAGTAGAGCCATGCTGTGCGGATTATTATATATCTGCATCCTGACTCCTCTATGGCTTTTTCTCCGGCAAGCTTTGTCTTGCCGTAAACTGAAGTCGGAGATGTGCGGTCAGACTCTTTGTATGGTCTCGGGCCCTTTCCGTCAAAGACATAATCTGTGGAGATGTGAACCAGCAGGGCACCGTTTTCACGGGCAGTTTCTGCCAGTATACCAGGGGCCCGGGAATTGATCATTGCTGCAATCTCAGGTTCATCTTCTGCCTTATCTACGGCAGTATATGCGGCACAATTGATTATAATGTCAATGTGGTTTGTCTTTACATATTCGTTTAAGGCACTCTTGTCGCATATATCAAGTTCCCCGATGTCGGTAAAATGGAGTGTTCCGGGTAATTTCCCCGCAATCTCCCGAAGTGATCTTCCCAACTGCCCGTTGGCTCCTGTTATGAGGGTTGATGCCATGAGTTTTTAGTATAATTTGCTTCCGTAATCAAATAAGAGAGCATTCTCAAGCAGAGGATGGTGCTTGTCTTTTTCACTGAGTAAAACATCATTCGCCGGAATTTTCCAGTCTATTTTCAGTATCGGGTCATTCCACAACACAGCTCTCTCATGTTCAGGTGAATAGAGGTTGTCTGTCTTGTATTGCACGATTGTATCATCCTCCAGGACTGAAAATCCGTGGGCAAATCCTCTCGGTATGAAGAGTTGTCTCTTGTTCTCTCCGGAAAGTTCTATTGCCACATGTTTCCCGAATGTAGGGGAACCCTTGCGGATATCGACCGCTATGTCGACTATTTTGCCTTTTATTACTCTTATGAGCTTTGATTGAGCCATTGGCTCTATCTGGTAGTGCAATCCTCTGAGAACCCCGTATTTTGAGCAGGATTCATTCTCCTGAACGAATGTTGTCTTTATAACTGATTCCTGAAATTTCTTTAATAGGAAGGACTCCATAAAGTATCCCCTTGAATCTCCGTGAATTATCGGTTCGATAATAAATACCTCAGGAATTCCGGTTTTAATAAAATTCATCTTTTCTTTTTTATCAGATTGATCAGATACTGTCCGTACTGATTTTTCAACATGGGACCGGCCAGTTCTGTCAGCTTTGCATCGTCTATCCAGCCGTTTTTGTATGCGATCTCCTCCAGGCATGCAATTTTCAGGCCTTGTCTCTTCTCTATCACCTCAACAAAGGTAGATGCATCAGAGAGTGAGTCGTGTGTGCCGGTATCGAGCCATGCAAAGCCACGCCCCAGTAATTGTACATTAAGAGTGTTCTCTTTGAGGAACTCCTGGTTGACGGTGGTTATCTCAAGCTCTCCTCTGTCGGAAGGCTTAATATAGGAGGCAACATC
>JAQVBQ010000081.1 GCA_028690215.1 Bacteroidales bacterium | reverse complement strand
AAAATTTATAGTTAAAATATTACACAATGAAACAAGATCTTCAGATTTCAGAATTGATCAAAAAAGAGGAGAACCGCCAGCTTCATGGCATAGAACTAATTGCCTCTGAGAACTTTGTAAGCCCGCAGGTGCTTGCTGCACTTGGATCTGTGCTTACAAATAAGTATGCAGAGGGATATCCTGGAGCAAGATACTATGGAGGATGTGAAGTTGTGGATCAAGTTGAGCAACTTGCAATTGATAGAATTTGCCAACTATTTGATGCTGAGTATGCTAATGTTCAGCCTCACTCTGGTGCTCAGGCTAACATGGCCGTATTCATGGCTTGTCTGAAACCAGGGGATACTTTTATGGGACTCGATTTGGCTCACGGAGGACACTTGACTCACGGATCTCCCGTGAATGTCTCTGGTATATGGTACAATGCCATATCATACCAACTTAACGAAGAGACCGGCCTGGTTGATTATGACGAGATGGAGAGGAAGGCTCTTGAGCACAAACCTAAGTTAATCGTCGGAGGAGCTTCTGCATATTCGAGAGAGTGGGACTGGGCAAGAATGAGAGCAATTGCAGACAAGATAGGAGCCATTCTGATGGTGGATATGGCACATCCAGCAGGTCTTATTGCTGCCGGACTACTTGAGAATCCTGTAAAATATGCACATATAGTAACATCTACAACACACAAAACCCTGAGAGGACCACGTGGAGGTATAATTCTTATCGGTAAGGATTTCCCTAATCCATTCGGAATTCTGACTCCTAAGGGTGAGGTTAAGATGATGTCAGCAGTTATTAACTCAAGCGTTTTCCCAGGCATACAGGGCGGACCACTTGAGCATTGTATAGCTGCTAAGGCTGTCTCATTCTTTGAGGCTCTCCAGCCTGAATTCAAGACATATCAGATACAGGTAAAGAATAATGCTGCTGCGATGGCTTCTTCGTTTATTGAGAGAGGTTACAAGGTTGTGTCAGGTGGTACGGACAATCACCTTATGCTTATTGATTTAAGAAGTAAGTTCCCTGATCTTACAGGAAAGGTTGCAGAAAAGCTGCTTGTTTCAGCAGACATTACAGTTAACAAGAATATGGTTCCTTTTGACAGCCGCAGTCCATTCCAGACTTCCGGTATAAGAGTGGGCACACCTGCTGTTACATCAAGGGGTCTGCTTGAGAAGGATATGCCTTATATTGTCGAGCTGATTGACAGGGTTCTTTCCAACCCGGACAATGCTACAGTAATTGCAGAGGTTAAAGAATCCGCACGCAAGAAGATGCACGGACTACCACTTAATATCTGGTAGGAAACAGAGGCAGTAAACTATCTCTTTTTCGGAAAGTATATTCCGTTTTGGACAAAGAGAGGTTTTTCAGCTAATTTTAAGATATGGGCCTGAGAGCTTTTGATTATGCGGTTGCAGACATCAAAACGGTTCTTGGGCCTTCTCTCTTCCAGCCAATTGAACCCCTTTAGCTTCTGTTTCTCTTTTTCAAGGTTGAACAGAGGGTATGCATTGCTTGTAATCATTTCGAAATAACGGATTCTCTCAATCTTTTTGTCATTGAGCCTTGCACTCATAGCCTTGCACTCCTTCTCGTTCATTGAGGTCAGTACACTATCTTCTGCAAAGAAGAATAGCATCGAAGTGCTTCCAAGAGCGTCAAAACGGCTTAATTCACCCTTTTCGAAGAAAATTATTATATCAGCACCTTTAATCTGGTCAAAATGGAGGGAATCCTCCTTTACGGCAACAAATGCAGAGGAGTTCAATTCTGCTTTACGCAGGGTTCGTCCTGAAAGTACAATCTGAATGCTGTCGGCAGAGAGTTGCTTGTTTTCATTCCAGAGTAAAGGTTCCTTATAGAGCCTGATTAGTGAGTCTAATGTGTTGAATTGCAGAGAGTCACAAGCGCCCTGTAGGCTATTTCTGTGAAAACGCACATTCTTCAAAGCTGTCAAAAATTTAACCTTGACAGTGTCAATAGGGTTAATGGCGGTGGAGTCTGTCTTTTTAGAGAGCAAAGAGTCAACCTTTGAAGTTATCAAAGAATCTTTCACTATGGTTAGTGAAGAGTCCCTTAGATTTATAGAGACCTTATGATTTGTAGTGTCTGAATCTCTCTTTGCAAACGTATCTGCCTTGTTGATTAAGAGTGAGTCTGCTTTCTTAGGCGCGAGAGAATCTCCTTTTTTCAGTAAAAGCGAATCTGTTTTTTTTAACGAAACAGAATCAGTTTGTTTCATCAGAAGCGTGTCGGTACTTTTCAATACGAGGGTGTCAGCGGCAGCTTTGCTCTTTTTTGACCTTCGTCTTGTCTCCTTTTTGGAAGAACTTTCTCCTTGTTCTTTCTTGTTCGTAAGAGATTTGTTCTCTTGAGATGTTGTTGCAGGCGGAGTCAAAGGTTTTCCGGAACCATCTTCCTCTCCTTTGTCCGGATTATCCTTACCCTTCAATTTTTTTTGGGCATAAATCTCCGATATAGGGTCTTTCTTACTGAGTTCGTATCTTTTCGATGATCTGGAAACAGTAGACGAATCGACGTCTTTGTGAAGAAGGACACTATATGTTATTGTATCAGCAGCAAAGAACAGGGTGTCACTGACGCCATTCTCCACAGAGTATGTTCCCACACTCGGATTTTGTTCCAGGACTATTTTCTCGGGCTTCCGGTTGTATGTAAGCTGGTCTGCAAAGAAGAGGGCAGACTGGGCTGTGTCTAGTATCTGAACATCCTTTCGCATTTTTGCGTTGCCGGTTTTTCGGTCGTAGTCAAGTTCATTTGCCCAGATTTCATTCTCTTTGCTCTTGATATAGACATCCTTGTTAAAATGAAGGTACTCTCTGTTTCTGTCATACCAACCACCGTTTGCAATCAGGAAACCATCCCCCTGCCAGGCATATGTCTTTGTGAGAAAGATAGCCTTGTTCTCTTTTGAGAGATATGCAAGAGAGTCTGTACTCATCAATACTGAGTCGGATTGCATCTCAACCTTCATCTGGAAGAGGAAGCGATCATCCTTGGCGTAGTAGTACCCGTTCAAGCTCTCAATGGTACTGCTGTCTTTATTCATAAGGCAACCACCATTGTAAAACATTCCGATACTGTCTTTTGTATAATAATCTATATAGTGAGTCCGAAGCTTCCCACCCTCCTTGTCAATCAACTCGACCAGCTGTCCGCGCACCTGCGCAACTGACTGATCGGCCAGGTATTTTATGTTGTCACTGATCAGCGTAGTGTTTTTCTGGATAATTTTTACGTTTCCAATTGCATCCACTATATTGGCCTGAGTGTCCCATATGGCTGAGTCGCAAAGTATAAGCGTGTTATTGTGGAGAAACTGGGCAGGTCCCGAAACCTTACGGAATTCTCTGCCCATAAATGTCGTAAGGATGGCTGATTTTGCATCTATCAGCCTTACGAGGCTCTCTTCCGGTCTCTGTTTCTGTTGCTGGGCAAAAAGATAGGGAGAAAGCAGGGATAGTACTATTGTGAAAAATATTCTGCGCATTATTTTTTAATCCAACCTTCTCTCTCGAAAGGGCAGTTTTCAAACATCGGGTCAATCTTTATAAAAGTTGTGGCTTGCTTTTGTTTGATAAACGCATCGAGCGCCTTGTTGATACTCTCGTTCTTGGCCATCTCCTGAAGAACTGAGAAGTCGTCTTTGTAAGTTGCTGTATGAGATGGTATTATCTTGTCTAGGCGAATTATCTTGTATACTAAATTTCCTTCTCGTCCCTCATTGTCCCTTGACTCAAAAGGAGCTGAAACTTCACCGGGTTGAAGCGATTTAAGTACGGCGTGATCTGCGGGTTTTAACTGGTCAATCTCAAAATATACCGAACCTGTGTTCTCATCCGCAACCACTCCTCCGTTTACAAAGCTCTTCTGGTCCTGTGAGAACCTCCTGGCTGCCTGCTCGAACTTGAGACTGTCTGAAATGATAAGATTCCTGAGACTGTCCAGCGTTTTGAAGGCCTTATCCTTATCGGTTGTGGTGTACATGGGTTTTAGAAGGATATGTCTTGCATTGAACATATCTCCCTCTTTTTTTATCAGTTGGATTATATGGAATCCATCAGGAGTCTCAACTATCTGTGACACCTGACCGGCTTTAAGGGCCATTGCCGCATCGGAGAACTGAGACCAGTAGAGTTGCTTTGAAGCCATACCAAGCTCCCCGCCTCTGGCTGCACTGCCGGGATCCTGAGAGTACATTGTTGCCAGTGTGCTGAATTTTGTCCCCTTCATTATCCTCTCTCTGAATTCAATCAACCTCTCCTTAACAGCCATTACTGCTGCCTCTTTCTCAGGGTAAAGCACAATCTGGCTGTACTGGTACTGAGTTGAAATTATAGGAAGGCTGTCTTTTGGAAGTTTCTTGTAAAACTTTTCGATATCCGATGGAGTAAGTTCAGGAGCTTTCTTTGCAACTTCAGACTGCATATTGTTGACAAGAGAGAGGTCTGTAAGTGTTTCACGCCACTCCTCACGGATTTTATACATAGGCTTCTTGAAATACTCTTCAGTAGCTTTTTCTCCGCCAAGTTTTGTCATTACATCCTGAAGTCTCTGATTAAGATTCTGTTCGACCATCTCACGGCTTGCTGTAAGGCTGTCGAGTCTTGCCTGAGTCAGAAAAAGTTTTTGTACCAACATTTTTTCAAGAACCTGACACCTCAGGTTCTTATCTGAAGGTACTCCCTGAAACAGCATCATTTGAGCCTCAGACTCGATTGCCGAGAGCTGTATCATGTCATTTCCTATGAGTGCAACAGTCTTGTCTATAAGGCCGCCCTTGTATACCTGGGCTGAAACTTGTGTATTTGTTAGGCCGCAAAGGATGATGGTTATAGCGAGCAGTCTGGACCACTCTTTCTTTATAGTTGTCATTTATCGATGTTTTTTTTCAAAGTATTTTTCTCAAGTGCCTCTTTAAGAAGGCTCTTCTCAAGTTCTGAAATCAGTTCCTGTTTCCGTTTTATGAGTATTATCTCTTTTATCCTTGGTAAATAGTACTCAAACGGAGGTATTTCTCCCGGTGCAATCCTTTCGGGAAAATATACGAAATATTTATAAAGACTGTCACTGGTCTCTATGTATGAACTGCTATTGGCTGCCCTTTCACATGATTGGACATCATAAGGGATTATGCTGGCAACGGCTGAGATGTCCACCCAATTGTTCCCGAAATTATCGTATTTGTCTGCTGAGTTGTAACACAGTCTCTCCAGTTCGTCAATCTCTTCGATGCCGTTTTCTTTGTAAAGGTTTTTAATGGCTGCGATATTGGGAGAATTTTGGGATATCTTTATTACCCTTGCTTTGACTACAGCACTGTTCGAAGTGAAATTCGTCGAGTGTCTGGCATAGTACTCCCGGCACTCATCGTCAGTTATTGTAGTATCAAGGCGGGATTCAATAAATAGATTCTCGTATCTGTAAACAAGGAGGGAATTTCTGTAGTCCTCAAGCTCCTGGTCAACATCTTTCTCACTTTTGGACAACTCGCTTTCGGCCTTTTGAAGCAACAGGTGCTGGGTGGCCCAGGTATTTATGTACTGTTCAAGCATCCTGATACTGTCCTCCGGATTCGTCCCCTCCGGTATGAGCTCACGTATATCCGATTCAAGCAGTTTTTGCCCACCTACTTCGGCGACTACCTTATCTGATGAGAAGTTGATATACTTGCATGACAGAAATGCAGGAAGCAGAATTGTCAACAGCAGATATTTTTTCATTTTACCATTAATTAATCATGATATTTGAGCCATTACCCCTCTTAAACAAAGACCCTGCCATAAATTACGGCAGGTCTATTCTTTATGAAGAGTCTACAAAGGTATACAAAAAATGGTTATCTTAGAGGTCAAATCCACAACGATGAAAAACATAGCATTTCTTACACTTTTACTTATGATTATACCTGTTTATTCGTGTAAACAAAATAACGGACAGGGGACCAAGGCGGAGGTAATAACAGAAGCCGCTATCAACTCTATTGTTGATACTATTTCCAAACGCAATCCGAATCTGGATTCTCCCGAAAGGTTGAAAACAGGCGTAAGGCAGGCGGCAATGCAATGGAAGATTGAATATGGTGATTCAGATGTCTTTAAGAATTTCTGCATAGAGAACTACGCCGAGACTCCTGAGAAGAGAAGGGCGCTTTTCGACAGGCTTTCAGTCGCCCTTGAGGCTTTGTGGGGAGGGTTCAACAAGATTAGCGTGGAGTTAAAAAAACCTATGCACCTGGTAGGTGACACGCTTGCTCATATTGACTACATACTTGGAGCTTATGATCCTTCAAGCCATCTGTCGGAAGATTTTTATGACAATAAGATAGCATATCTGACTATTTTGAATTTCCCTTTCTACACTCTTGAGGAGAAGGAGAAAAATGCAGGACAGTGGACAAGGCTGGATTGGGCTTATGCAAGGATGGGAGATATCTTTATCCCGAGAGCATCTGCGGCAGTGCTTCAGCTTGTTGCTGATGCCGAGATGAAAGGGGAGAGTTATATTGCTGATTACAACATTATGATGGGCCATCTGGTCAATAATGAAGGTAAAAAAATGTTCCCTGTGGATATGAAGCTGCTTAGCCATTGGAACTTGAGGGATGAACTCAAGTCAAACTACGCACCGGGGGCAGATAATTTTGAGAAGCAGAAGATGATTTACAAGGTGATGCGTGATATTGTTGAGCAGACAATTCCTCTGGAGGTGATTAACAATCCTGATTATGACTGGAATCCGTATACAAATGTTGTATATAAGGATGGCAAGGAGATTAAGGCAAATCCTGAAGGAACAAGACGCTATGAGATGCTTCTCGAGCAGTTCAGAGCACAACAGGCTGTAGATAAATATGCAACTGCATATCCAACTGCGCTTCTGAGGGCATTTGACCAGAGCATGCAGATCAAACAGGAGGATATCGAGAATATGTTTATTGAGTATATCAGCTCTCCGAAGGTTAGGAAGATTGCAGGTATGATAAAAGAAAGGCTGGGCCGTCCGCTGGAGCCTTTTGATATCTGGTATGACGGGTTCAAGACAAGGAGTTCTATTAATGAGGATGAGCTTACACAAAAGACACAACGACTCTATCCAACTGCTGAGGCTTATGACAAAGCCATTCCTTCAATGCTTGTGAAACTGGGATTTCCACGGGAAAAGGCTGCCTCTCTTGGTGATGCTATTGTTGTGGAGCCGGCTAGAGGTTCGGGCCATGCATGGGGTGCCATGAGCAGGGATGATTATGCAAGATTGAGAACCAGACTCTCTCCAAAAGGTATGGATTACAAGGGATTCAACATCGCAGTGCATGAGA
>JAQVBQ010000080.1 GCA_028690215.1 Bacteroidales bacterium | reverse complement strand
GATACTCAGCATGTCTCTTCTCGATAAAACTCCTATTGGAGAGCTCTTCGAAAGGACAGATCTGGTCGATAATATGCTTGATGATGATCGTCTTCAATTAAGCTTTAATTTTTAGTGGACACTAATGTTATAAGATGTATAAAATAAAGAGAAAAAAATAACTCTCTCTTATAAAGCATTACAGCCACACTTTTTGTGTGGCTATAATGTAATGAACACATTACATGATAAATGTGAATCTGTGGAGATGGGCGGACTCGAACCGCCGTCCAAACAAACCATCCAAAAGCTTTCTACACGCTTAGTCTATTCTTGTTTTTCGTCTCAGGGCTGCCTACAGACAGGCCATCCTGAGCTTATCCTCTAAATCTTACGACACTTTAGAGGAGTGAGTGTCGGCAGCCATACTTGTTTGATACCCCATATACCTGATATAGTCGGCTTAAAACCAGGCGGGATACTCGTCACGGCCGGACCTAGCCGGCGGCGATAAAGCGTAAAAGCTTAGCTTAATTACGCAGCGAGTGCATAGTTGTTTTCGCCAGTTAATGGCTTGTGACCCGGGATTATCGAGCCGGCCTCACAACGCTCGGCGTGCTTACTTTCCGATACAATCTGCTGTCAAAACCAAAACATCCCCGAAAGTGGGGCAAAGGTATGAAAAAATTAACCAAGAGAGAAATATAGAGATACAAGTCTCCAAACGCCTTCGAAAAAGGAGATAAGACCCAGGACAAGAATCAGTATTCCTGAGATCCTGTTAATCATCATGAGCTGTCTTAACCTGAATTTCTTTCTGAATGCACTGATTGCGGCACTGAGAATAAACCACCAGGCAGAGGCTCCCAGAAATACCCCCCACAATGTGGCGGAAACTATGTGGTCCTTTGCAATTCCCTCTGTGTCAACGTCTACATAAGCAAACATGCCTAGTATGAGAAATACTGAACCCGGATTTGTAAGGGTCATTGCCATTGCGGAAAAGAAATCTGTAAGGTGTCTCTTTCCGGTCATCGGATATCGTATTTGCTTTATGGGATTTGTGAGAAATATCTTCATCCCGATGAGTCCGACTATAACGCCGCCGAAAAGCAACACGTAATCTTCGTATCTGTTAATGAATGTCTTGATGTAAGCAAGACCCATTATGGCTATTGCCGCAAAGAATGTATCTGTGACAGAGGAACCGAGTCCTGCTATAAAACCTGCATAACGACCTTTGCTGAGAGTTTTCTGGACACACATTATACCCATTGGCCCGAGCGGGATTGAGGCTCCCATACCTACAATAAAACCCTTTACAAAAGTTGTGAGCATGTTTGTTGAGTCATTCAATAAATTAGACCCCAAAATTAATCAAATTATTCTTGCTTCCTTCTCTCAAATCGAGATTATTGTATCTTTGTCAATGCAAAATATGATAACATGAAGAACAAAAGAATTCTTACACTTTGGTTTCTGGTGGTTTTATCCTCTTTGCTCCTGACCTTGCCATATATTGTTCCACATGCAGGTCTCCTAATGCTGATAGCATTTTTCCCTCTTTTCCAACTCGAGAAGATAATCACAGACTTTAAAATCAAGAGAGGCTATATCTATTACTATTCAGTTTTTTTACTCTGGAATATCTTTACCACTTACTGGATATACAATGCAACCATACCGGGGGTAATAGCCGCCTGCACTCTCAATGCACTTCAGATGGCTCTTGTTTTCGGAGCATTCAGATGGTTCAAACGTAAGACAAAACCGGCCCTTGCATATCTCTTCTTTGTGCTGGCCTGGCTTGCCTGGGAACATTTCTATTATGATGCTGAGATTTCATGGACTTGGCTCGTTTTGGGCAATGGGTTTGCCACAACAATCAAGAACATCCAATGGTACGAGTATACAGGGGCTCTGGGTGGCTCACTGTGGGTGTTAATAACCAATCTGCTTCTTTTTAACCTTGTAAATGACAAGAATCGAAAAAGTAAGCCTTTTTATATCAAATCAGCTCTTACTGTTGTAATTGTCGCCCTTCCATTAATTATATCCCGTATAATTTTCTCTACATATAAGGAGAAACCGGATCCTCGTGAGTTTGTGGTACTTCAACCAAATATAGACCCATACAATGACAAATTTGGGAATCTTTCCCAGATACAGCAGGATGAAATTCTTATGGCTCTTGCGGAAGAGTCTGTCACAGAGAGTACGGATTTTGTCCTTGCACCTGAGACATTTACATCGGGAGTTCTCGAAAATGATTTGGGAGATAACAGGACATTCTCCAGGTTTTCACAGATGCTAAATGAAAAAATGTGTCCAAATGCAATCTTCGGGGCAACTTCCTATTATATCTATCCGGGCGGTCCTGAGATTAAAGCACCTACATATACGGCCAGAAGAACAGAAAGAGGGTGGTTTGACACATTCAATTCAGCTATATACATTGATTCGACCGGAAGGTCAATGATTTATCATAAATCGAAGCTTGTTGTCTTAGTTGAGTACTTCCCGTATCCACAATACCTGAAATTCCTCAGTAACCTTGCAATAGATCTTGGCGGTACATCAGGTGGCTTTGGGACTCAAAAGGAGAGAGAGGTGTTCAATTCTGTGAATGACAGCATCAGAATCGGGACAGCAATTTGCTATGAGTCTGTTTATGGTGACTTTTACAGAGATTATGTCCTGAACGGTGCAAATGTCATGTCCATAATAACAAATGACGGATGGTGGGGAGATACACCGGGATACAGTCAACATCTTCGCTACGCATCACTGAGGGCAATAGAGACAAGAAGATCCATAGCCAGGTCTGCCAATACCGGAATTTCAGCTCTGATTGATCAGCGTGGAGTAATAAAAGAGTCCCTGGGATGGTGGCAAAAAGGCTATGTTAAGGGAGATCTCAACCTTAACAGTAAAATCACGGCATTTGTCAAGTATGGCGACTACATAGGCAGGGCTGCCTATGCATCGATGCTTCTCTTTGTCGGACTCTTCCTGCTTATCGTTTTAAAAATCTACGGGAAGGAGAGGGGATAAGCTCTCCGATACCTAAAGCCGGCCATTTTTCATCTACAGCCTTGATTGTCTCTTCTGAAGAAGTTGCAATTTCAGGCCATTCACGTACACCCTGTCCCTTGCTCTTGCTTCTTGCATCCATGACAAGTCTGCTGTCGACAAACCTGCTGTCTCTAATTGGATCGCAGTTTGCTCCCCATTGCCACATGGCTATGTAATCATCGTTAGAATCAATCTCTTTGTCCAGGATGACTGTTATCAATCCCTCTGATTTCTCAGGATTGTGTGAGAAGGAGATCGCTTTATAACTATCTGAATTCAAGCTTGCTGCATTACCACCCTCTTCAGCCATCTTTCTTGTGGCATCTATCAGCATTTTTCCTCCGAAGCCGCATGAAGGGGCTGCATGATCCAATACATCGAGCGGGCCTCTGCTGAAATGGGTGTCTCTTTTAGGAGTGTAGTTTTCTCTGATAGCTTCCATTACCTGTTCTCTATCCCTTACATCCACATCTTCATCCACAACAACCATAATCTTGTTGAACATCATTTGACCCGCACCCCAGAGTGCATGGGCTACTTTAATAGCCTCTCCCGGATAGCTCTTCTTTATGCTTATAAAGGCCAGATTGTGCCCACAACCCTCTTCCGGAAGGTGCATGTCTTTCATTTCAGGAACCATGGCGAACTTTATAGGGGTGAGGAAAATCCTCTCTGTCGCAAGTGCCATATATTTGTCCTCCTGAGGTGGAACTCCGACCAGAGTGGCCGGGTATATAGCATCCTTTTTATGTGAGATACATGTTATGTGCAAAAGCGGATAGAGATCTTTCAACGAGTAATATCCTGTATGATCTCCGAAAGGACCCTCTTCGGTAAGTTTCTCATTCTTTTCAATATATCCCTCTATGACAAAATCGCAATCTGCAGGCACCTTTAGTGGCTGAGTAAGGCATTCGGTAAGTTCCACAGCCTTGTTCCGGAGAAAACCTGCAAGCAGATACTCGTCTATTCCATCAGGAAGTGGTGCTGTGGCTGCATAGGTGTAAACAGGATCGCCACCAAGAGTGATTGCAACCGGAAACTGATTTGTCTTACATGCCGCAAAATGGCGTGCACCTGTTTTGTGACGGTGCCAGTGCATCCCTGTTGTCTCCTCCGAGAATACCTGCATTCTGTACATTCCTAGATTTCTCTTTCCTGTATCGGGATCTTCAGTGTGGACCATCGGCAGAGTAATAAATCTTCCACCGTCGTCTGGCCAGCATTGTAATATCGGTAATCTTCCCAGTTCTGGTTTGAATAAAATGACCTCCTGACATGGCGCATCACCTTTGAATTTTATCGGAAACCAATCCGATGCCTCTTTGAGTTGAGGAAGAATTTTCAATTTTTCCATCAAAGAGTGCCTTTCAGTAGTGAACTCCCCGATAAGGTTGTTGAAATAACTCTCAATCTCCTCGTAGGATTCCACTCCAAGGGCATAAAGCATCCTTTTCTGAGATCCGAACATATTTGTAATGACAGGGAAAGCTGTTCCTGTATTCTCAAAAAGAATTGCTTTTCCGCCATCAGGTTGCTTTGATACTCTGTCGGTTATCTCTGCAATTTCAAGGACGGGGTCAACAAACTCCGTGATCCTGATAAGTTCCCCCTTTGATTCCAGGAACTCGGTAAAATCTTTCAGACTTTTGTACATAATGGTTCTATCTTGAGGCCTCTTCTACCAGATACATGATTGATGAATATGTAATACCACTGTGGTGAGAGAGTCCTATTTCACATGTTCTTGATGTTGCATACCCTTCGGAACAATCTTTACTCTGTTCTTTTAAAAATCTCAGCCCATGTTTGTTAAGTTCCGGAAGCAGAAATCCCCTGTCACCTGCAAAGCCGCAGCAGTTACTCTCAATCCTCACTGCCTCCCTGGCACATTTAGATGCAAGGTTGTATAGTGTATTGTCAACCTCCATCTTTTTTGCACTACATACTGCAAAGACTGCAACCTTTCTATCTACCGGGCGAATCTTCAATCTGTCAATCAGAAACTCATCTATAAACTGGGCAGGTTCATACAATTTCAAACGTTCACCCATATTTGATCTCATTGTGTAGAGACAAGGGCTCATATCGCAAAGAATAGGAATTTTTCCTCCATCTGAAGCCTTCATTAAAGCTGCTTCCAGTTTGTCCGAGGCATTTTTTCCGGCTTTTACGAATCCCTTGCTGGAAAATGCCATTCCACAGCACAATGTGTTCATCTTTTCCGGGTATATTATCTCATATCCGGCCCTCTGAAGCAATGTCTTTGTCACCTGAGTGATCTCCATTGAACTCTTATAGTCCTTGGATATGCCCATGCTTCTTGTTATGCAGGATGGGAAGTAAACTACCTTCAGAGCTGATCCGGAAGCACTCTGGTTCTGTTTTTCGATCTGTTTTTCAGATATAGCAGATGCTCCGTTCGGAAAATGTTCGTTCCAGAGAGGGACAGCCCCGCCTGAGATATATCTTAATGAACCTGCAACAGCTCCGAAAAGCCTCTTCCCGGTAACCAGTCTTATATAGTAAAGTGCAGACAATCCTGCTCTCATGCCTGCAGTGACTTTTCCCATGTTCGCAGAGATCGAGGCCGCAATTTTCTCGCCCTTTTCTGAATGGCTTTCATGCCTTAGCTCCTTGACCAATTTGCCTGTGTCAATCTTGACAGGACATTTCATTGCGCAAAGGCTGTCTGTGGCGCAGGTAGCAAGTCCGGAATATTTGTAAAGAGATTTTATCTCAGCTGCACGATGAGGCTCTTCTCCAGTCTGGTTCAGCCTCTCAATCTCTCTGTGAATGGCAACCCTCTGTCTCGGTGAGAGTGTAAACCCTTCGGCAACACATACACCTTCGCAGAAACCGCACTCCATACACTTGTCGGCGCTCTCTCTGATCGTTGCCATTGGTTTGAGGTTTTTCAGGTGTATCTTATGGTCCTCGTTGAGGATTACACCCGGATTCAAAATACCTTTCGGATCAAATAGCCTCTTTACCTCCCTCATTATTCTGTATGCATTCTCACCCCACTCCTTCTCAACGTATGGTGCCATATTGCGGCCTGTACCATGTTCTGCCTTGAGAGATCCATTGTATTTATCCACAACCATGTCGGCAAGATCGTCCATAAATAGGCTGTACCTTTCTGTTTCTGTCTCATTGTTGAAATTCGGGCTGAACATAAAGTGCATGTTGCCCTCCAGGGCATGGCCGAATATTACTGCCTCGGTGTATCCGTGCTTGAGGAAGAGCGCCTGCAGGTCAAGGACAGCCTTGGCAAGAGAAGGTATAGGGAAACACACATCCTCTATTATTGATGTGGTCCCGCTTTTTCTCATACCGGCAACTGTCGGCAGGGATTCTTTACGGATTTTCCACAATGCTGCTTGTTCTGCCGGATTCTGTGTAAAATTGAGAGGCAGGAGTGTCTCAATGCTTGATATATTCTCTTTTATTCTGTTTATGTTTTCCTCAAGTTTACCCTGATTTTCTGCCTTTGTCTCAATAAGAAGGGCAGTGGCGTTATCAGGGAGACTCTTCAGATAATCAGGTACACCTTTGGCTGAATCTACAGATCTTAGTGCAGCTCTGTCCATAATCTCCACTGCCGTAACCGGCATTGATTTGAGAATTGTGACAGCAATACAAGCCTGCTCTATATCCGGATAAATAGCCAGTGCAAGGGCTTTGTCCTTATGTTCAATTACTGTATTGTAGGTAATGTCTGAAATAAATGCAAGTGTGCCTTCAGAGCCTATTATTAGATGCTTGAGGATTTCGAACCCGTCGCTGAAATCAGTGAAGGCATTGAGGCTGTACCCTGTTGTATTCTTGATTTTAAACTTCTGCTTTATCTTCTCTCTCAGTGTCTCGTCGGAGTTTATCTCTCCGGCCATCTTCTCCAGACCACTGATTAACTCTGAATGGCTTTTCAGAAAGCTCTCTCTGCTGGATTTATCAGCAGTGTCGAGGATTGTACCGTCACTCATGACAACACGTATGTCAGCCACTGTCTTGTATGAGTTCTCTGAGGTTCCGCAACACATACCGCTTGCATTATTGGCAGCGATACCGCCTATCATGGCACTGTCTATTGATGCCGGATCGGGGCCTATCTTCCTTCCGAATCTTCCCAGATATCCGTTTGCCTGGTATCCTCTTAGACCAACCTGAAGTTTTATCTTCCTTCCCTCATCGAGAATCTGGTGTTTTTGCCAGCCGTGTGAGGCAATTACAAGAACTGAATCGCTTATCGCCTGGCCTGACAAAGATGTACCGGCAGCCCTGAAGGTTACTGGTATTGAGAGCTCCTCAGCCTTACGCA
>JAQVBQ010000003.1:8271-124405 GCA_028690215.1 Bacteroidales bacterium | reverse complement strand
CACTATTTAACCAAACTTATTATATTCATATTCAATGAAATGTAAGAATACTTTTTTAGAAAAAATTTCACATCTATGTGCGCTATCACTAGTGTTCATGATGTTTAGTTTTAGTCTCTATGCCCAGAATGAGAAACTCATTACGGGGACAATTGTAGACGAGAACAATGTACCTGTTGCAGGAGCAGCAGTATTGGAAAAAGGAACTACAAAAGGGGTTTTCAGCAACGCTGACGGTTATTTTGAAATGACAGTCTCTGATAATTCTGTTCTAGTATTTTCTTTTATAGGTTTTTTCACCCAGGAGATCCCTGTACAGGGGAAGACAACACTCCGTGTAGTTATGAAAGAGGATGCACAATCCTTAAGTGAGGTGGTGGTTATCGGTTATGGATCAGTCAAGAAGAATGATCTGACAGGATCGGTTACTGCTATTGATTCGAAGAAGTTTTCACAAGGCGTGGTTTCAAATCCGGCGTCACTTATAACCGGTAAGGTTGCAGGTGTTCAGATCACATCAAACGGAGGTAGAGCCGGTGACGGGAACCGTATCAGAATCAGAGGAGGTGCATCTTTAAATGCAAGCAACGATCCTCTGATTGTTCTTGATGGTGTTCCAATAGACAATAACTCTATTTCAGGAATAACAAGTCCATTGTCAACTATCAATCCGAATGATATTGAATCCATGAACATTCTGAAAGATGCCTCTGCTACTGCAATTTATGGATCACGTGCATCTAACGGTGTTATTATTATTACAACTAAAAAGGCGTCAAGAGATCAAAAATTCAGAATCGACTTCTCTTCACAAAATTCTGTTGCAACTATAGCCAGAACGGTTGATATCTTGTCAGCAGACGAATTCAGGGAAGCAGTAACACGAGAGGCTGCAAAGAATCCTCTTACAGAGCAGATGTATCTTGGCTATCTTGGAAATGCATCGACTGACTGGCAGAAGGAGATTTTTAGGAATGCATTTACAACTGACAATAATATCAGCATTAATGATTGTATCAGTGATTTTCTTCCATACAGAGTCTCTGCCGGTTTCTTCAGTCAGGATGGAACACTGAAGACTGACAATATGAAGAGAGGTACACTATCCATTAATTTATCACCGAAATTCTTTGATGATCACCTGTCTGTCAATATGAATCTGAAAGGTACATATTCACACAGCAGATTTGGAAATGGGGATGCGATTGGAGCAGCCTTACGTATGGATCCGACCAAACCAATTAAAGCAGATGGTTTTGATAATTATAACGGATATTGGAACTGGTTGAGTGATGGCAACGGTAATGTGAATACAATGGCTACTAAAAATCCGGTTGCACTTCTTTATGGAAAAGATGATCAAGCCGATGTTTACCGAAGTATAGGTAACATTCAGCTTGATTATAAACTTCACTTCTTACCTGATTTGCGCGCAAATGTAAATTTCGGTTATGACGTTTCAAAAGGTGCCGGAGACAAATATATTATGCCTTGGTCTCCAGAAAAATACGCTCAAAAAGGTGAATATTCTCAATTCAAGCAAGAGAAACAGAATATATTACTTGAGTATTATCTCAATTATACAAAAGAGATTAATGAGGACAATCGTATTGAGGTTATGGCCGGATATACATATCAGGACTGGAAATCGACTGATTACAGTTTTGCAGTTACTGATTATGCAAAAGAGAATGTTATTACGGCAGCATCTACATTCCCAACAACAACCAACAGAAATACACTTATTTCCTTCTATGGTCGTTTGAATTATAACTTCAAGGATAAATATCTTTTGACAGCGACATTAAGAAGGGATGGTTCTTCCAGATTCGGAAGCGACAACAGGTGGGGAACTTTCCCGTCTGTAGCTTTAGCATGGAGAATAAAAGAAGAGGGATTTCTGAAAAATGTTGATGTAATATCAAACCTCAAGTTCCGGTTAGGTTACGGAGTTACCGGACAACAGGAGGGTATAGGAAACTATGGTCATATAGCAAAATATACCTATAGTGATCCTACAGCCAGAGTCCAGTTTGGAGATCAGTTCTATTATCTCTGGAGACCTGACGGATATGATCCACAACGCAAGTGGGAACAGACTGCAACTACAAATATCGGCATTGACTGGGGTTTAAATGACAATAGAATTTCCGGAAACGTAGATTATTACTACAAACATACAACCGACCTTTTAAATGAGATTCCGGTACCTATGGGAAGTAACTTTATCAATAAAATTGTAAAGAATATCGGAAGTCTTGTTAACCGTGGAATCGAGGCTAACGTCAACTACGTAGCTCTTGACAGAAGAGATGTGTGATGGGATATCGGCTTCAATATCACTTACAACCATACTGAAATAACAAAACTTTCAATGAATGACGGGCCGGAGTCAACATATATCGGAGCTCCGGTGAGCGGAATTTCAGGTGGAACCAGCAGTACAATCCAGATACACTCCGTAGGTTATGCCCCATATTCATTCTATGTATACAAGCAGTTATATGATGCTGACGGAAAGCCTATTGAGGGTGCCTATGCAGACATGAACAAAAACGGGAAACTGGACGACGGAGATTTCTATCGCTATAAATCTCCTGAACCTGATGTATATATGGGATTGAATACAACATTCTCATACAAAAAACTGACAATAGCCACAGCTCTGAGAGCAAGTCTTGGTAACTATGCATACAATAATGTGAATTCTGACATGGGAAATTACTCACAGACACTTAATCCGAACAATTTCCTTATGAACACAATCAAGGATATCAACAACACCGGCTTCTACAATAAACAGCTCTTTTCCGACTATTACATTGAAAATGCATCATTTTTAAAAATGGATTATCTGCAGTTCATGTATGATTTCGGTAAGATTTCCGGGATTGCGGATTTGAAATTGAATTTCTCTGTACAGAATGTTTTCACAATAACTAAGTACAAGGGAATAGATCCTGAAATAGCAGGAGGAATTGACAACAATTTTTACCCTAATCCAAGAACATTCAGTTTAGGTCTAAGCTTAAATTTTTAATCAGATAAGTATGAAAAATTTTAGATATATATATACATTACTGCTGTTGTCATCCTCATCCTTGCTGATAACATCCTGCCTGAAGGATCTGGATCGGTTCCCGGAAAACGACAACACCTCTATACAGGTTTATTCTACATATGACGGATATAAATCTGCTTTGGCAAAGATCTATGCCGGATATACTCTTTCCGGCAACCAAGGCCCGGCCGGTAAACCGGATGTTGTAGGCCTTGATGAAGGAAGTAACGCTGACTTTCTACGTTGCTTCTTTAACCATCAGGTATTGCCCACTGATGAAGCCCACTGTCTCTGGACAGGTGACCCGGGTATTCCTGAACTTAACAGTATGAATTTCACTTCTGACGGAAAGTTTACAATCGGCTTGTATGATAAATGCATACTGCAGATCATGTATGCAAACGAATTTATTAAAAACACAGCGGATAATGCATCTGGAAAAGGTTTTAACGAAGACCAGATAAAAGAGATAAAGTCTTTCCGTGCTGAAGCAAGGTTCCTGAGAGCTTTTGATTATTGGGTGCTTATGGATGTCTTTGGTAATCCACCGTTTATCACAGAAAATGATGATTTTGGCATTCTTCCAAAACAAATTCAGAGGGCTGAACTATTTACCTATATAGAGACAGAACTTCTGGATCTGGTTAATGGTACTGATTTAAAGAATGCCCGTACAAATGAATATGGCAGGGCAGACAAAGGTGCTGCCTATGCACTTCTCGCCCGCTTATATCTGAATGCTGAAGTATACACAGGTAAGGCAAAATGGACAGAGGCCGTAACATATAGTAAAAATGCCATAAATGGCGGCTATACTCTGATGGATAGCTATCAGAATCTATTCCTTGCCGACAATGACAAGAATAACAACGAGGTAATATTGTCAATTAATTATGACGGTAAGAACACCAGGTTATTTGGAGGAACTACATTCCTTATCAATTGTAGTTCAAACGGAGAGTATCAGACAACCTACAAAAACAAGCTGATACATTACGGTATCTTCAGCAATGCAAACTGGGCTGGTTATCGTGCTAGGAAGGAGTTCTCAGACAAGTTCGATTCTAATGATAAACGTTTTCTTTTTGTCGGTGAGAATAAATCAATAGGGGCGCACCCTACTGAGTATCCTTACGGCATGGCAACATATAAATTCCGCAATATTAAATCAACATCAACCGCGACAACTCCTGTTTATGGCTCTGATGTTGAGTTTGCCGATAATGATTTTCCTCTTTTCAGACTGGCTGAGATGTATCTTATATATGCTGAGGCTGTCGTTCGTGGTGGAACTGGTGGTTCTGTTACTGAAGCTTTGGACTATATAAAACAGCTTCGCACCAGGGCAGGAATCTCATCTATAAATAGCAGTCAGTTGACTACAGATTTTATACTTGATGAAAGAGCAAGAGAATTGTATTGGGAGGGTTCTCGTCGTACTGATTTGATTCGTTACGGCAAATTCACTTCAAGCAACTACATATGGGAATGGAAAGGTGGAGTTCAGAATGGTCGTTCAGTAGATTCTCATTATAACCTGTATCCTATTCCATCTTCAGATTTGATGGCAAATCCGAACCTGAAACAAAATGATAAATATTAAAATATACTATGATGAAGAAATTTAATCTGTTAGTATTTCTTTTCGCATTGCTGTTCACCTCATGTGAAAAGGATCAGTATATATATACAGTTCTTCCGGCGGATCAGGCGACTATCCCTGTACTCACAGTACATAAGGAGATTCTGATTACATTGGAAAATCTGAAGAGTACTACAACTTTTAAATGGACCAAAGCAGATTTTGGTGTTCCTGCTGCAGTGAAATATGACTTATATGCAAGTTATGGCGAATCTTCACCTATGCTCGTCTCATCTGCTTATGGTGATTCTCTGGATGTTAAATTGGAAGATTTAAACAAAATCTTAATTCAGATTGGAGCTGTTCCAAATATTGCTTCAAATATTATCTTTACCCTCAAGGCCTCTGTCAGTGAAAAACACGGAGTCATAACATCTCTTCCGCTCAGAGTCAAGACAACTGCTTTCAAACCGCTATACCCTGATCATGTATATATGATAGGCTCTGAATTTGGTGGGTGGAACTGGAGTTCTCCGGGAATAGCAGAACTGACTCCTGTTAATGGCAAGGAGGGACAATTCTGGTGTGTAAGATACTTTAGCAATCCGTCGGATGGTTTTAAATGGTGTGCTAAAAAAGCATGGGATGGTGATTTCTTCAGCTTGGGCACAAATGTGGGATTTACAACACGTGATGGTAATGCTTTTGTATCTACACCAGGTATGTACAGTGTATATGTCGATTATACGGTCAATAAGATAACAATCGAACCAGCAAAGGTTTATGGAATGGGTAATTGTTTCGGTGGCTGGAATACTGGGCAATATCCTATGAGTGTTGTCGGCAATAAAATGGCGATAACCACATCAGCTTCCGGAGAATTACGCTTGTATGCCAACTCTTCTGGTTCGACAGTTGGAGGAGACTGGTGGAGAATGGAGTTTGTCGTTCTTAATGGTAAAATTGAATACCGTGGTAGTGGAGGCGATCAGGAGAGAGTTACAGTCGGAGCCGGAAAGACCGTGACCTTAGACTTCAATGCCGGAACAGGCACAATCCAATAGTAATTATAAAGCGGTGAATGGTGGACAATCGCTCCACCATTCACTGTTATTCCCTCAATTATGAAGTATCTGCTTTATTCCCTTACTCTTTTATTTGCTCTCCTTTCTTGTCAACCTTCTGATCAACCGGATGCGGGTGATTCAGCGGTTTTGAACTATAGGGAGGGTATTACCCGCATTAGCGGGGATTCTCTGGCATTTGTGCTTTTTGCACCAAAAAAACAATCTGTTTATCTTATCGGTGATTTCAACGACTGGCAAGTTCTAGAAACTTATAGGCTGAAGAAAAGCGGAGATTATTTCTGGATAAAGATAGGAAATCTAATCCCGGGAAAAGAGTATATATGTCAATATCTTATAGATAAAAGTATCAGGGTTGCAGATCCATATGCTAATAAAATTTCCGATCCCGTATATGATAAAGATATCTCTTCATCAGTATATCCCAATCTGATAAGTTATCCTGTGGGTAAAACAACAGAGATTGCAATGACAGTCTCGACTCAACAAACTGAATATAACTGGAATGTTCGGAATTTTGAACCAGCAGATTCAAAAAAGCTAAATATTTATGAGATACTGATTCGTGATTTTACTGAACAGGGAACTATCAAGGGGGTGCAGGATAAGATAGAGTATTTGAAATCATTGGGAATAAATGCAATTGAATTAATGCCTTTCAATGAGTTTGAAGGCAATGACAGTTGGGGTTATAATCCATCTTTCTATTTTGCGACAGATAAAGCCTACGGAACCACAAATGACTTCAAGACATTCATTGATGCCTGCCACACCAACGGAATAGCGGTAATTATGGATATAGTCCTGAATCATAGCTATGGACAAAGCCCTATGGTCAGAATGTATAAGAATGGAGACAGAGTCTCTTCCGAAAATCCGTGGTACAATACTCTTTCTCCAAATACCAGCTATTCATGGGGTTTTGATTTTAACCACGAAAGTTCATACACCAGACGGTTTGTTGACAGTGTATGTGCTTTTTGGATGAAAGAGTACAAAGTTGATGGGTTCAGGTTTGACTTTACAAAAGGCTTTACAAATACATCAGGAGACGGACAGCAATATGACCCATCTAGAATCACCATCTTAAAACGAATTGCCGATGAGATTCGTAAACGAAAAGATAATGCAATCATAATATTTGAGCATTTAGCTGATAATAGTGAAGAGAGGGAACTTTCTGATTACGACATACTGTTGTGGGGTAATATGAACTACAATACAAATGAGGCTACAATGGGGTGGGGTGAAGAGTCAGGAGGAGGTTCCCTTAAAGGAGACCTTTCCAGGGCTTCATACAAACAGAGAGGGTGGAATAAGCCTAATTTGATAGCATATATGGAGAGCCATGACGAGGAGAGAATCATGTATAAAAACGGGTTGTATGGGAAATCAATAACAGGTTATAATGTCAAAGACCTTGCTGTCGGGCTTCAGAGAACAAAGGCTGCGGCTGTTATACTACTATCAATTCCCGGAACCAAGATGATATGGCAGTTTGGAGAATTGGGATATGATTACAAATTGGGTTCATCTATGGAAGAGGGAAGGCTTGAAAGGAAGCCGATACGATGGGATTACTACGATGTGGCAGAAAGGAGATCTTTATATGATCTCTATTCACAGATGTTTAGACTGAGACAAGAAAAGGATTACTTCTCTACTGAAAACTATACTGTAGACTTAATCAATAATTTTAAATATGTTACATTGGTCAATACTGGGAAGAGTGTAGTCTCAATGGCAAATTTTGATGTTACTGTATTAAGCAAAAGTGTCAATTTTGGAAAATCATCAACATGGATAGAGTATTTTAGCGGAACTGAGATAACAACAGATTCAGAAAATAAAACAATAACCTTGCTCCCGGGCGAGTTTAGATTATACATTGAAAAATGAGGCATCTATTTCTAATAATAGTTCTATTAACAGGGATTCAGCAAATAGGCTTCTCTGAAACTATATCACGTATTGAGCCGCCCTTTTGGTGGGTAGATATGAAATCTCCAGAATTACAGATTTTGGTTTATGGAAAAGGTATAGGTACATCAGAGGTGACAATGAAGCCATACCCTGGTGTGAAGTTGAAGAAGGTTGTGCAAGTTAAGAGTCCAAACTATCTATTTCTCTATATTGAAATTAATAAAACAGCTAAGGCAGGAAAATTAGATTTCATATTTAAATCTAAAATCGGAAAAACAGTAATTAACTATAATCTTCTTGCCAGATCACAATCTGTCGGTGCACAAGGATTCAGTTCTAAAGATCTCTTATACCTGATAATGCCCGACCGTTTTGCCAATGGTAACCCTGCAAATGACAATTGGGGTAAAGACACTGTAAATAGATCAATTCCGGATGCAAGACATGGAGGCGATTTGGCCGGGATAGAGAATCATCTTGATTATATTGCAGACCTTGGTATAACTGCAATATGGCTCAATCCGGTGCTTGAAAACAAAATGCCAGAGGATAAGTATCGCTCTTACCACGGTTATGCTACTACAGATTATTATAAGGTAGACCAACGGTTGGGAAGCAATGAGGATTATTGCAGGCTAATATCAGAGTCTCACAAGAGAGGAATAAAAATGGTGATGGATATGATCTTCAACCATTGCGGAAGCTATCATTGGTGGATGAACGACCTGCCTTGTGAAGACTGGCTTAATCATCATGACGGGTATGTTCAGACTACGCACAACTCATTTGCAGTTGCAGATATACATGCGCCTAAGTCCGAGAAAATGGCAATGACTGATGGCTGGTTTGTTGAATCTATGCCTGATCTTAACCAACGTAACCCTTTACTTGCAGATTACCTTATTCAGAATAGTATCTGGTGGATTGAATACGCAAGAATTGACGGAATTCGTCACGACACACACCCATACACAGATTTCGAGTTTCTTTCAAAATGGTGTAAAAGAGTAATGGAGGAATATCCAAGTTTCAATATTATGGGAGAGAGCTGGTATACGTTACCGTGGTGGCAGACTAAGTCAAAGGTCAATCCGGATGAAACACATCTAAAGACTATAATGGATTTTAATCTTTATAACACCTTAAGCAAAACCTTCCCTGTTAATAAAAAAGTTGAATTCCATTTACGTAACCTGTATGAGGTGATCGCACAGGATTATCTATATAACGATTGTAATAACATTCTTGTTTTTTTAGACAACCATGATGTTAGCCGGTTCTTCAAGCAGGAAGATGTTACCCTTGACCGTTTTAAGCAAGCTATAGCATTCCTTTTAACTACACGTGGAATACCCCAGATTTATTATGGTACAGAGATCTTGTCAACCGGAGAGAAGAGTGAAGGAGACGGTAATCTAAGAAAAGATTTCCCCGGAGGCTGGCCTTCTGATAATACAAACGCTTTTCTTTATGAAAATAGAACTAATCTTCAGATTGAGGCTTATGTTTTTTTAAGAAAAATTGCAAGGTGGAGGAGAAGTTGTAAGGCTGTGACAGAGGGGGAGCTTTTTCACTATGCTCCTGATGAAGGGCGTGATAATTACTGTTATGTTTTTGCGCGAATAAAAGGCAATGACAAGGTCTTAGTTATTATGAATGGAAGTACAAAATCTCAAGTCATCCGGTTTGATAAATACTACGATGTTTTAGGAGAGGCTCTCACAGGAAAAGATATAATAACTGACAGCATTGTCTCATTGAAAGAAGATTTGACAATACCTGGAAAAGGAATATATATCCTTGAAATTTAAAAATAACGTTGAAAAAATTAAACAAAAATATAAATATTATGTGCAACCTGCTCAAACTAAATCTAATAGGAGGTCTTCTTACTTTAATCTCTATTGCCCCGCTAAAAGCACAAAGCCGCAATTTGCAGATTCTTAAATCCCCTAACGGAGACTGTGTAATGACCTTTACTTTGACTGATGAGGGAACACCACTCTATTCTCTGGTATTCAAAGGTAAACCTGTTATCAAAGCCAGCAAATTAGGAATAGAGCTGGCACCGGAAGCTGTTCGTCGTGACTTCGATGATTTTGCACCTGCCATCTCACCTAATAGAGAGACTATAAGCCTTAAATCAAATCTCTACAGCGGTTTTGTGATAAAAGATAGTAAAACCGATTCTTTTGACCAGGTATGGCATCCAGTCTGGGGAGAATCTAAAGATATCCGTAACAGATACAACGAGTTGACAGTAAATTTGTATCAGCCATCGAATGACAGATATATAAAGCTATGTTTCAGGCTTTTTGATGACGGACTCGGATTCCGTTACGAATTCCCGGAACAAAAAAATCTTGTCTATTTTGTAATTAAAGAGGAGCACAGTCAGTTTGCCATGGCCGGAGACCATATTGCATACTGGATTGCCGGTGATTATGATACACAGGAATACGATTATACAACTTCTCGTCTATCAGAGATACGTTCACTTATACCTCAGGCAATTACTCCGAATGCATCACAGACTCCATTTTCTCCAACAGGGGTACAAACAGCTCTCATGATGAAGACCGATGACGGATTATATATTAATCTGCACGAGGCAGCCTTGATAGACTACTCTTGCATGAGTCTGAATCTTGATGACAAGAATTTAATTTTTGAATCTTGGCTTACACCAGATGCGCAGGGTAACAAGGGGCATCTTCAGGCTCCCTGCAAAACTCCCTGGAGAACAATAATTGTAAGCGATGATGCCAGGAAAATATTAAGCTCAAATATTACTCTCAACCTCAATGAACCATGCAAGATTGAGGACATATCCTGGATAAAACCTGTAAAGTATATCGGGGTTTGGTGGGAGATGATAACCGGTAAAAGTTCCTGGGCTTATACAGATGACCTCCCAAGTGTACAACTAGGAGTTACAGATTATTCAAAAGTGAATCCTAATGGAAAACATGGAGCAAACACAGCACATGTAAAAGATTATATAGATTTTGCCGCCAAACATGGTTTTGATGCTGTTCTGGTTGAGGGATGGAATGTAGGATGGGAGGACTGGTTCGGAAATTCAAAAGATTACGTTTTTGATTTCCTGACCCCTTACCCTGATTTTGATGTAGAGGAGATAAAGCAATACGCTGCTTCAAAAGGTGTTAAAATGATCATGCACCATGAGACATCCTCTTCTGTGAGAAATTACGAAAGGCATATAGATAAGGCATACAAATTCATGAAAGATAATGGTTACGATGCAGTTAAAAGTGGCTATGTGGGGAATATAGTACCAAGGGGAGAACACCACTTCGGTCAATGGATGAATAATCACTATAACTATGCAATAAAGAAAGCAGCAGATTACAAGATCATGGTGAATGCCCATGAAGCTGTCCGTCCTACAGGGTTATGCAGGACATATCCGAATATGATTGGAAACGAGTCTGCAAGAGGTACTGAATATCAGGCATTTGGTGGTAGCAAGCCGAATCATGTCACCATTCTTCCGTTTACGCGCCTTATCGGAGGGCCGATGGACTATACACCAGGTATATTTGAGATGGATATTCAAAAGATAAATCCGGGAAACACATCGCATGCAAATTGTACTATTGCCAATCAACTTGCCCTCTATGTAGTGATGTCATCGCCGCTTCAAATGGCTGCTGATCTGCCGGAAAATTACATCAGATTCTTAGATGCATTTCAATTTATAAAAGATGTTGCCTTAGATTGGGATGAGAGTATTTATCTTGAGGCAGAGCCCGGAGAGTATATTACAGTTGCCAGAAAAGCGAAAGGTAGTGAGAAGTGGTTTGTTGGTAATGTATGTGGGGAAAAAGGTTATGACTCGAGTATTTCTCTTGATTTCTTAACGCCCGGGAAAAAATATACAGCAAAAATATATTCAGATGCCAAGGACGCTGATTACAAAAAAAATCCGCAGGCATATCAAATTAGAGAGATTGCTGTTACAAACAAGACGAAATTGACTCAGAAATCCGCACCGGGCGGGGGTTACGCAATAAGTATAGTACCAAAGGACTAGAATAGGGTAGTAATTATGATATTTTTTTCCGTGGAATGGTGAAGTAGAATGTAGAACCTACATTCTCTTCACTTTCCAAACGGATTTTTCCACCATTCTTTTCTACAAACTCCTTGCAAAGTAAGAGCCCCAATCCGGTGCTTGGTTCTCCCTCGGTACCATCACGGTTGCTCTTTACATCAATGCTGAAGATGTTATTTGACATTGATTCAGGCATACCGATACCTGAGTCTTTTACAGCAATCTCCACATAATCTTCGTCGATAATATTGGCTGATATTGTTATTTTCCCGCCTCGAGGAGTGAATTTCACTGCATTTGAGGTGAGATTCCTGACAACAGTAAGCAGCATATTCCGGTCTGAATATGTATTTAAATCTTCTGGTATATCAAGTATGATCTCTATCTCTTTTTTGTTTGCAGCCTCCTGAGACATGAAAATTCCCTCACTGATCAATGTCTTTACCTGTGCCTCCAATGGTTCATAAGGAATCATTCCCCTTTGAATTCTTGACCATTGCAGCAAATTTTCCAATAATCGGAATAAAACTGTGGCGGACTTATGCATACTGGTTGCAAAAGCTTGTATATCTTCCATAGAGAGTACAGGAAGCATCTCTTCCAGAGTCTGTGTAACTCCGAGAAAATTGCTGAAAGGACTTTTGAGATCGTGTGCGATTATTGAGAAGAATTTATCCTTTTCGGCATTTGCCTTTTGCAACTCTCTAGTCTGAAGATGTAGTTTAATATGTGTAGCAGCCCTAGCTTTAACCTCTTCAGCCTTGAAGGGCTTGGTAATAAAGTCGGATCCGCCGACCTCAAGAGCCTTTACAATGTCATTTGTATCATTTAGTGCACTGATGAAAATCACTGGTACATCGCTCAGTTCCTTATTTTCTTTAAGCCTTCGGCACACTTCAAAGCCATCCATTTCAGGCATCATAATGTCAAGGAAAATAAGGTCCGGCTTCTCCTTTTCAGCAACTTTCAATGCCAGAGCCCCACTTGGTACGGGGCGGACCTTGTACCCGAAATTCTTTAAAATATGACCCAATAATGCGAGATTTGCAGGAATATCATCAACAATCAATATGTCAGGAATATAACCATCCTTAAGTTCAATACTTTTCATCTCTTTACCTCCCTTTTTTAAGCAACTCTTCTATTTGTCCATACTCATACTTATTTGCCATCTCCATAAATTTTTTGGATAAAGCAGGGAAATCCTTTTCGATTCCCGATATCAGTAATATGACCTTGTCAAGGTCAGCCACTGATATGGCCTCCTGCATCTCTTTGATAAATGAATCAGGCAATTTATCTAAAATAATTTCAGATGAGATAATCTCACTTTCGACATTATCTGTAACTACCTCCTCTGGTTCGTTTTCGTATATGTATTTTATATTGAGTGTTTTACCAATAGTGTTGAACAAGTCGCTTTCTCTGAAAGGTTTCCTTATATAGCCCTGCATTTTCAATGCTTCTATCCTCTTTCTCTCATCTTCGAATGTGCTGGCGGTTAATGCTACAATAGGTATCTCTTTACAATCATCCATTGCTTTTATTATTCTTGTTGCCTCATATCCATCCATTACAGGCATTCTCATGTCCATCAGTATTAGATCAGGCTTTGATGCAATGACTTTTTCGATTGCCTCTTTTCCGTCAACAGCCTCTTCCGTGCGGAATCCGACAAGTTCCAGCAGATTTACTGCCACTTGTAGGTTCTCTTTCTTATCATCAACAACAAGTATAGTATAAGATTTAGATTTGTCGGCAATTGATAAGACACGTTTGGTGTCAGGCTTTTCTATTTCACTCTCGTTGCCGGCAGTGAATTCAATCTTGAATGTGAATATTGATCCCTCACCAACTTTGCTGGATACAGTTATATCTCCCCCCATAAGTAAGGCCAGCTCACGACTTAATGCCAGCCCCAGACCTGTACCTGTGCCCTTTTTTACACCGGTGCTAGTCTGTTCAAAATGTCTGAACAGCTTTCCAATCTCCTCTTCAGAAATGCCGGGTCCGGAATCTTGAACTTCAACTATCAGGTAACTCTTACCTCCTTCGGAGCTAATCGCCTGAGTTCTTATGGCAACACCGCCCTCATCAGTGAATTTTATAGCATTACCGATAATATTTACAAAGAGTTGTCTTAATTTACCCTCATCTACCATAACGTATCTAGGCAAATCATCAGAATTCTCGAATATAAGCTGAAGGTGCTTGTCGTTTGCCCTCTCCCTGAACATCATATAGATGTCATCGCACAATGCATGTAAATCGATACTTGTAGGATTCAGAACAATACGACCCGCTTCAATTTTTGAAAGTTCCAAAATCTCATTTATCAGTTCCAAGAGATGCTCTCCAGCTCTTATTATTGCTGTATTGTATTCCTTTTGCTGACTTGAAAGGTTTATGTCACGCTTCATAAGCTGTGAAAAACCGATTATTGCATTTAATGGCGTCCGGATTTCATGGGACATGTTGGAGAGGAAAATACTTTTTGCTTTATTGGCAGCCTCAGACTCCTGCTTAGCTTTAATCAGTGCCGCCTCAATCCTCTTCTTTTCAGTTGTGTCACGCATGATGCCTATGGCATTCCATTTTCCATCTATATTAATAGCTGAAAGTGAAAGCTGAACTGATATTTCAGTTCCATCTTTTCTAATAGCTTCAAGGTCCATTGTTTTCCCTACGGCAGCACCCTTTCCTGACTTTAAAAATTCCGGGAATGCCTTTTTGTGAGAGTCCCAATATTTTTCTGGGGTTATCTGATTATGAAGATTTTTTCCAATTACCTCCTCTCTTTTATAACCGAAGATCCTCTCTGCAGCCGGATTCCAATAGGTTACATTGCCATGATGGTCTATCATTAGAATGGCATCATTTGCAGAATCGGTGATTGATCTTGTTCTTGCTTCACTTACCTGCAGGTTTTTGTCAGCCTTGATAGTTGCCTCGAACATCTTTTTCAGGGATCTGTTCTTAATCACTATACGATATTGAAAGAACCAGACAAGAATTGCTAACAAGACCAAAAGCACAGATCTGAATACATCATGTAAAAGAGTGGAACTCCATTCTTTGGCATCGAAATCCATACCAAATACAGATGAGAACTCTCCACTCTTATCTGTAATTGGGATATATATTGTAATCCAAGTGCCCCATCGGTCTGTGAGTGGCTCTGTTATTCTTTCCCTGCCATCTATAAATGGTTGTTTGTCCTCTTCCTGAGCTTCTGAGAACTCCTGGCCGGGCGGCGAGTAATCTTCAGAACTCTCCAATTCAGAATCTGCGCAGAAGTAAATCTTTCCCTCTTTTTGTGTGAAAATATAGGCGAAGCTTACTTGGGGATTAGTGCTGACAAGACTTATGAGTCTCTCTTTAAGTATTTTATATGAAGGATTCAATGTATCATCAAGAGATGCAGTCAGATCGTCCAAAAGGTATAAAGGTAGAGAGGCCTTCGCTGTCCTCGCTATTTGAAGTACTTCATCCTTCTGGCTGTTCTTCTTCTTATTCCACGTATTAGCAACAAACAGTGAACCTCCAATTATTATAGCAGCCAAAATTATGAATTCTGACCTTCTGAAAATTTTCATAGTAGAACTTATCCTTTTCATTACACAAATTATAATCAAATATAAGGTTAATTATTATGCAAAAAATGGCCATTTTTGTAAAATATTAAACTGTTTAATGAAAGAGATCGAGATCACTGTTCCTATAAACCAGGAATTATCTAAAAAAGAGCTATTTGAAATGGTGGCCCGTGCTATGGGTATAACACCTGAATCAGTAGGAGAGGCATTAATAATCCGACGCTCCCTTGACGCAAGAGGTAAGAATGTATTATACAGACTCAAAGTTGAGGGCTACAAAAAAGGAGAGGATCCGGTCTATAGGTATAAAGAGCCTGTTTTTAAAAACGTCAGGGAGGGAAAGCGTGTAATTATTGTCGGAGCAGGTCCTGCCGGTCTTTTTGCCGCCTTGAAGTTGATTGAGAGGGGGTATAAACCTATCATTATTGAAAGAGGAAAAGATGTTCATCAAAGGAAATCCGACATAGCCATACTCTCAAGAGAGCAGGTTGTAAATTCCGATTCAAACTATTGTTTTGGAGAGGGTGGGGCCGGAACATACTCTGACGGGAAACTCTATACACGCTCTAACAAGAGGGGGGATATTTATGAGGTTTTAAACCAATTTGTCTTTTTTGGAGCAGATAAGAGTATCCTGATTGATGCCCATCCACATATTGGTACTGATAGATTGCCGCGTATTATTGAAAATATGAGGCATACAATAATTGATAATGGCGGGGAGTATCACTTTAACTCCAGAGTTGTGGATTTAATTGTAGAAAGTGATGTCGTCAAGGGTGTAAAATGTATTGGGGGAGAAGAGTATCATGCGGATAATGTTATTCTTGCAACAGGTCATTCAGCAAGAGATATTTACAGACTCTTTTCTGAAAAGGGGTGGAAAATAGAGAAGAAGGGATTTGCCTTAGGGGTAAGGATTGAACATCCTCAATCTCTTATAAATAAAATTCAGTATCACGGGTTTTATCAGCCATATATGCCTGCTGCAGAGTATAGTCAGGTAGCACAGATAGAGGGCAGGGGAGTATTTTCTTTCTGTATGTGTCCCGGAGGTATACTTGTCCCGGCCTCCACAGCCTCGGGAGAACTGGTGTTGAATGGTATGTCAAATTCAGAAAGAAATTCAAAGTGGGCAAATGCAGGGGTTGTTGTGTCTGTTGAACCATCAGACATCTCCGGCTATGAAAAATACGGGGAGTTGGCCTTAATGGAATTCCAGAGCGACATTGAGAAAGCCGCATTTATGCATGGAGGAGGAAATATAAAAGCGCCGGCTCAAAGAATGACCGATTTTCTTAAGGGAAAAATCTCATCCGGATTACCTCAGACATCATATTATCCAGGTGTGGTCCCAGCAAGGATTGACGGGATTTTACCCGGATTCATAACAAGCAGGCTGAAACAGGCTATATATATATTTGACAAAAGAATGAGAGGATACATAAACCCAGACGCCTTGATGCTCGCTGTTGAGTCAAGAACCTCATCTCCGGTCAGAATTACAAGAGACACCGAACTGTTATGCCATGTCACTTTTAAAAACCTCTATCCTTGCGGCGAGGGTGCAGGTTATGCGGGCGGTATTGTTTCATCTGCCCTGGATGGAATAAACGTAGCCAAACAAATAAAATAAGCGGTTTATTTTCCTGTTTCGTTATACTGGTATGTGTTCATGTCTTGATCAACAATTATCTTGGTGGGAGGATTTGCCATGATTGATGGGGAGACAGCTGTCACAGTTATTGATGGGTAGTTCATATTGAAATCTGTATCGTTTCCCCAGGCGCTTCCTGATTCAAGCAGTTTGTTTAAAGTGTTGAAAATAATAATAGCCTTAGTAGCAGATGTATATTCCGGAGGTGGAAATCCGGAAGAGGGATCATAAGCCCATTCAATAAAATAGGAGATGGTTCCGGGTATTCCTTCCGGGCTGTTTGATCTTACATAAATATCATCACGCATAGGTTCTGTGAGGTACCAGTATCCACCGTCATCACTCTTAAATACAACTTTTGCCGTTCTCACAACATGAAAATAGAGTTTGATTATCCTGAAAACTTTGACACTACAGGATGCTGTAAATCCGCCATCATTCGTCGTGACAGTTATTGAAGCTGTGCCGGCGCTCAACCCGACTACATTCCCGCTCTGATCGACACTGGCAACATTGGGATTGGACGACGACCAAACAACGCTTTTATTGTTCGCATTTATCGGTAGTACATTTGCTATGAGATTTCCAGATGATCCTGAATTAAGATTTAAAGTGTCCTTTGACAATGTCACACCCGTAACATATACTGTTGGATCTATATATTGAAAATTGGCTGTATATGTCATGTCTCTGGTAACAGGAGCAATTGAGGGACTCCAGCCTGTAAATGTGTAGTTTGTGTGTGGAGTTGCTGACAAATCAGGAACAGAGTTGAATTTATAGTATCCGGCACCCTCAACGGAACCTCCACTAATAGGTTGAGCAACAACATCTATACGATACATCACATCATTTATCTCTGATGTGTCAATCCTCCATGAAACTTCATTTATCGCATCTTCTCTGAAAACCACATTTAATTGATACCACTTGTTCCTTATTACATCAAAATTATTGGTAATGTTATTCCCAAGATAGAACCTGTATTTTATGATTCCTTCCCGGACTTCATTTGTATAATCGGCACTAATTTCTATATATGAACAAACGGGATAAGAATCTCCCGGTGATTTCTGTGATTCATTTGTTGTGTAGCCGATATCTCCCTGCATATTTTCAAACATATACAAAGGAGTTGCATACGGGTGGTCAGAAGGTTCCAGATTTGCATCAATAAAGTCTCCATATTCAGAAATATCACTTGATGTAACAGGTGTGTTATCAGAAAGCAGGCGACAGAATGACGGCACATTTCTAAGTCTAATATCGCGGATTGTAACATTCGTGCCTTCATCAAGTTGTTCTTTATTGAAAACAACAGTGATTTTTGACAATAATCTTATCATCTCTATTGTAATTGAGCCACTATTCGTGAGATTGAAACACTTTTCTCCTGCCATTATACATTGATCCAGACTGTTGGTCATATTTGAAGTGACGGCATTCCGCAGATTACCGATAGTTGTATATGATGAAAAACCTATATCTCCAACATTTGCCACTGCTACAATTGTCTTATAGCCACTTGAACAGCTTATTGTCATAGATGACGGATTTTCAAAATAGTAGTTTTTCAGAAGATTCCCGTTTACGTCAAATACAAGAATGTTGACATTGCTGATCACATTATCGTCCACAGTTGTCGATTTGGATATAACATCTTCATGCTTCATTGTCAGATTGATTCTGGCAATTATTTCTGTTTTAATAACAGAATCGTTGCTGTTTATATTTATTTCGGCATCTTTGTCACAACCGATAAATCCAGGTATAAACAGAAAGAAAAGGATATATCTATATAGTCTCATTTGAAAAGATCCTCGTTTAAATTATACTTGTTTATAAGGTAGCTTATTTCCGGATCCAGACTTCCCCGATATGCCATCGAAATGTCCATTCTCTTTGATTTTAAGAAATACTGGACAGCTTTCTCTTCTTCATCCCTTCTGGCGGCCAGGATAGCTTGTAAGTATACCTTAATGGCAGTTTCGTTACATCCTGATAATATTTTCTCTGCAGAAAAGTCATGACCCAATGACATATGTGCTATTGCAGTATTAAAATCTTCATATCGGGATAGAATTTTCAGTGCTTCTTGGTATCTTCTCTCCCTCAGGTATGCTACTCCTCTTTGATATAAAGTGTCTATCTCTTTGGTGTGAATTGTATCTTTTATCATTCCACGTTTGTGAAGATGAAATGTAAAATGTACCCTTCTTAAAGCAGGATAAAGGTGCTCTCTGATATATTTATAATCTTTTCTGTACATCTTCATGGCAGTCTCTCTTTCATCTGGGTTTTTAATCTCCATACAGTCAATTAATTTCTCTTTTTCTACAATATTTTCATCTCTCTGTATCAAGCGGGAAAGTTCAGACCACTCTTCAGGGATACTTCTTGAAACTATATACAGATTTCCTCCTTTGACAATAGAATCATTTCTATCAGGAACCAATAATCCGTTTTTAATTGTGTAACTCACATCTTTATCTGTATCAAGTATGTCAATCAGATATTGTTTTATTGAACCGGCTCTCCTGGAAGAGAGAATTTTATTACTTGTGTAAAAACCCTCAGGTGAAGCAGCAGCTGTAATAATCAGGGAATCCAGAATCAGATCTACACTGTTAAGAATATTTCTAATTGTGTCCTTTATCATAGTAAGTTGTCTCAGATTTGATGAGAGTGAAGGATCTATATTGTACTTGCCGGGTTTGAAATCTATTGATGCATTGATGTTTGAACTCACTCTCCGGTATACAATCTTTTGCTTATACCTTTTTGTTGTGTCGATGAAACTTATCATAGAGGATACGTTGTATTGCAATGTGTCAGAGGGCTTTAACCTTACAGTAAATCCACTCTGATCTCTGATTGTTCCGTGAAGGTTGAGGTGAAGTTTGGAGGACTCCTTGCTGGCAACTATCTCCTGGGTATAGTGATATGCAAAATCTCCATTAATACCCTTAATCACTGAATCAAGCCTGCAACCCCTGATTATCGGATTTCTCACATATTTATTGAAGTAGAGATCCTTCTCTCTCTTCCTCTTTTCGTTTCTTTCAATGAGCCAGTTTCTCACATAATGGTCTACAATCTCTCTTTCGCTAATTCCAAACTCACTAGTCAGCTTGTCATTGTTTATCCCTTCCAATATTCTGGATTCAGGAAGATTTCTCTCTAGAAATAAAACCAGATTTGGAAGATCAGTATAGAATTCATAAAAGTCAGCCTCATCGGGGATTATTCGCCTCAGATATTTTTCATATTTCAAATAACCTTTATTCTGGGCCTTTTTAAACTCTATTCCAGTAATTGCAACACTGCTGAAATGTAGTGTATCAAGACCTATACTGAGAACTGGAAGTATCTCAAGCTGCCATTTGTTGTCAAGTATAGTTGAAGGTACCGTGATAATGAATCCAAGAAGGATAATGCCATTTCTCTCAGAAATATTCTCTGACTTAGCTGTCACTATTACCGCCTCTAGCTCTCTAACCCCTATCATCTCTCCGCTTGTTTCATCCCTTGCGGCATTTTCGAGAAGAAGACTTCTCCCAGAATTAGGTTCTGTAAAAGATAACTCTCTCTTCTTATTGTCTGAAAGAGAGATAGTGTTTTTATATCTCTTATCCTCATGTCTGACATTAATAGAGACATCATTTCTCTCAATCCTATAAATTTTCTTGCCACATCCAATTAATAATAGTTGTAATGCTAATATTATCAAGTATTTCTCCATATTGATCAGATTAGAATAGAAAAAACAGAGAACAAGAGAAACGAGTAGGGGATAATATGACACCTTTTGTGGTACCCAGATAATCCCCACAAGTCTCTCTTTCAAACTTATCATACTCTGTATAGATGGGTCCGCCTCCCACTTCTATTTCTATATTCATACGCTGATTCAACATCCAGGCATATCCGCATGTGAGCGAGATACCTCCAGCCCAACCATCTCTTCTTTCACTTGAAACAGCCATATTAAACATTGAGGAGAGTAGATGAGCTCCCACATAGAATTCTGAATAGCCATGCCAAAACCACCATCTAATACCCGGTTGAATAGCAATGTGTTTGATTTTGTAATTGTTTTTAAGTGTAAAGGGATTCCAGGATAATGGTAAATGGAGTGTAACCTTTTTAGAAACTATTACTGATGTTTCAACATTAAAAGTGCCGGTTGCTAAAGAAATGACATCTGTTCCGACGCCAAATTTCTGAGCCGGACAATAAGTCTGTGACATCAACATAACAAAAATCAGAATGACAAACTTTTTCATTACTCATTTACAATCATGTTATCCAGGCAAATTCCCGTCCATTCAGTAACGGCAGTATTGCCCAGCGATAGTGACTCGGCTTCAACCTGTATCAAATATTTGTAAAGTGTTCCTGCTGTGTATTTTCTGTTTTCAATCGGCAGTGATGTTACAAACCTCTTTAATTCACCTCTATCTCCTGTTCGTAAATAAGCTTCTATTTTCAAAGGAAGCTCTCTTACTCCGGAAAGGGGGAGCATAATCCAACGACAGGTGTTTTTAAATATCTCTACTCTTTCCATCCGGGAAGATAGCGCAATAGATGGGGTAATCTCACCTGAAGACAATAGCAGTTCACCTCCTTCAATGCTCATAGATGCCAGAATACTAGTCACAGACAATGAGTCTATTCCATTGCCGGCAAAAAAGTCCAATTCAATTGCTACGGCCTTATGCCTAAAATCAAATGTCACATTGGTAGTATTATTTATTACAACCTCTTTTTTTGTAGCCCACAAATAATCTGTTCCATTTATCAGACCCTTAAGCTTTCCGGATTCAAATTCAAATTTCTCTTGATTGTCTGAATTCAAAGAAATGGCATAGAAGTCGTAATTACCAACAGGCATAAGTAATGGAGTCTCATTTTCTATCAATAAGTTCCCATATTGATCAGAAACAACTTTCAGTGGAGTTGCCGGGTAACAAGATTTACTGGCAGGGTTGTCTCCGCTTTCATATGCTATAATAACAGCCCTGATTCCAGAAGGAATTGTCATTGAAGATTTGACAGCATTATCAGAATTAACAACTCCTTTGAATGATACTGATTTCATCTTTTCTGACTCTTTGTCACAGCAATCACACCCATCTTCATCAATGCATGATATGACAGACAAAGAGAGAATTAATATGGCTGTTATTTGAAATTTCATAGAAATTTATTGTTCTGTTAATGAAATTCCTGTAATTGTCTGATTTGTCCAATCATCTACAAGAGCTCCAGAGAATTGAAGGGCAGTAGAAGTGACTGTCAGATTGATTGTGTAGAAGTAGCCCGAGGAGTATGCCTGAGTAGGAATTGACGCCGAGTATTTTTTTGCTGTAACGGCTGTTCCTCCGATTGTGGCGTTTACAGTCAGCTCTATGTTAATCCCTGTTGAAGATAAAGGCAACATAATGTATGTGCCTTTGAGACCGCTTAGTGAAATCTCAGTTAAAGCCCCGACGCTGCTTGCCTCACCGATGCTTCCGCTAGATAGATTCATCTTTGAATTTGTTGCCGGAGTCGGGGGAGTTATTTTGATTGATGTTACACTAAGATTGGTTATACCTGTGCCGGAAGCTACATTTATTTCAATTCCTACAGCCTTGTGATTGTATACAAAAGATACTGTGCCACCTTGTGCTATACCTGTACATTTGGCCCATAGATAGTCAACACCATTGCTCAGCTGGCTTGAAACTCCCGAAGAAAAGGTCATGTTAGGAGAAGTTGAGTTGTTTAGCGAAACTGAATAGAAATCATAACTTCCTTTTGGGAGAAACACAGGAGTACTAGGCGTAAGAAGACCGGAAGAGCCGCATATAGCATTGACAGGAGTGCCTGATACAGGTGTTACGGAAGTTACATCCGCTCCTGCGGAATATCCGAAAATAGTCGCCATATTGCCAGTAGAAAATGATGTTGTAGCCTTTGTCTGAGATTCAACACAGTATGAAGCATAGAATTCTGATTCTTCCATTTTGTTTGAAGTCTCACTCTTTTCGCATGATACAAATAGAAGGGTACATATAATATAGATTCCTGTTGTAATATTTTTTTTCATGTTTATTGATTGTTAATTATTTAATATGAACTATCTGGTTATTTATGAATGTTGCCCACTCCAATATTGTTGTAGTTTTATAAACGACACTCCGGGGAGTGACATTGAAATGAAAATCATATATTTTACCTTGCTCAATATCTGTTTTGAGAAATGCTCTTGAATAAAGCGTACTTTTTTTGTCTGAATCGCATTCTCTTATAGAAATTTTAAAGACAATGTACCTTGACCGGACTATCGGGACACAATAGTAATAGAATACTGATGGATCATTTTCTATTGTACAACTGTCATAATAATCTGTCATTTCCTGTGCATAATTGCACTTTCCATTCTCAATATCAAGTAAAATAGATGTGTCGTCCGGAGATGATATTTCTACTTTCGTAATCTCGAAAATTGAGTCATTGCTTAAATCAAGCGTACAGACTGCTCTTATTAAAGAGTTGAATAGTCCGAAACGAATACCGAATATGTTATCGGGAGATTTTGTCACTTTTCCGACAAAAGATGCATAAGTATATGCTTCTCCATTCTTTAATCTTACATGTTTATCTTCAAGATTCATTTTGCAATGAGATTTTATGGCTTTAAATGAGTATAATCCCGGATAGAGGCGTAACCTACAGTCGGTTTTCAACTCCCTTTCACCAGGGTTTATTGTGTAAACTGGAGATTCAGCTTTAGAGGTGTCTCTATTATTTGTTATATAAAGCAGCACATTTTGGTCATTTCTTATTAATGAACTGTCTTCATCAAAAAATGAAACAGGGTATTTCCCGAAATCAGGGCATCTCTCAGTCTCCTCCTTTATGCAAGCTGCCAGTGTAAGAATTAACAGAGTCGCTAATATGTTATTGTTTCCAAAATAGGTTCCCATTCCTTTTTGTCGAAAGTTGTTACATATATGTTATCCGAATTGATTGTCAGAGTAATGTCGTAAAATTTTCCTCCTTCAAGATCTGAATCAAGTGTCGCTTGAAACCGTCTTCCTGTATTATACTCTCCATCAATACTTGCATCCATTAATACCACTACATTTATTGGTGATGTGCAAGGCAGCACTATGAATGTTCTGCTGCTACCTGAACCGGGAATAGAAGAGAGGGACTCAACTGATTGTGATGGTGAAATAACTCCCTGTGATAAATCTAAAGCAACTCCATTGTTTGATGGATATGTAAATTGTATGTCATTTATTGACAAGGATGACACATTTTCTCCCGTATTTATCGTCACTCTTATTTTACAGGCAATATGCCTGTAATTGAGAGAAATCTCTCTTCGAGATGTTAAATCCATTTGTATGGCAGATGCCCACAGATAATCCAATCCGTTTTCAGGCGGATCTGAATAACCTTGGCTGAAGTTTATAGACGGAGTTATTGTTGAATTATATGATATTGAATAGAAATCGTAAATACCGTCTGGTAGATTCAACGGGTTGTTGGTAAGCAGCTCTCCATAGCCAGTTGAACAAGCTGCTATAGGAGTATCTCCGACAGTATAATATATGCTGTTCTCATTGAAAGCGTAAATAATTGCCATAACGCCATTTACCATATAAGAGAATGATTTTGTAGTTTCATTGTCAATTGAACAATTGAATCTTACAAATCCTGATGCTCTTTCAGGTAAATACTCATTAACACTGCAAGAGGGCAGCATAATAGATAGATACAGTATATTAAATACAGCTTTCATAAAGAATTATATAGACATTTTACATAACTCCCATGAATTGAGTAATGGGTTGTAAACTACAGATTGTGTACTTGTTTTAGAAATCTTCTGACCAAAAAACCTGGTAACATTTATGATAGGTATTGGATCGTTATAATCATTTATACAATGGTCTATCCACATTATCTCTTTATTCAGCCCTTTCACGGTGCGTGTCTCTGCATTCCATAGTAAAAGAGGAGGCTCGTTTTCACAATAGACTTCAAGGTCATATAGTGCCCTGAAACCATAACTTGATCCAATGCATCTTATGTAAAGACGGTCAGTTATTTCATCCACCTCTTCACTCAAATGTTGTATCCCATTTTCATCATAATAGATCTTGTTGTGCAACTTCACAACTCTTTTAATATGAAAATAGACCTCAACAGTAGGAGTGTCGTTCTCATTACTATTAATTTCTATGCCGGGGAGATTCTCCTCATTTGTAACCCACGTTCTCTCTATCTTTGTGCACGAGGCAGAAATATATAATACTGCCAGAAGTGCGAATATTTTACCTTTCATATATTTATTAGATTTTTAAGATTTTTGACTTCACGATAATCAAAAATGTCCGGAGGACGTTCGTGAAGAAAATAACAAGGCAGGACATTTATATACCCTGATTTAATCTTTTGTTGAGTTTTTCTTTTCGCCTCCATCTTCCTCCTCAATTTTTTTCAAAAATAGTCCGGCTAGTGTGAGTTGTTACTCAGAAATAGAAGTAAATAAATTAGAATCAGGTATTTTTTAGTTTATATTCGTTTCTATTTTTTGGATATTTTGTTAAATAATTATTCATTTGCCAAATAATTGAATATTATGAAACCGAAAAGACGTATTACAATGAATGACTATGTCAAAGCAAACCGAACCGCAAGCAGAAATGCAGAAATTGAGGATCATGGTCACCCTGTTTGCCACAAAAAAATTCATAAATCCAAAAAGATTTATGATCGCAAAAAATCAAAGGCAGGTGGAAATGACCTGCCTTTCTTTTTGTTATATTTAGTATAAGTAGAAATTATTCATAAATTTGAAGTGAGTAATAACCATAAGACTTATACTATAATGAAAAGAAAAAAACTTTCTCAATTTATTTTCTGTTTTATATTGTTGTCTCTATTGAATTTTAACTTAGCAGAAGCTCAACAGATAACCAATAGTGATGTTGAACAAAAAAACATTGACAGTAGATACCAGATACCAAAATTCTTACAAAAATCATATTTCGAGATAACTGCAGGATACATTGACTATCCTTTCTCAGAAAAGCAATTGGAATCCGGTTACTCTCTTCATTCCGTATCTGTCAAACATGCTGCAGTAAGGCTTGTCCTGCTGGGATATAAGTTCAATGACTACCTGTCAGCACAGATAACATATATGAGACCGGTTTTGTGGGTTAATTATAAATACTACAAACAGCCCAATAATAATGATGTTTTTTCCAGAACAGTATGGACAAATGTCGGAGGATTGACTATTAAACCCACATTGCCTATCGGAGAAAATTTCAATTTATATGGAGAGGCAGGTTTGAGCATTATCACAAGAAACGGATTTGATCATCAAGACAATACGGTCGTTGCCGATGCAAACTTTGCAACATTTATTTTCGGAGCTGGAGCTATATATAATATAAGCAAGAAAATAGGAGCTCAGGTAGTGGCAAATTACTCGCCTTCTGACAATAAACATAATCAACCCTACACATCTTATGTAGGAGCGGGAATTCAGTATCGTTTCCAGCCTATCGATGATGAGAAAATTGAAAAAGCCGTTAAAAAGGAGAGAACATATCCCAAACAATGGCTCCAGGTTGGATACACAACAAATGCTGCAGGATATGGTGTCAACAATTTTGTTGCAGGATTGAATATTTTCTGGGGTGGAGATTCTGAGGTCAAACGAGGTACATTTATAACATATCAGAGAAATGTGTTCCATTCACCAAAAATGTTCGCGTTGGATTGGGGGGCAAATGTTTCGGTACTACAGACCAATAAAAACAAAGAGAACTTTTTTGCATTATCTCTTTTCCCTGTGTTCCGACTGAACTTCCTTCACACAAAACCTCTGGATGCCTATTTCTACTACATAGTGGCAGGTCCTACATATATTTCCAAAACATTACTTGACGGGGAAGATACAGGCAAGAAATTCACATTTTATGATGCAATGGCTATCGGTTGTTTTTTGGGCAAACAGAGAACTATTAATGCAGAATTACGAATAGCCCATTATTCAAACGGGAATATTTTTCCGGCAAATGGCGGAGTTAAAATTCCTTTAACCCTAAACATAGGATACTCTTTTTAAACTATGAACAAATTTTGGATGCAATTATTTAAGAGAACGCTTTTAATCCCATGCTTAATTCTTTTTTTAGGATCGGGTGATATCCTTGGACAGGAAAAAGAGATACAATATGGTAATAATCAAGATGCCGGTTCATTTTTGAAAGTAGGGAAAGTTAATATTTATTATGAATCCTATGGAAAGGGTGAACCACTTGTTATTCTTCACGGAAATGGGAATAGTATAAAAGATATGAGACATCAGATCTCATTTTTTTCTAAAGAATACCATGTTATAGCAATCGATAGCAGGGGTAGAGGGAAATCTGAACTGGGTCCTGATTCGCTGACATATAACATTTTGGCTGAAGATGTAGCAGGTCTTATAAAGGGATTAGGACTCGATTCTGCTTATGTAATCGGGTATAGTGACGGAGGGATAATTGCTCTTATCCTGGGAATAAATTTCCCCGAATCTGTAAAGAAAATGGCAGTTTATGGAGTAAATGTAACCCCTGATAGAAATGCTCTCTATCCAAGTTTTATTGAGCCTACAAAACGAAAAAGAATACAGGCAGAAGAGATGCTTGCAAAGAGGGATACTACAAAAAACTGGAAAGTCATTCAGCAAAGATACAGGATGGTTGAATTCCAACCTTGGCTATCGTCAGAAGATCTTGGACGGATCAAGGTTCCGGTATTGGTTCTTTCGGCGGATCGGGATATTATTAAATTGGACCATACTCTTTTTATTTATAAAAGCATTCCTAAAGCTAATCTATGTATCTTCCCTGACGCAACACACAGAGTACCCCGCGAGCAGCCGGAACTCTTCAATATCACAGTTGAGAAGTATTTCAGACAACCTTTCAGGGGAGAAGAGATAAGATAGGAATTGTTGATTCAGATACTCTTTGCAAATCAGCAAAATTTAACTCTTTTTTAATATATTTGTAGATAAAGCTTGGGGGAATTATTATATGGATACGAAGCTTAAGATATTGTTTGTGGAAGACAACCCTTCCGACTTAAGGATGATTAAGGATTTCATTCTTGATGGCAATATCTTGTTCGACTCTGTAGCAGTTGAGACTCGTGAGGACTTTATAAATGCTATTAACTCCTATAAGCCTGACATCATTCTCTCGGATTATAATTTGCCGATATTCAACGGCATGGAAGCGCTTAATATCAGAAATGAATTATTGCCGGATACCCCTTTTATCTTGATTACAGGCTCTATAAATGAAGAGACTGCTGTAAATTCATTGAAATCCGGAGCAGATGATTATATTTTGAAAGATAATCTGAGAAGGCTCAACAATGCAATAATGAATGCTCTGGAGCAGAAAAGAGCAATGCAGGAAAAAGAGCTTGCAGAAAAGAGACTGAAGGAGAGTGAGAAGATTTACAGGTATATGTTTGCAAAAAATCCTCAACCAATGTGGATTTATGATGTTGAAACTCTCTTTTTTCTTGAGGTAAACTCTGCAGCGGTTAATCTTTACGGTTATACACGCGATGAGTTTCTTTCAATGAGGGTCAATGATATCAGAGTTAATGATAAAGATTATATCGTTTCAGATATTACAAGAACAGGACCAAAATACAGATATGAGACCGATATTAAAAATAGAAGGAAAGATGGGAGCATTATCATTACAGAGACAAGCTCTCACCCTTTTTCATTCAATTCCAGACCTGCAAGACATGTTCTGGTAAGGGATATTACAGCCCAGAGGCAGTCTGAATACAGAGTCAGACTCCTTGGCCGTGCGATAGAACAGAGTCCTGTTTGCGTTATGATAACAGATAAGAGTGGCCTGATTGAATACGTAAACCCAAAGTTTACAGAACTTACCGGATATTTGCTGGAGGACTTGATTAAAGATGAGTCAAGAATACTCAGCCCCAGTGTCAATGAGAAGAATTTCTATAACCAGCTTCTTGTAAGGATATCAAAGGGGAGTATATGGCAGGGTGAGTTCCAGAACATGAAAAAGAACGGCGAGCTATTTTGGGCTAAAACGGACATTTCATCAATTATGAATGAAAATGGTGAGATTTCCAAGTACATAATTTTGATGGAAGATGTTACGGAGAGAAAAGCTCTACTTGCTGACTTTATTAAAGCCAAGGAGAGGGCAGAGGAGAGTGACCGCCTTAAGACTGCGTTTCTTCACAACATTTCACATGAAATAAGGACACCGCTCAATGCTATAATGGGTTTTACCCAGATGCTCACCGAACAGGAACTCTCAAAAGAAGACAGAATCTCTTTCTCTGATATTATACAGAAGAGTGGGCAGCAGTTGCTGGTTATAATCAAGGATATCGTTAATATATCAGCATTGGAGGCAGGGCAAGAGACATGCAATAAAAAGAACTTTAACGTAAATAATCTTATCCGCCAAATCTGCGATCAGTTTTCTATCAAAACAAAAGAACATGGTGTGGTAATTAAGCTAAACCTCACCCTGTCTGATAATAAGGCATTTGTAAACAGTGATGAGATCAAGTTTATTCAAATATTTTCTAACCTTTTAACCAATGCTTTTAAGTTTACACTTGAAGGATATATTGAAGTTGGATATGAGTTGGCAGGAGAGAAAATACAGTTTTACGTTAAAGATACCGGAATTGGTATACCAGATAACATGCGCGATGAGATATTCAAAAGATTCAGACAAATCGAAATCGGGGACAGCAGAAGGTATGGCGGGTCCGGGCTGGGGCTTCCTATTTCAAAGGCATATGTGGAGTTGCTCGGAGGGGAAATTTGGCTGGATTCTGAAGTAGGAAAGGGGACTACCTTCTTTTTTACTCTGCCTTACATTGAGAGTGATAACCCTGTAATCGATACAATCTCAGACAACACTCAGCGGCATTTGACAGGTAACATCTCAAAAACCTTGATTGTTGCTGAAGATGAGGATGTAAACTTTCTTCTTATTGAAAAGATTCTATCTCCACAAAACTATATTGTTGTAAGGGCTAAAAACGGGAATGAAGCTGTTGAGTCATGCCGGGAATTAAAGGATGTGAATATGGTTCTCATGGATTTGAATATGCCGTTGATGAACGGCTATCAGGCTAATAGGATAATAAAGGAAGAGAGACCAGAAATCCCTGTATTAGCTGTAACAGCCTTCGCAGGAGAAGAGGAGAGGAAGAGGGCCCTATCTGAGGGCTTTTTGGATTTTATTCCAAAACCAATTGAAAAAGAGTTACTTATAAGCAAAATAAAGGAGTATATTTTATGATGAAAAAGTTCCTCATGATGACATTTATTATGTCATTTATTTCTACAATATCAATGGCGTTTTCTGTTGATACTCTCTATTGTAAAAACAGAGACAAGGAGATTTTCAACGACTATTGCAAATATATCGAAGCATGGAGAGATCAGCCACGAGACACAATAATATTAAAAACAGCCATGTTTTTTCTTGAAACTCCTTATGTTGGCCATACCCTGGAAATTGAACCAGAAGGATTAGTGGTTAACCTGAGAGAATTAGATTGTACCACATTTGTGGAAAATGTCTTAGCCCTGACATCAACTGTGATTTCCGGAGATATCTCCTTTGAAAACTACTGTTACAACCTGAAACATTACAGATACAGAGATGATACTATAAACGATTATACGGACAGACTGCACTACACTTCTGACTGGATATTTGAAAATCAGAAAAAAGGGCTGATTAATAATGTTACACGTAAATGTGGCGGGAAAAGGTTGAAACTAAATCTTTATGTTATGTCTTCCAGCTCAGATAGTTACAAGCCACTATCACAAAACGCTGCACTAAAGGATAAGGTTGTATTAAAGGAGCAGGAAATTAACAAAAGAAGACACTATTATATCCCGACAAAAAGAATTGACAGAAAATTCAGGAGAATTCACACCGGAGATATGGTGGGTTTTGTCACAACCATTCCAGGAATAGATATATCTCATGTAGGGATTATCTATAAAGATGGTAAGAGACTTACTTTTATCCATGCTTCCTCCAAAATGGAAAAAGTTGTTATACACAAGGGAACGCTCAGTGAATATGTGAAGAGCACAGGAAGAAATACAGGTGTTGTGCTGGCTCGCTAGTATGATCTTTCGTCCCGTCCCTCTCTCCAATTTATGAAAGCTGTATTTACAACTTTATTTCCACCGGGTGTCGGATAATTTCCGGAAAAATACCAATCGCCACTATTCTCAGGACACGCAAGATACAAGTTGTCAACTTTTTGAAAAACAACCTGTACTTCAGCCTTTATATCCTTGCTCTTTACCATTTCGGCAATTTTTGAAGAGATCTCTTCGTCAGTAAAATTGCTATATATCTCTTTTACATAATTGACGTACATCTCCTTAGGTAGTCCGACCTGACTTTTGCATTTCTGATAAACATCCTCGATAATCGATTCAAGGCCATTCTCCTTTAAGAGTTCTATTGCCGCATTAAACGCAATGAATTCGCCCATTCTTGTCATATCAATCCCGTAACAGTCCGGATATCTGATCTGTGGAGCAGATGAGACTATAATGATCTTTTTAGGATGAAGAGTGTCAAGAATCCTCAATATGCTTCTGCGTAAAGTTGTGCCCCTTACAATAGAGTCATCGATGACAATTAGGTTATCTTCCGGCCTTACAGCTCCATATGTTACATCATATACATGGCCTACCATCATCTCCCTGTCCCCGTCAGATGTTATGAATGTTCTTAATTTCGCATCCTTTATTACAATTTTCTCAACCCTCGGTTCGGCAGATATGATTTTCTCAATAAAAGTGTCATCTATATGGCCGTTAGCAGACTTCAGCTGCTCAATTTTTCTGTTAACCATATATTGTTGTATTCCCTTTACCATTCCGTAAAACGATGTCTCTGCAGTGTTAGGAATAAATGAGAATACAGTATTTTCCAAATCTCCGTTTACAGCCTCTATCAACTGATCAGAGAGCAGCTCACCGAGCTTTTTTCTCTCCTTGTATATATTCCGGTCGTTTCCGCGTGAGAAATATATTCTTTCAAAAGAGCAGCTACTCCTCTCCATTGGCTCGCGGACCATAACCTCATCAACATTGCCGTTTTGTCTTGCGATAAGTGCATGACCGGGTTTAATCTCCTTAATTCCAGCATCGTCAACTCTGAATGATGTCCTTATTACAGAAGCTTCAGATGCAACAACAACAACCTCATCGTCATGATAGTAGTATGCGGGTCTGATTCCCCAAGGATCCCTTACTACAAAGGCATCCCCGTGTCCTAAAACTCCTGCAACTGCGTATCCTCCGTCCCAGTTTTCAGTACTTTTTCTAAGAACATCCTGTATATCAAGATTCTCTTCTATTTGTTGAGTAATTTCTATTTTACTCAATCCTTCATCACGGTATTTTCTGTACCTGTTTTGAATCTCATCATCAAGATAGTATCCTACTTTCTCCAGCAGGGTTACAGTATCGGCATAATATCTGGGATGCTGACCAGCTTGTATGAGACTTTCAAACAACTCGTCAATATTTGTAAGGTTGAAGTTTGCAGCAAGGGCAAGATTACGGCTTCTCCAGTTACTGGCTCTTTTAAGGGGATGTACAAGATCTATGTTGTTTTTCCCGAATGTGGAGTATCTCAGATGACCTAAATAAATTTCTGATACAAAAGGGATGTTCATCTTTGCCCACTTTGAATCTCGATTTTTTAATGTATCAGAATCAAATGGCTCGTTAATCCTTTTAAAAACCTCCTGGATTGGGTTTGAATCACAGGATCGGACCCTGTCCATATATTTATAACCGGGGGGCATATCAAGCTTTACCCCAACGACACCTGCTCCCTCCTGTCCTCGGTTTCTCTGTTTCTCCATCATAATATAAAGACGGTTCAGACCGTAAAGATATGAACCGTACTTATTGTGATAGTATTCCAATGGCTTGAGAAGTCTTACAAGTGCTATCCCGCACTCATGGTTGAGAATGTCGCTCATAATAGTCGCTTATTTGGCAGCAAAAATACAAAAAACGCAGGATTATGATACTCGTATTATTCCACGGCTCTTCCGGCCATCTATGAAAATAAACAAAGGATTATCGAAACGGATGTGTCTCAAATATTTACTTTCATGAATTACCTCCATTGAGTCAAGCATCTCTTGATTAAAAGAGCCGTCTCCTGCAAACGGGTTGATTGTTAGATAACCGATTCCTAAAGATGTGAGGTTCTGGAAAAAATGAGTTCCCTGGCTAGGTTCTACATTAAAATTTTTCTGACCACACTCAACAATCACCTTTGCTTCTGATATATCCGGCCATTTAACCGGTATGCCAAGCCATGGATCACTTGAGCCCCATCTTCCCGGACCAATCAGGAGATAATTCCTGTTCTGCTCCTTAGCCTCTTTGTTAAGAAGATTAACTTCAGATGCAATCTCTCTTGTGTAAGTGTTGTCGAAGTTTTCGCTTTTGACATAGATTACATCGGTTATCCCTTCCACTTTTCCCAGACCAAGAGCCTTTTCCGAATATATTATACTTCCGTTTCTGTCAATATCGTCCCAATCAACGGAAACATTATCCTGATTATTGGTAATAGGTCTGATTTGTAAAAAACTGAAGATTCTGTCCTGACCATCCGGAACATCCATATTTAAAGCAAATTCCAGCTCCACAGGCGTACGCATCTCCATCTGACTAATCTCCAGTATGTCACAGATAATCTTAGCAAGAGGTATTAAATCATATTTTAAAATGTGAGCAAAGGTTATCACCTTTCTTCCATCTTCAAGATTGTTGTCAATCAGCATCTCATTCTGAGGATTCCATGTAGATGCAACATACTTCATGTTCCTGAAATGCTTAGCCTGGTTTATATCAAATTTTTCAAGGTTTACAGATTCGTCGATAGAGGTCTTGAACTCTTCCGGCTTAAGGTTTAGCGCGAACATATGATTCTGGGTATCCTTCAAGGCAAGCTGTGTGCTTGAAAGCTGCAATATGTGCTTTGGATGTTTGGGAGAGAATCGGAGAGTCTTGCCTCCCTCTACTACGAGCCTTCCTAATCCGAATGCCATATTTACAATACCATCCTCAGGTTTTTCCGATCCTATCGGATAAAAGTTGACCGATCTGGCTACACCGGAAAGAGTAGGGAAGAAATAACCGTTGTCTTCAGTGCCACAGACATCCTGGATGACAACAGCCATCTTCTCTTCACTTATAAGATTTGAAGTCGCTTGAATATATGATCTACTTGATGCGTAATAAATTGAAGCATAGACACTTTTAATGGCCTTGCCGAGAAGTCTCAACATCTGGTCATTGTTCTGAGTATGTGGAATCATGTAAGTAGAGTATATCCCTGCAAATGGTTGATAGTGTGAATCTTCAAGTTTTGAACTGGATCTCACGGCTAAAGGACCTGTTGCATATCTTATATATACCTTTAACTCTTCCACAAGTTGTTCAGGCAATCTGGAACTTACAAACTCTGAGAGAAGCTCTTCATCTGTTATATCTGAGTTGATTACATACTGAAGACCATTATCCTTTATAAATTCGTCAAAATAGTCTGTGGCTATGACAATTGTTCTTGGGATAAGAATCTTGACTCCGGGGTATTTGTTCAGTAAATTGTGCTTTTGCAGCATGCTGTTTATAAAAGCCAATCCTCTTGCCTTTCCGCCAAGAGACCCTTCACCGAGTCTTGCAAACCAGATGAATTCACCATATGTATCTTTGTTGAATCTGGCTACAACACCATGGCCGACTAGAATCCGGTAATCTATGATTGATTGAATTATGAAGTTTCTCAGCTCATCTGTAGTCTTGAATTGAACCTCGCGAACCCCTTTTATCTTAGTTGCAAGGGAGAAAAGTCCCCGTGAATACATCCATTTGGATAGCCTGTTTCTTGACGCGTGGTATAATAGTACATCTTCAGGAATCTCCATTATAAGATGCTGGAGCTCTTTTAGATCTTTTGCCCTGCCATAAACTATTCCGGTTTCAATATCTCTGAAAACAAAATCTCCAAATACAAACTCCTCACTGATATATTCACTCAGCTCAATTAAAAGAGTTTTTGAGTGCTTGAGAATAAAACCGACACCAAGGCTCTCGGCTACGCTTCTCATACTCTCCTGAGATGATTGAAGCAGGAAAGGCATATAGGGATCATCCTTCTGGATCATTCTGCACAAATCGATACCAGCATCAATCTTCTCACTTTCAGGAGGATCACTTTTATGTAACACAAATGCTACATCAGATATGACCCCGAGGAGATTCTTCTTATACTTTTCATAAAGAGCTACTGCTTCTTCATAGTTTGTTGCAAGAAGTATTTTGGGTCTTGCCCTTTTTCTGAGTTTTTGTTGTTGTTCATTTAATGCCTCTTTCAGGAACTCGGCACTTTGAACCAGTACCAGCCTGTATATTGCCGGCAGGTATGTCGAATAGAACCTGATTGAATCCTCTACCAGCAATATAGATTGTACCCCGGCGTTTAGTATGTCATCGTCGGCATTAATCCTGTCTTCAAACAGTTTTATTATTGCAAGAATAAGATCTGCATTCCCATGCCAGCTGAAAATATGGTCTATTGCCGAACAATCCTCTCTCTCTATGATTTTTGAAAGCTCCTTTGAAAAATTTGTGAGAAGCACAAACGGTATGTCCGGATGTTCAACTTTGCAGAGTTTGGAAAACTTGAAAACATCCAGCTCACCCACATTAATCATACTTATTATCAAATCGAAATCATTGTCGGAATCCAACAATTTCAGGGCATCCATAGATGAATTAGCCCATGTGAATGCTGGAGGATTGCTAAGGTTAAGGTCTACATACTCCTTGTATATCTGGTCCTCAATCCGGCCATCCTCCTCAAGTATATAAGCATCATAACTGGTACAGATCATAAGAACCCTTCTTATGCGATTTTGCATAAGAATCTTATAATTCATTCTGGAACTCTTTTGCTGGCTGTTTCTGTTTGGCATTTACACCTCTTGTTGTTGGTCACTACTTGCTGTAATCATAAAAGCCTATTCCGGTCTTTCTTCCGAGTTGGCCTGCCCTTACCATTTTTTTAAGAAGCGGATGAGGCCTGTATTTAGGATCACCAAACTCATTGTATAGAACCTCCATTATAGCAAGACATACATCCAGTCCAATCAAATCACCGAGAGCCAGAGGTCCCATAGGATGATTTGCCCCGAGTTTCATAGCCTCGTCTATCTCCTCTTTTGTTGCAACACCCTCTGCAAATATTGCCACACCTTCATTCACCAAAGGAATAAGTATTCTGTTTACTACAAATCCGGGCGCTTCATTAACATTTACAGGTGTCTTACCTGCCTTGACGGCTACTTCAGTAACAAAAGCCTGAGTTTCAGGCGAAGTCAATTGTCCCTTAATGACTTCAACGAGTTTCATGACAGGTGCAGGGTTGAAGAAGTGCATCCCGATAACTCTGTCAGCCCTCTTAGTAGATGCTGCGATTTCTGTGATCGAGAGAGAGGATGTATTCGAGGCAAGGATGGTCTTTGGCTCACAAATTTCATCCAGAGATCTGAATATCTCATTCTTAACAGACATGGTCTCAAAGACTGCTTCAACAACGAGATCTGCATCCTTGCATAAATCATATCCTGTAGTACCGGTAATCCTTGACTTGATTTCTTCTGCCTCAGATTGTCCCATTTTCCCCTTTTCCACAAGTTTTGAAAGATTCCTCTCAATATTCTTGTACCCGGATTGCAACTCTTTGTCATTTATGCCCTTCATCACAACATCAAAGCCCGATTGAGCGAATGCCTGGACAATGCCGCTTCCCATTGTGCCTGTTCCTATTATGCAAATTTTCATAGTTTTAGATATTATCTGTTATTGAATTTTGTTTTACTCTTATTTAAAAATGCCTTCATACCCTCTTTCTGATCTTCTGAACTGAAACATGAGGCAAAAAGTTGCATTTCGTTTTTAATAGCCTCATCTGCAGAAAGGTCAACAGAGTCATTAATGGATCTCTTTGCATTTCTGACAGCTATTGGGGCATTTCCGGCTATTTTTTCTGCAATTTTGTTCACTTCATCCATAAGGGCCTCGGATGTATAAACTTTGTTTAATAGTCCTATAGATAGAGCTTCAGATGCATCTATTACCTTGCCGGTATAAATCAGCTCTTTAGCCTTGGCTACCCCAACTATTCTGATCAATCTGACAGTGCCAGAAAAACCCGGAGTTATTCCCAAAGAGACTTCAGGCTGTCCAAGTTTTGCATTATCAGAACCTATCCTTACGTCACATGAAAGAGCAAGTTCACATCCCCCGCCCAGGGCAAATCCATTTATTGCAGCTATAACAGGTATTGGCAAAATCTCGATTTTCCTGAATACACTTGCTCCGCGAAAAGCAAACTCCCCGGCAGCTATGCTGTCCAGTTCCGCCATCTCTGAAATGTCAGCACCGGCAACAAACGATCTTCCCTCTCCGGTAATAATCAAAACACGTATTTCGGGATTTGTTTCAATTTCACTAATAGCTTCATCGAGTTCTGTCAATAATGACGAATTCAAAGCATTCAGTTGGGAAGGGTTGCTTATTATAAGCGTACAAATCTGATTTTCAGTAGATATACGCAAGTATTTGTATGTCATAAATTATAACTTATTTTGTGTAGGTTTATACAAAAATAAGATAATTCCGCAGATATATTGATTATTTTTATATCTTCGCAGCCGTTATGCAAGCAATGAATAATCTAAATATGGATTTGTTTCTACTACTCGACCTATGTAAAGGCAGAGAGGTGGGGATCTGATATATTGTGATTAAATATTATAAGAAATATGAACCGGCCACCTTGAATAAGGTGGCTTTTTTAATTTAGACAAACATGAACGAGAAACTCTATGTATTCGACACCACTCTGAGAGATGGTGAGCAGGTTCCGGGTTGCCAGTTAAACACTATTGAAAAGATAGAATTAGCAAAATCCCTAGAATTATTAAAGGTAGATATAATTGAGTGTGGGTTTCCAATTTCCAGCCCCGGTGATTTTACATCAATCGTTGAGATATCAAAAGTTGTCAAAGATTCAACAATATGTGCTCTTACACGAGCCGTAGAGAAAGATATTGAGGTTGCTGCCGATGCATTGCATTTTGCCAGAAGAAAAAGGATTCACACAGGAATAGGCACCTCTGATCCTCATATTCTGTACAAATTCAAATCAAACAGAGAGGATATAATTGTAAGAGCAATTAACTGTGTAAAATATGCCAGGAAGTTTGTCGATGATGTTGAGTTCTATGCTGAAGATGCCGGAAGAACAGAAAACGGATATCTGGCAAGAGTAGTGGAAGCTGTTATTAAAGCAGGTGCGACAGTTGTCAATATTCCTGATACGACCGGTTATTGCACCCCTGAGGAGTATGGTGCAAAGATCAAATATCTTATTGAAAATGTGCCAAATATAGATAAGGCTATAATATCCACACATTGTCATAATGATCTTGGAATGGCAACAGCCAATACACTTGCGGGCATTATGAACGGGGCACGTCAGGCAGAGGTTACAATTAACGGAATAGGGGAGAGAGCAGGTAATACTGCATTGGAAGAGGTTGTAATGGCCATAAAATGCAGAAAGGACTTCCCTGTTTATACAGAGATTGATACTCCTTTAATAATGAAGACATCAAGATTGGTTTCGACATTGATGAGAATGCCTGTGCAGCCTAATAAGGCAATTGTGGGAAGGAATGCTTTCGCACACTCTTCAGGAATACATCAGGATGGGGTTTTAAAGAACAGAGAGAGTTATGAGATAATTGACCCGTCTGCAGTTGGTGTAAATGAATCAGTAATTGCACTTACTGCAAGAAGCGGAAGAGCCGCCCTAAAGCATCACTTTTCCCGTCTTAACATCGATCTTTCAAACGAGGAGCTGGATATTGCATACGATAAGTTTCTGAAACTTGCGGATGTAAAGAAAGAAATTCACGATGAGGATCTTCTGATGATTTCCGGAGTGACCAAAAATATCCAGACACATCGGATTAAGCTTAAATATCTTCAGGTTGTATGTGGAAAGTCTGCAATACCTATGGCTACAGTAAAGCTTCTGATAGATGGTGAGGAGTGTGTGGCAACAAGTTCTGGAAACGGACCGATAGATGCATCTTTTTCTGCAGTAAAATCGCTTATTCATAGAAAAATAAATCTTGAAGAGTTCCTTGTTCAGGCAATTACAAAAGGTACAGATGATGTGGGAAAAGTCCATATACAGGTAGAAAACAAAGGAAGTATTTATTACGGATTTTCTGCAAATACAGATATTATCACAGCCTCCGTAGAAGCATTGATTGATGCAGTTTCGAAAATTATTTAATGTATTATGAAAAAGACGATTTTTGATAAAATCTGGGATTCCCATATAGTTAAAGAGATAGCAGATGGGCCCTCAGTGCTTTACATTGACAGGCACTATATACATGAGGTGACATCACCTCAGGCATTCTCCGGATTGGAGAAACGCGGACTGGAGGTGTTCAGGCCAAATCAGACATTTGCCACCTGCGATCACAATGTGCCTACTATAAATCAGCATATGCCTATAAGTGATCCTACATCCAGGCATCCTGTTGAAAAATTGGCAGAGAATACAAAAAAACACGGTATTACATACTTCCCACTTGGAGACAAAAGGAACGGAGTTGTACATATTATCGGACCTGAATTGGGACTTACAACATGCGGAATGACAATAGTGTGCGGAGACAGCCACACATCCACTCACGGAGCTTTTGGAAATATTGCATTCGGTGTGGGTACAAGCGAAGTGGAAATGGTACTTGCCACACAATCACTTCTTCAGACAAAACCTAAACAGATGCTTATTAAAGTTGATGGCGATTTAGGCAAGGGTGTTTGTGCAAAAGACATTATTCTTCACATTATTTCCAAGCTTGGAACCTCTGCTGGTACCGGATATTTTCTTGAATTCGCAGGTTCTACTATTCTCTCCTTGTCTATGGAAGAGAGAATGACAATCTGCAATATGAGCATTGAGATGGGTGCAAAGGGAGGTTTGATTGCTCCCGATCAGGTAACATACAACTATCTAAAAGAGAGAGAGTATTCACCTAAGGGAGAAGCATGGCAACAATCGCTAAAATATTGGGAAACCCTGAAAAGTGACATCGGAGCCGAATATGATGCTCTCTATCAATTCAAGGCTGAAGATATTGAACCGATGATTACATACGGAACTAACCCCGGCATGGGTATGGCCGTTACGGATAGAGTCCCTGAAAATCCGGAAAGCAATCCTTCATTCATGAAAGCGTTGGAATATATGGGATTTAGAGCTGGAGAAATAATAAGAGGGAAAAAAATAGATTATGTCTTTCTTGGTAGCTGCACAAATGGCAGAATTGAGGATTTCAGAGCATTTGCCTCTATTGTGAAGGGACGGAGAAAACACCCAGATGTCACAGTCTGGTTAGTGCCAGGCTCAAAACAGGTAGAGTCACAGCTTGAGAATGAGGGAATAGGTGATATTCTAAGAACTGCAGGATTCGAAATACGACAACCAGGTTGCTCTGCATGCCTTGCTATGAATGATGATAAGATCCCTTCGGGGAAATATTGTGTTTCGACTTCAAACAGGAATTTTGAGGGACGACAGGGTCCGGGAGCCAGGACATTACTTGCAGGGCCACTGGTAGCGGCAGCCGCTGCGATAAACGGAGTAATAACAGATCCTAGAGAATATTGATTATGGGTTTTGAAAAGTTTACAATACTTAAATCGGGAACTATAAATGTTCCAATTGAGAATATCGACACAGATCAAATAATACCTGCCAGATTTCTTAAGACAACAACAAGAGAGGGTTTCGGTAAAAATTTCTTTTACGATTGGAGATACGACAATAAAGGCGAGATGATTCCCTCATCAGAATTGAATAATAATAAAAGTCAAAAAATACTTGTTGCCGGCAGGAATTTCGGCTGCGGGTCAAGCCGCGAGCATGCGGCATGGGCTATTTACGATTACGGATTCAGAGCCGTTATATCGAGTTTCTTTGCAGATATTTTTAAGAACAATGCACTGAACAACGGATTACTCCCTGTGCAGGTCTCTGATGATTTTCTGAATAAAATTTTTAAAAATGTAGGGAGTGACATTATCATTAACCTTCCGGAACGCAGTGTGACAATATCTGCAACAGGGGAGAGAGAGAACTTTCAGATAAACTCATATAAACAGAATTGTCTGATAAACGGATTTGATGATATAGACTTTTTAATATCTGGCAGACAAGAGATAGAAAACTTTGAAAATAATAGAATTAGAGTAATATGAATAAAAGAATAGCAGTTCTTCCGGGAGACGGTATCGGCCCGGAGATTGTGGCAGAGAGTGTAAAGGTTTTAAAAGCGGTGGAATTAAAGTTCAACCATAAATTTGAATACATCTATGGAAGGATTGGAGCAGCAGCTATAGATGATTGCGGTGACCCCTATCCTGAAGAGACACATAAGATTTGTATGGAGTCGGATGCAATTCTTTTTGGCGCGATAGGAGATCCTAAATATGACAATAACCCTACGGCAAAGGTCCGTCCGGAACAGGGATTGTTGAAAATGAGAAAGAGTCTGGGATTATATGCAAATATCCGTCCTGTGGAAATTTACAGTAAACTGATCGATAGGTCTCCTCTCAAAGAGAGTATTGTAAAAGATGTCGATTTGGTTGTTGTCAGAGAACTTACAGGCGGCATCTATTTCGGAGAGCCGAGAGGAAGAAGTGAAGATGGCAGGAGAGCTTACGACACATCACTCTACTCTGATGTAGAGATTGAACGAATATCCCGGATTGCATTCAAAATGGCAAGAAAGCGCAGAGGATCGGTTACACTGGTTGACAAAGCAAATGTATTGGCTACATCCAGACTCTGGAGAGAGGTGGTTTCAAATCTCCATAAGAGCGAATTCAACGATGTCAAGTTGGACTATCTATATGTAGATAATGCAGCTATGCAACTGGTTACAGAACCCGGAAGATTTGATGTGATTCTTACAGAAAATATGTTCGGTGACATTTTAAGCGATCAGGCAAGTGTGCTGACGGGCTCAATAGGTCTCTTACCATCTTCATCTATGGGATCCTACACCCCATTATTTGAGCCTATTCACGGATCATTTCCTCAGGGAGCGGGTAAGAACATTGCAAATCCTATTGCTACAATTTTATCTGCAGCCATGTTGCTGGAAAGTGCTTTTGAAATGAATACAGAAGTCCGTGCAATAAGAAAAGGGTGTGAAGATGCCATTAACAATGGAATACTCACACCTGAACTTATAAAAGAGGCTAAAGCCTATACGACATCGGATATAGGTGATTATGTCGCAGAGTACATTGCCAAAAACTAAGGCAAAACCAGTATTGCGTCTATAACTACATATATAAGACCGGAAATAATAAGGCTTGCCGGTATGGTGAAAATCCATGCCCCTACAATGTTTTTGGCTGTTGCCCACTTTACCGTGGCAACCCCTTTTGTCATACCAACACCGATAATTGAACCGGTTATGGTGTGGGTTGTGCTGACAGGGATACCAGTAAGCGCTGTTCCTATTAAGGTCAATGCACCGGCAGTCTCTGCACAAAAACCTTGTACAGGTTTTAGTTTAGCCAGACCGTCTCCGAGAGTTCTGATAACCTTCCATCCGCCTGTAATTGTTCCTAATGCAATTACAGAGTAGCATGTAATTGTAATCCAGAGTGGTACGTGAAATCCAATGCCAGGTTCATATAGATATTTTGAGATAAAATCATTTGTTCCTGCTACACTGAAAAGTAACATGGCTATAATACCCATTGTTTTCTGGGCATCGTTTCCACCGTGTCCAAGACTGAATATTGCAGAGGAGAAAAGTTGCATAACCTTGAACCTCTTCTCAACTTTTAAAGGATGCTTGTTTTTGTGTATGAAAAGAGTGATGGCCATCATTATGAAACCCAGTATTGCACCAATCAAAGGCGAGAGAACTATAAAAAGACCGATTTTAAGTATTCCTGTTCCTATCAGGGCACTGGTGCCATGCGTAAACCATACTGGACCAATAAGCCCCCCAATCAATGCGTGCGACACACTTATCGGCATGCCAAGTTTTGTACAGGCGTATACCCATATAACAGACCCACTTAGAGCAGATAAAATTATATAAGGATTAACAACATTCGGATCCACAATTCCCTTACCTATAGTATTTGCAACATGGACTCCGAAGATAAAAAATGCGGCAAAATTCCAGAATGCAGCCCAAAGAACAGCCGTAGTAGGAGAGAGAACTTTAGTAGAGACTATTGTTGCAATTGAGTTTGCTGCATCATTCATTCCGTTGAGAAAATCAAACAGGAGTGCTACAACTATTGCTATAATGACTATTGTCAACATAATCGCCTTATTTATGCTTGTTTGACAATAATAGACCTTATGCAATCACTTACATCCTTTGCCCTGTCTGTTGCATCCTCAAGGCTTTGAACAATGTTCTTGTGTTTTACAAGTTCAATCGCATCCTTCTCGTTTTCAAATAAAAAGCTGTTGAAGTTTTCATAAAGCTGATCAACAAGTCTCTCTATATCTTTGACTCTTTTAGCTTTAGTGAGGATATCCTCATGCTGTTTCATTATATATTCGAGCTTGCTTACCATCTCCTTCAGAAGTCCTGAAAGTTCAATAATATAATCAGCAATCGTAATCATATCCTTGTAGGTATTCTTCGGCTTGTACATTACCTGCTTACGGGCAGAATCATGGATAAAGTCAAGAAAAGTGTCTATTCTATAGGCAAGAATATGAATATCCTCCCTGTCAAATGGAGTGACAAATGTTTGTTCCAGCTCTTCATATATCCTTCCTGTTATATGATCTCCCTCCATTTCCAGAGAGTTGATCCTCTTATATAACTCTTTCTGAGCTTCATGGTTGCTTTCAAGAAAGAGAGACTTGAGCTCCTGCGCAGCTTTATTTACGATTTCAAGCTGTGAGATGTACAATGGGTAGAATTTTTTCTCTTTAACAATAAATAGTTGGAAAAATCTGTCAATTTTCATGTTTTATTGATTATTTTGTGCAAAAATAAGACTAGAAAAAAGGAAAATCCAGAAATCTTTCGTTAAAGAGAAAAAATGTAACAGAACCTTAACAATAAATTATTTTATCAAAGAGAGGCTCCGTTTGATAAACTTGTTAAGATCTTCTCCTTTTAGCATTCCATTTGCAAGTAGCGCTAAATCAACAACTTCCTTAAGCAATTCGCACTCTTTTCCAAAAGAAGACAACACTCCCTTTCTCTGATTTTTCAAGGTTTCCAACCCCTCTTCGATACTCTTTTGTTCATCTTTAATAGATGTCTCAATTTCGCTATCTTTCTTGCCGGAAATGGTCTTGTTTATCTCTGCAAGTCTGGCTTCAGGAGTCGAGGCTTTCTGGTTAAAATCTTCAAGTTGCGATTTTAATTTCTCATCTTTCATTCCAATAATCTTCTTTACCAGAGGATGCTCATAATTGATTGTGATATTGTATGATTCAGGAAGAGATCCGTAGAAGTTCATGCCACCGTTGAGTGCTGCCATCTCTCTGTATCTTCTCATAAATTCGGATCTGGTTATGAGAATAGCTCCGTCGTTCTCACCAAGATTCTCTATTGAGTAACTATAGTGTGAACCTTCAGGCAAAACGGACTCAAAAGTATCGGAAATATCTTTTATCTCCTTTTCTGAAAGATCCGGTTTAGAGATCTCGTTCTTCTGGATAAGTTTGTCTATATGATCCGAGTCTACACGGGCAAATGTGGTATCCTTGAATTTACTCTCAAGAAGGTTTACAAAATGAGAGTCCAGCTGACTATCGAAAACCAGGACATCATATCCTTTATTTCTGGCAGATTCTATAAATGGATATTGTTCGTCCTTGTCTGTTGTATAGAGATATACGATTTTTTTGTTTTTGTCTGTCTGCTCTGTTTCAATTGATGTTTTATACTCTTCATAACTGAAGTACTTATCATCGCAATTTTTAAGCAGTGCAAACTTCTCAGCTCTATCGTAAAATTTCTCCTCAGAGAGCATTCCATATTCTATAAAGAGTTTCAGATTATCCCATTTATCCTCAAGATTCTTACGGTCGTTCTTGAATATCTCTTCAAGACGGTCTGCCACCTTCTTGGTAATGTGCGCTGAAATCTTCTTCACATTTGCATCAGATTGGAGGTAACTTCTTGATACATTAAGAGGGATGTCCGGGGAGTCAATTACTCCATGCAACAGAGTGAGAAAATCAGGAACTATATTCTCTACAGAGTCAGTTACAAATACCTGATTACAATAGAGTTGGATTTTGTTTCTAGATATATCCAGTTTATCCTTCAGCTTTGGAAAATACAAAACTCCTGTCAGGTTAAACGGATAATCCACATTCAGGTGAATGTAAAAAAGAGGATCCTCCTGCATAGGGTAAAGCTCTCTGTAAAAATTGAGGTAATCCTCCTCTTTAAGGTCAGAAGGTTTTTTTGTCCAGATTGGATTAGGGTTGTTAATGACCTTGTTATCCTTTCCAAACACTATCTCAACAGGGAGGAACTTGCAATATTTATAAAGAAGCTCATTTATCTTGGCCTCTGTTGCAAAATCCTTTGACTCATCGTCCAAATACAATATAATGTCAGTTCCTCTGTCTTTTCTTTTTCCTTTGGTTATTTGATATTCCGGAGAACCTTCACAGCTCCATTTAACAGGTTCGGCACCCTCTTTCCATGACAGTGTCTGAATTTCAACCTTTTTAGAGACCATGAATGATGAGTAAAAACCAAGTCCGAAATGGCCAATAATATTATTCAGTTGATCCTTGTACTTGTCCAGAAACTCGCCAGCACTAGAAAAGGCTATCTGGTTGATATATTTGTTCACCTCTTCCTCGGTCATCCCGATTCCCCTGTCACTTATGGTTATTGTTCCCTTATCCGGATCTGAAGTAATTGTAACCTGAAGATCACCGGCCTCTGCCTTGAATTCTCCTGTGCTAATCAACGCCTTTAATTTCTGTGTGGCATCAACGGCATTAGAGACGAGCTCCCTGAGGAAAATCTCATGGTCAGAATAAAGAAATTTCTTGATAACCGGGAAAATGTTCTCGGTAGTAACACCTATTGTTCCTTTTTGCATAATATGATAATTTTAGATTATTCTTCGTGAAGAACCTAAAATCAAAAGATGTACCAACAGGTATTATGTGACAGTTTATGACAAATAGGCAGAGACCTACTTACATACCATGATGTCCAGGATCATGTTGTCTGTTTTCTGCATTCCTACAGAACCGATGCTACCAAGATTCTTGATTGTCTTCTCGATACTTTTCTCGATAATACCATCATTTTCTGAGATGCAGATTCCCTCCATCGCCAGAATTGCAGATTGTACTGCAGAGGAGACTCCTGATGCAACCTTAAGGGCACATCCTACCTTTGCTCCGTCACATACCATACCGGTAATGTTCCCAATCATGTTTTTTATTGCAAAACAGACTTGATCGTATGATCCATCTTTAAGAAATACGATACCGCAGGCAGCGCCGGTTGATGCAATCACACAGCCGCAAAGTGCAGATAATCTGCCCAAATATCCTTTTATATGTATTGCTATAAGGTGACTTAGAATAAGAGCTCTGGCAAGTTCCTCACGATTGCTTCCTATTTTTTCTGCTGCAGCAATCACAGGCATAGTAACTGTTATGCCCTGGTTCCCGCTACCGGAGTTACTCATTGCAGGCAGTGTGCAACCTGCCATTCTTGCGTCAGAAGCAGCAGCTGTCATAGCCATAGAGTATGTCAGCAATCCGTCACCAAATACATTGCGATGGACATTGTCCTTAATAGTCTTTCCTACTTTAAGCCCATAGTTGTTCTGCAGACCCTCCAAAGCCAGTGCCTTGTTGAGTGTTACAGATTCAAGAATAAATTCAATATCCTCAAATTTGATTTGTTTGGTAAACTGATATATTGTTGCAACATCCAGTTTATAATCCAGAGTATCTTTATTTGCCTCACTATTTTCTGTATCTCCGGACTTGCTGCCTCTTCTGTCATCTGTCAGAACCAGATTGTCAACATTCACATATACCAAAGCATCATGCTGATCTTCAATGATGGCTGTCGCAAAATGTTCATTATAAGAGCATTTAGCAGAGATATAAAGCTTCTTTCTTGTTTTTGCAAGTGATATGTTGATCTTGTTATCTGATATAAGCTGTTTGGCCTTTTCAACCGAAGAGTCGTCCAGATCTTTCAGTACTTCAAGTTTATAGGAAGATTTTCCACATGTCATGCCTAATGCAGCTGCAATATGCAGTCCAACCATACCTGTACCGGGAACACCAACTCCCATACCATTTTTCAAGATGTTTGCACTGACTTCAACATCAACTTTTTCCGGTTCGAAACCTGCCTGACGCAGAGCTTCTACTGCCCTGGAAACAGCTAATGAAACTGCTATCGGTTCAGTACATCCTAAAGCCGGCTTTACCTCTTTTTTTATTAGCTCGATTATTTCCAGCTCTCTTGTCCTGTTAATTTTCACTTCTCAAAAAAATTAAAAATGTTATTGAATATATTCTGAATTTGTTCGTCTGACTTTAATGATTCTATAGGGAAGCCTAGGGCAACGGAACTATAGACCCCTTTATAGGCTACACCTGCAGATATGTTATTGTCTGAATATCTGAATATAGTCCATGAGTTTTCTCCAACAGGTTCAAGCCCATCCGGTGTTTCAACACAATACGATATTTCGTTAGGCTCAGTAAAGAATGAGTACTTTCCTTTGAAATTATATGGGCTCTGTACTGCTTTGACCTCACCGGTCTTGCTTGCAAAATTTGTACGCCATTTATATTTAAGGATACCTTCTGCAAAATCCATGCTCTCCTTGTCCATCTCTATACTATCCCAGATATCTGTGGCAATATTGGCTCCTGAAACAATAATCTTACCCCCTTTGCCTGCATAATCAGCAATTATTCTCTGCAGTGATTTCGGGAAAACGGTATAATTAACCGGCATAATATCTCTTCCCATTCTGCACTGAAGCTGTTTTCCCATTATTAAGTCAACTACCTGGTAATTTGCGGGAGAAATTACTCCCCCTGTAACGGCATCTCTACTGCTTGAGACAAAGCTGTAACCCAAAGCAGCCAAAGCTTTACCATGTACATATGGATAGTCAAAACTATTTCCTGCAATCACTTTTGTCTCGTAATCGGCATAAGAGGCTCCAAATCCCGGCGAATCATCATCCATCCATGGAATCTCCCTTCTGTATTCGTACTGACTGCCTATATATGAGATATCTCTCAGATATGGTACACCATGATCCAGGTAATCTGCAAAACCGCCTCTGGTTGTGTCTATGGTTGCATAGCTTGCAGGAGCGCTTACTCTGTCAAAGCAATTGACAATAAGGACCTTGCCTTTCTCTTGTGAAGAAATATAAACTGATAGAATTTCTGAAGAGAAACTCTCTCCGCCTTCGTTTACAGCAGTAATTTTGTAGCTGTAAATCCTATCTTTTTCAATTTTTTCAGAAAAAGAGTTACTCTCCGAGATGCGTCCATTATCAAAACCACCATCACCAACTCTTTTGTAAACAATATACTTGGTCGGTTTAGCTGTCGGTTCAAGCGTATCGTTGACAGGCTGCCATTTAAGAGTCACCTTGTTATCAGTAACATCCGCAGAGAAACATTTTACTGGAAGAGGCTGAACAACATATTGTTTATTCTGGGTAACATTGAGGTATTTGAGAATACCTTTATATATAGCCCTGCTTATTGTGAATCTGAAATTGGGATCCAGTCCGTAACGCATATCCGCAAAGTTCTGATGAGAGAGAAGCTCAAGAAGCATTGAAGGTACTTTTGGAGATCTTGACTCAGAGTAGGAGCGATCCCACAAACCCCTGCGTTCCCAGATTGGTTCGTATAGAGTTCTTACATCATTAACAATCTGTGTTTGTACCAAATCGGCAAGATATCTGTTTGTAATTCTCTGTGTCCCTGTTGGAAAAACAGCATCTCCGTTTGATAATCTTGTATAGATACTTAAAGTGCCTATTATTGAGTCGTTTAGTGTTGTCCCGGCATCGGTGTGGAATGCAAATGAGAGGTCAAGAGGAATCTTATATCCATTTTCCTCAGGATTCTTGACAGATCCGCCTGAAAGAACATTCACCCATCTTCCCCTGGACATATAATCATCATTATAATCATTGCTACCTGCATTTGCCGAGTAAATAGTGTCATTGAAACCGGCCCATTGCAACCAATATCTTGCACCCTCGGTAAATCTAGGATACCCACTTGTTTCAGGAGTAATATCTTTAGGCATCTTAATCGTTTTAGCAACATCTGATGATGAACTTGGCACATTAGTCTGAGAACCAGCCTCGGCCGGTTTTCTTGCGATATTGCCCTTACCTCCTCCAAACTTCACTGCATCTGCTGACAATACCTCATTTTTATCAGAAGAGACATTGAAGAGGTCAACATATCCATCCGGATTCTGACCTTTTTCAAAAAGGAATGTCCCAAGATAAATCCATGTTCCTCCACCCATTTTCTGATTTACAAAGAATTTTGTGTCACCACCTTTGTGATGGACTGTATATATTGCTCTTTCAGTACTATTAGGATACGATTGATATGATACATAAACGGCATATTCCCCTCTTTCAGGAATGGTAGGATAATACTTAGCCCCTGCACTCTCTCCCTTTTTACCGAATGATATAACACGTGCTGTTCCCAAGGTAAATGGATTCTCTCCCTGAGTATATGACTCCTTTGTATTTGCAAACCCTGGAATTTGAGAAGATTGCCAAGTGCTGTCACCGTTCATTTCAGAAAATCCGGTGTTAGCCATATCATTGTCAACAATTACCTCATTTAGCTGGACATCCCTCTCTCTGGGCAGCATAACTACAGCTCCCGAATTTTCCAGCATGGGTACAAGATATGGAAGCACATAAGATTGTGTATACAAATCTTCTACTGTTTGAAAAATGCGTGCCCTTTGCCACTCCCATCGGAGAAGTTTCTGTTCATAATAATATCCGTGGCTTTGCCATAAAGCTATATGCTTGTCCTGCAATCCGTGGTTTACTGCATATGGCTTTGAAGCTCTGTATATTAAATTATTTGCAACATGATGTTTCTTGTCATGTTTCTCCTTTCTGGCAGCTGCCTTCTCTTTAGAAGGATCATAAACCGGAGGTACAAAATCTTCAATTCCTGTACCGTTGCATTTAAGAAAAAGCTTGTAATTCTGATATTCCTGAGGCATCAGCTTGTGTGCTATGGAATAGATGGCCTCAACCTGCTCCGCTCTTACCGGATACTCTCCTAATGCCTGATTGAAAGCAATTATCAGTCTCTTCTTCTTAAGGGCAGTCACACTTTCAATTGCAACTTTTCCACCAACTTTAGCCGAAGGTTTCAGGTATATCTGAATAGAGTCTGCAATCGGTTTAAACATAGCTTTATCCTGAGCGTGGAGAGTTAAAGTCATCGGTACAGTCAGGATCAGAGAAGCAACTAATGAAATAATAGATTTCTTCATCTTTTTCTTTATTTTGAGAGGCAAAAGTAATCAATTTTATCAATACCTTTGATGCAATAATATTAAGAATAAATATTGACAAATTATGAAATCAAAGATTTCCTTAGCGAACCTGCCTACAAAAATTGAGAGATTGGATAGAATATCTGCAGAACTAGGTATAAACCTTTATATTAAAAGAGATGACCAGACTGCATCAGAGTTTTCAGGAAACAAAATAAGAAAACTGGAGTATGCGCTCAAGGAAGCTATCGATTCCGGATACGATACTGTTATCACCTGTGGAGGTATACAGTCAAACCATGCAAGAGCTACAGTAGCTGCTGCAACAAAACTCGGTCTGAAGTCAGCCATTTTGCTTAGAACAAACGAAGAGCCCGTCATTGAAGGTAACTACTTTCTGAACAAGATTATGGGAGCCGATATCCGTTTCTGTACATCTGATGAATACAGAAACTCACGCGGAGAGATAATGGAGGGAATTGCCAAGGAATACAAGGAGAAAGGTCATAAGGCATATATAATTCCTGAAGGAGCATCATTTGGTATAGGCGTTCTCGGTTACTACACATGTCTTGAGGAGATCGCCATGCAGGAGAAGCAGATGGGTGTGACTTTTGATACAATAGTTGTGGCAACCGGCTCAGGCGGAACTTTTGCAGGATTATATCTGGCCAATAAATTTCATAAATATGGCAAAAGAATTATAGGTATGGCAGTATGTGACGATGTCGAGTACTTTAGAAACATCGCATGCCAGATAAGCAAGGATGCCCTTGAGCATATCGGGGAGTCCATTGATATTGACAGAGAGGAGATGGAGATTAATGACCGTCACGTAGGAATCGGTTATGCTATCAGTAAAAAAGATGAATTGGATTTTATTGCTGAGTTTGCAAGAAAGGAGGGCGTTATACTTGACCCTGTCTATACCGGAAAAGCTATGAAGGGGCTTTACTCTGAAATTAAAGATAAAACAATCAAAAACCCCGGAAATGTACTTTTCATACATACCGGGGGACTTTTCGGACTATTTCCGAAGCAAGGTCAATTTGAATTTTAGACTATTTCATATAGTCATAAAATATTTCAGTAGGGGAGACGAAAGTCTCCTTTACTGTTCTAGGGCTTACCCATCTGATAAGATTGAATTCTCCGCCAGCCTTATCATTTGTACCTGAAGCTCTTGAGCCTCCGAAAGGTTGTTTACCTACAACAGCACCGGTACATTTGTCATTTATGTAGAAGTTGCCGGCAGCATAGGTGAGTTTTTCACAAAGTTTCATCACTTCAACCCTGTTTCTTCCAAATACAGAGCCGGTCAGCGCATACGGAGAAGTTGTGTTACAAATCTCTGCTGTCTCAAATACTTCATTGTCCTTGTATATATATACTGTAAGCACAGGGCCGAAAATCTCCTCCTCCATACTCTTGAAATGAGGATCGGTAGTCAGGATAAGAGTTGGGGCAACAAAATAACCCACAGACTTATCGTATGTTCCGCCAAAGACTATCTCAGCATCTTTTGATTTTTTTGCATACTCTATATAAGATACGATATTCTCAAATGAAGCCTCATCAATAACCGCATTTATAAAATTACGATAATCCATCACATCACCCATTTTAACCTGTGATGCAAAAGATGTCATCTCATTTTTCACTTCAGCCCACAAAGATTCAGGTACATACATCCTTGAAGCAGCAGAGCATTTCTGACCCTGGAATTCATAAGCACCACAGAATGCGGCAGTTGCAACCTCTCTTGCCTGAGCCGATGGATGAACGAAAATAAAGTCTTTACCACCAGTTTCACCAACCAGTCGAGGATAAGACTTGTATGTTGACAATTTTTCACCAACCTCTTTCCAAAGAGTGTTAAATGTTGTATTTGAACCTGTGAAGTGAATTCCACCAAAGTCTTTTGAGCTCAAAGCTATCTTTCCTATTAAAGCACCGCTGCCAGGCAGGAAGTTTACAACTCCGTCAGGAAGGCCGGCTTCAATAAATATCTTCATCAGCCAGTAATTGGATAGAATTGCAGTTGTTGCAGGTTTCCACAAAGTTGTGTTGCCCATCATCACCGGAGCCATATTCAGATTTGAAGCAATAGATGTGAAATTGAATGGACTGACGGCAAGGATGAAACCTTCTAGAGCTCTGTACTCCATTCTGTTCAGTTGGCTGAAGTTTGATGCAGGCTGTGTTTTGTAAATTTCAGCTGCGAATGAGGCGTTAAACCTGAAAAAATCTATGGTTTCACAAGCAGAATCAATCTCTGCCTGATATATGTTCTTGCTTTGGCCAAGCATTGTGGCGGCATTGATGGTTGCTCTGTATTTTGTAGAGAGCAACTCAGCGGTCTTGAGCATTATCGAAGCACGGGTTGCCCAGTTCATTTCACTCCAAATCTTGTGTGCATCCATTGCTGCATCTATAGCCATCTGAACCTCTTTTTCACCTGCTTTGTGATAAATTGCCAGAACATGTGAATGGTTATGAGGCATGACAACCTTTGCAGTGTTTCCTGTGTAGATCTCCTTTCCGCCAATAATCAACGGAATTTCAATTACATTTGAACTTTGTTTTTCAAGCTCTTTTTCCAGAGCAATTCTTTCCGGACTGTCTTTCAGATACTTGAGCACGGGCTCATTTGCTGGAAGAGGAAAATGGTTAATAGAGTTATTCATGATTTTATTGAAAATTTTAATTCGCCTGCAACAAATTTAAACAGAATCCGTCTATTATGCAGAGATTTGTTATAAATGGAGAGATTTTTTTTAAAAAAAGATAAAAAAGATAGCAATTCGAGGCTTCTCTATGAAGAGTGCCACAGATTCCTGTATAGTACGAGTCTAAGGATTCTGAATAATAGTATGGATGCTGAAGAGATTATGCATGACACTATTATTAAATACCTTGATACAAAACAGGAGTTTGAATCCAGAGAGAACAGAAATGCATGGATGAGAAGAGTGTGTATAAACCTGTCAATAGACAAGCTCAGAAAAAAAAGACCAATAACAGACTCTCTTGAAGGATTTGATTTACAAAGAAATGTAGTAGAGCAGGAGAGTGAGAATGATGATAACTTCAATTACAAAGGGATAACAGTGGAGATGGTAAAAGACGCAATGTCATGTTTGCCTGATGGTTATAGGCTGATTCTCTCGCTGCATCTTTTTGAAGGGATGGATTACGATGAAATAGCACAGATCACTTTATTAAAACCAACATCGATACGATCACAATATATGAGAGGAAAAGCAAAATTGATGAAAGATTTGACAGAAAAGATTAAAAAATAGCAGAAATGGACAATCTTAAGAATTTTATAGAAAACAACCGGGATGCTTTTGATGAGGTCCGATTGCCATTGGGTCACAAAATGCGTTTTTATGTCAGAGGAGGCATAGATATGAAAAAATATGTGATAGCCGCCGCAATACTTGTACTCGGCATAGTTTCACCTATGTTATATAATAGTTTTTTTAATGGTGGCCCCGAGAAATATAAGCAGATGCTAAAAGAGAGAGAGGATCAGATCACTGTTTTGGCAGCATCTATGGATGAACGAGATAAAAAAAGCATCCTTATGATCCTGGACCAACTTGTAAAAGAGAGTATTCCTCTGGAGGAACAATTACCGGAGACCTTGACGGGGGAGACCAAGAATGAAATCATAACAAATTACTACAAAACCAAAATTGAGGGAGCAGACAAGCTTCTGGCATATGCAGAAAGTATAGAATAACTAAAATATATAATTTATGAAAAGAGCATTATTAATTATTACTGTATTGCTGATATCCATTGCGTCATCAGCACAACAGATCACCAAAAGTTTCATTGCCAACGATTTTTCAGGTATTACAGCATCAAATCTATTTTATATAGAACTGACAAAATCAGATGTTGAATCAGTAGTTGTAATTGCAGACAAAGAGGTTATGCAATATGTAGTGGCAAAAGTAGTCATGGGCCAACTGAATCTTAATCTCGACACATACAGAATGCCAAGAAGCATGAAAAAAAACATCAAATTAATCAAAGTTAAGGTTAATATGAAACGCGAACTCTCTTGGCTCTCTATATCAGGTGCGTCCGATTTAGTAACATCTTCATCATTCAAACCGGTAACATTTAAAGGACAGATAAGTGGAGCCTCTTCTGTTTCAGGCCTTGATATAGAATGTGAAAGTGCAAAAATATCACTTAGCGGAGCCTCTGATTTATCATTAAAGGGTAATGTGAATTTTGCAGAGTATGAGCTTTCAGGGGCATGTACAGCAATCATTAATCAGGACATCACTAATCTTTCTGTAGAATGTAGTGGTGCTTCAACAATGAATCTGACAGGCAGGATCATAAATCTGGAGGCAGAAATATCAGGTGCTGCAGGCCTTAAACTCAAGGGTACGGGAGATAATATGGAAGCTGAGGTTACTGGTGCGTCAAAATTAAATGCAATAGAGTTTGTTGTAAACGATGCAGATATTGATATAAGCGGAGTTTCCAAAGCTGTAGTAAATGTTCAGAAGAGCCTTGAGGCCGAGGTATCCGGAGGTTCCAGCATAGAATATAAAGGATCTCCAATCATTAATAAGGCTTCCGTGAATTCAATTTCAAGCATTAGAAAGATAAATTAAGTCTCCTTTTTACTACCTTTATAAAAAAATAATTAAAGGTATTATGAATTATAAAAAGTTGCACGAAAGTGCCTTTGTTCTTGATTCTCACTGCGATTCACCATTAAGGTTGTATGACGGAATCGATATGGGAAAGAAAAATGAACAAGGGCATTTTGATTTTATAAGAATGAAGGAGGGTGGCCTCAATGCTGCCTTTTTTGCAATCTACACATCAAACAAGCTTGAACCGGATGCAGCCACAAGAAAGGCGTTGCAGCTGATTGCCAGAACCTATGATGCAGTTGAACAAAACGAAGATAAAGTAGGAGTGGCTCTCTCATTGGAGGACGCCCTTGAACTGAGAGAAAAGGGCTTGGGTGCAATATTCTTAGGAATGGAAAACGGTTTACCTATTCAGAAAGACCTCTCATTACTAAGATTGTTCTATGATATGGGAATCCGTTACATGACCCTTACTCATGCCGGGAATAATGATATCTGCGACTCCTGCGCACCTAAGGAGAAAAAATGGAATGGTCTCAGCCCTTTCGGAAAGAAGGTTATCAAGGAGATGAACCGTCTTGGAATGATTATAGACGTATCGCATATCTCTGATGAGTCATTTTATGACGTTTTAAAATATTCAAAAAAACCGGTAGTTGCAACACACTCTTGTTGCAGGGCAATTGCAGATTTGCCAAGAAACATGACGGATCAGATGATAAGAGATCTCGCTTCTCACGGTGGTGTGATTCAGATAAATTTTTATCCTCCCTTCCTGAACAAGGTTTATGCTGACAAATTCTGGCCTTTGTGTGATGCATTTGAAGCTGCTGAAGCTTTGTACAAGGGAAACAAAAAGAAGCATGAAGCTGAATATAATGAGGCTCTTGCAAACATGCTGGCCTTGGAAAGACCTTCATACAAAGAGGTTGTCGACCATATTGACCATGTTGTTAAACTTGTAGGAGTGGACAGTGTCGGGCTTGGTTCCGATTTTGACGGCATAGAGGTGACTCCTGTCGGTCTGGAAGGCGTTGACAAGCTTCCGGTCATCACTGAAGAGCTTGTAAACAGAGGCTATTCGGAAAGTGATATACACAAAATCCTGGGTGGCAATTTTATGAGGGTTATGGATCTTAATTTTTAAATACATTTATGACAAAGACAACGTTAATCACAGGTGCCACATCCGGAATAGGAGAGGCTGTTGCTGAAGCATTTGCGAAAGAGGGATACAGACTTATAATAACCGGACGCAGGGCTGAAAGACTGAATCTACTGGCTAACACACTGAAGGGCAAATATCATGTAGAGATACTTGCTCTCAATTTTGACGTAAGGGTGTTGAATCAGGTTGAGGCAAATCTTTCAAATTTATCTGAAGAGTGGAGAAAAATTGACATTCTAATTAACAATGCAGGACTTGCTGCCGGGTTTGCTCCTCTTAATGATGGCTCTATTGATGATTGGGAAAGAATGATCGATACTAACATAAAGGGTCTTCTTTATGTCAGCCGTATTGTTTCAAACCTTATGACAGCAAACGGAGGAGGTCATATAGTCAATATAGGATCAATCGCAGGCAAAAGTGCATATCCAAACGGAAATGTATATTGTGCGACCAAGTTCGCCGTGGATGCTTTATCAAAAGGTATGATGATGGATTTCAACCAGAAAAACATAAAAGTTTCTCAGGTTTGTCCAGGTGCCGTGGAGACAGAGTTCTCCATAGTACGTTTTAAAGGTGATGAAAAGAGGGCTGCTGCTGTTTATGACGGATTTCAGCCTCTGAGTGCAGGAGATATCGCAGATGTGATTTTATACATAGTCAAGGCACCTGCCCATGTTAACATAAGCGATGTAGTAATACTGCCAGCAGCTCAGGCTTCTGCCACAATATTTAATCGGAAACAGAGCTAAGCCATCCGGCTTGCTTGAATATCTCATCGAGCTTCGATGCTGTTGCTTCTCTATCTCTATCGTTCCTATTGGAAAAGAAGAGATAGAGAATTCCGTTTTCAGGATATCTTCCCGCATAAATATGGAATCCACCATTGTCACCTGTATGGAATACCTTTACAGGATAACCCGGCTTCTCTTCAATAAACCAACCGTAACCATATGAAGTGTATGGCATGTCATTGATGGCAATTTTTGGCGAATGTGCCGATAATTTCATCTTCTCGCTTATGAGTTTATTCTCTCTCAACCCTTTCTCCCATTGAACAAACTCTCTGGTTGATGTATACAGGCCACCATCAGCCTTTGTTGCAAAAAAAGACTCCTCACCATAATCAAATTCATTATATTTCTGTGTGGTAGAGTCGTAAAGGTAACCGTGAGCCATTCTCGGAATAATTTTCCCTGCTTCAAAATATGTAGCCTCTGCCATTCCGCATGGGTCAAAAATTCTTTTTCTCATAAAGGTGTCGAACTGTACTCCTGAAGCCTTCTCTATGATTGTGTACATAAGTTGGAAAGTAGGATTCATATACTCGTAGGATGTTCCTGGCTCAAAATTGAGCGAGTCCAGATCCTCCAGGTATGAATACGACTCTACATCTGTTGATGTAAGGACAAAATTTCTGTCACTCCTGTCTCTGGAATCCGGAATGCCGGAAGTGTGCGATAGGAGGTGTCTTAAAGTAATCTTTTCGAAGAAGTCTGCCTTAAATTCAGGAAACCACTTTTTAACACTATCATCCAACGAAAGCTTACCCTCTTCAGCAAGCATCATCAGTGCCACTCCGGAAAATTGTTTGGATACAGAGGCTATGTTGAAAAAAGTATTCCCATCAATCGGGGTTAGTTTTTCCATATCTGCAATTCCATATCCTTTGTCAAAAATTATAGAATCCTGCTTCATTATGAGAACAGCCACCCCGGGCTCATTTGCCGGATAGAGTGAGTTAAAAAGAGAATCTACCCTTTCCAGGGCTATACTGTCTTTATTATTTTGATCAGATGTACAAGATTGCATAGATATTAGAATAATTGCGATTATTAGTGTTAAGTTTTTCATATATAGAGTTATAAGGCGTTATATCACATTTTTGTTACAATGTGTAATGTTTATATTACATTAGCTGTATACCAAGCTTTAAGCGCAAAAGGTTGAGTGCCTCTGCAGAAAACCTCTGAACGTTCCTGATTCTGTCTCCATTGAATACTTTAACATATGTTTCAATAAAATCAGGGCCGGCTATAGCTATACATATTGTACCTACTGGCTTTGTATCAGTACCACCCGAGGGTCCCGCTATACCGGATGTGGCTATTGCATAGTCTGTTTTCATCAGCCTTTTAATTCCCTCAGCCATCTCCTTCACACATTCACAGCTGACAGCACCATATTTCTCAATGGTCTCTTCCTTCACACCAAGTATATTCATCTTAATGTTATTGCCATAGGCAACAACTCCGCCGGTAAAGTAGGCGGAAGAACCGGGGATAGAGGTCAGAAGAGATGATAATTTTCCTGATGTACAAGACTCAGCCACAGAAATTTTCTTTCCGTTCTTTAGGAGATACTCTCCAATAACAGACTCCAGCGTTTCCTCATTTTCACCATATAAAGCACTGCCTAGTAAGGGTCTGAGTTTATTTGCCTCTTCTTCTGCTATAAGTGAAGATTTAGAGAAATCACCGCCATATATTGAGATTCTCAATTTTACACCACTCTGTGGACTTGGAAGATAGGCCAGTTTTATCTCATCAGGTAGGCTATCCTCCCAACTCTCTATCTTAGATGCCAGTAATGACTCAGGAATTCCATATGTCAGCAGGGTTCTGTGGAATATGTTTTCACAAACAAACTCCTCTTTAATCGTCTTAATAACAGATGGTAACAGATGTTCCATCTCATATGGTACACCTGGAAGGGAAAAAAGAAGGACTTTTCTATCTTCCGCGGCAGGGAGGGTGAATACCATTCCGGGAGCAGTTCCCATTCTATTAGGTAGAACCCTGCAACATTCAGGAACAAGTGCCTGATCTTTATTTAATTGAGAAAGAACTATACCCCTTCTACTACAAATTTCATCTATTATTGATGCCTGAGAAGCATCATATCTATATTTGTCACATCTGCACAAATGTGCTAATGATCTTTTTGTTATATCATCTTTGGTAGGACCTAATCCACCTGTAACAATCAAAATATCATTTATATGTGAGCACTCTTCCAGGGACGAAACAATCTCACTCTCATCATCCTGAATAGATATCATTTTATTGACCTTTATTCCACATTTATTTAGCTCCTTTGCAATCATAGAGGAGTTTGTATCCACAATTTGCCCGATCAGAATCTCGTCACCAATTGTGCAGATAGAAGCAGTTAACATCCTTTAAATTATTTAGATAGATATTTAAGAATACTCTTTACGAAACCAGGACCATTATATATAAAACCGGTATACACCTCAACCAATGAAGCTCCGGCATCAAGCATCTCCTTAGCTCTTTCAGGGGTTGTAACACCTCCAACAGCTATGATTGGCAACATTCCTGCACTCTTCTTATGGATATACCTGACAACCTCAAGACTCCTTTTGAAGAGCGGCTCTCCGCTTAGACCACCATCACCAATTGCCTCAATAGCAGCTCCATTATCTTTTAAAAGCTCTCTTGTGCTGGTTGTGTTTGTTGCTACAATTCCATCAATTCCTGAAATAAGTATCAATTCAATTATCTCGTCAAGCTGGTCATTTGTAAGATCAGGTGATACCTTCAGCAATATCGGCCTATATTCATCGTTGAATCTTCTAATTGCAGTAAGTCTGTCGATAATCTCAGAAAGAGCGGTAATATTCTGTAGTTTAACCAACCCTTTAACATTTGGACAAGAGACATTGAGCACGAAGAAATCGACAAAATCATAGAGCTGAGTAAATGATTTCTCATAATCCAGAGCCGCCATTTCATTACTGCAAGAGGTGCTTTTACTTATGTTTCCACCTATAATCAATCTGGGTTTATTAGATTTCATATAGCTTACAGCATGTTTTACTCCTTTGTTGTTTATACCCATGCGGTTAATAATGGCATTTTCCTCAATGATTCTGAATACCCTTGGTCTTGGATTACCAATCTGCTCAACATGTGTTAATGAACCTATTTCGACAAAACCAAACCCGAAGTTCGAAAGATCGTTGTAAATGTCACCGTTCTTATCGAATCCGGCCGCCATTCCAATAGGATTTCTGAATTTAAGCCCAAAAACCTCACGCTCCAGACTCTTATTATTATATGAGTAGAGCCATCTTAAAACCATCCCTGAGAAGGGGATATATCTTAAAAAAACCAGCAGATTCACAGTGAGAATGTGAGCCCGCTCAGGAAGTATTGAAAAAAGTAAAGGACGAATAAATCTATACATTAAACAGAATGTTTATGCAAAGGTAGAAATTAATCTGCAGGATATAATCTATCCTCATGTCTAAAATCAGAGAATGTACCATCAGAATAAATAAGGATCATTTTCACAATTTGCTTTGAATTATTACGTGCTTCTTCCTTTTCGGATCCGATTATTGAATTCTCAGAGAGTTCAGAATTCTCCGAAATTCTTCTATCTTGCTGTATCTCTTTTGATTCCTGATGGTTTTCTGCAATTTCATCGACTTCCGGTAAAACAAGATTTTGATAACTCTGGTGGTTTACAACCTGACTCTCCTTGTACATTTTTCCTTTTCCTGTTATCAGCCATTCTGAATTAAGGGTAGGGAACTTAAGCAATAGCTTCTGTATGAAGTCAAAGCTGGGTTTATTCCTTCCTGATAGTATATGTGACATTCCGGATCTTTGAATACCAATAATATCAGATAATCGGGCAGGAGATAATTGTTCTGCATTTAAAAACTGCTGTAACCTGTTTCTCATTTTTGTAAACATTAAGTTATACAAATGTAAGCATTATATTAATTACATATGTAACATATATTGTTTATACAAATGTAATTAAGAGATGGGATAATATTATTAAAGTCTATTTCTATCAGTACTTTTGATATAGTCTAATATAAATAGGGTTAATCTAAGCCAATAATCCAATTAAAACATCTATATATCTGGTATTCCAATAGTTATGAATGGATAATCACAATTTTATCAACTAATTGCCTTAAATAGGGGTTAAATAGGGTATTAGAACCAATAAATAACTTCATTTAAATCACATAACAAACTGGATATGTAGTATATGTAATGCTTAATAGTAATTTCAATATTACATATGTAATGTATACATTTGTGAGTAAGGATTGAGATATTTAACCTATATTAATGTATACTTATGTAACATACAATGGTTATTGTTGTGTGTAACATTTGTAAACAAAGTTAATATTATTAAATATTTTTTTCCACACTTCTATTTTTATATTTTTGTCAAAAAAAATATTGTGTACCCGGAAATCAGCATTAAAGACTATACATATATACTGCCTGAAGAGAAAATTGCTAAATACCCTCTTCCAAACCGAGAAGATTCCAAGATTTTAATATTTCAAGACAACAAGGTTCGCGATTCAAAATTTTCAAATCTCGACGAGTTATTGCCAAATGACTCATTGATGGTAATCAATAATACCAAAGTCGTTCCTGCAAGATTGTTTTTCAGAAAAGAGAGTGGCGCTCAAATCGAGATCTTCTGTCTGGAACCTAACCTGCCATATGAATACAATGTCTCATTTGCATCTACTGAATCCTGTTCATGGATATGTATAATAGGTAACAGTAAAAAATGGAAGGATGGATATATCTATTTTGACTCCAATGGCCATAATTCATTGGATGAATACTGTCTAAAGGCTAAATTGATAAGCAAGGTAGAGGATAAATCAATTGTAGAGTTCTCATGGGAAGGGGAAATTCCTTTTTCTGAACTAATGGAAAAATGCGGAAAAGTACCTATTCCTCCATATCTGAATCGTGAGGCTGAAGAATCTGATACTGAAAGATATCAAACATTATATGCCCAAAACAGGGGATCAGTGGCTGCGCCGACTGCAGGGCTTCATTTCTCAGAAAACGTACTAAAAAGGATTCAAGAGAAAGGGATTGATATAAATAATATATGCCTGCACGTTGGGGCCGGAACCTTTTTACCGGTTAAATCCGAGTTTATAAAGAACCACCACATGCATTATGAACCATTTACAGTATCAAGAGAATTAATTGAAAAGCTGATTGACAGGGGTGATAAAAAGGTAATATCTGTAGGGACTACATCTACAAGATGCCTGGAATCTTTATATTATCTCGGAATTCATTGCATTGAAGAGGGGAGTCCGACTCCGGTAAATCAGTGGGAACCTTATGAGAGAGAGTATAGATACACGACAACAGAATCCTTGACGGCTCTTCTGGAATGGATGGATAAGAACGGAAGAGATCATATTGACACAAAAACAGGAATAATAATAGTTCCCTCTTTCAGATTCAGGATAGTAGAGATACTTATCACGAACTTCCATCAGCCTAATAGTACTCTATTGCTTCTTATTGCTGCATTTGTGGGAGATTACTGGAAAGAGATATATCAATATGCTCTCAACAATGATTTCAGATTTCTCAGTTATGGAGACAGCTCCATACTATTCAGGACATCTGCTTTTTAAGGCGTATATATTTCAATATTTTCTGAGCCCAGCTTGCGAGCATCGGACCTGCTGCGTGCAGATTGGGAGCTATATTCATAATTTGTTGAGCAGCAATATCCAGATACTCTTTATTTCCACTAATTTCGTAGAAAGAGATTAGATTGCCTGCCATAACTGAATTGGCTGATGGCTTGATAAAGTCTATATTGGACTCTCTCTTATACGGAATAGTGTCAGGCAGTATAGAACACTCAGATTTACTGAACATTCCATTATCCGGTTTATAAAAATGCTTTAATACAAAGTCTATATATTTCCCTGCATATAGTTTAAAATCACTGTTTTCTTCACCTGACGCTTTATGTAATTCAATCAGAGCCGCAATCAAGTCTGAATAATCGGAAAGATAGCCGGGGATGGAACTTTTCTGACAGCAGTTGTAACGGTACAATCTCCCGTCTTCATTTCTGTTGTGTACCAACAGATACTCCATGATTTCCGCTGCCTCTTTATATAGTGAAGGTTCGTTCAATAACACAGAGGATATCGCCAGGGACTCCACCAGCTGGGAGATGTACGAAGTGACCTCTCTTTTATCAGTGTAATATCCACGATGTTCCGACCTTCTCTCCTTGAGTATTTTAATCTCCTCATCATGAATTATACTGTAAGTTCTTGAATTGCGCACCGGTATCTGTTTATCAAACTTATTTACAGTAATGTCCATTCCTAAAGCTAATGCAATATCCATATATCTTGCAGGAAACATTAACAATAATTCATTGAGAGAATACTGATAATAGTTTGATTCATAAGAAGATGTCGTTAGGGTAGTGCTTCCTATGAAGCCACCATTTTTAGAGTATAATTTCTCCTTTATAAAAGAGTACGTCAATAATGCTGTTTTCCTATAAGATTCTTTATTAAAATGCTTGTAAGCTAGAGAATAAAGATTAACAAAATGTGCATTTTCCTCCAAAGTCTTTTCATAAAACGGAGTATTGCAACTATAATCGCTTGCCTGTTTGAAGAATCCTCCATCTATAGGATCGAACAATGCTGAATATTGCAGATGGTCGAGCAATGATTCTATTTTGTCTGAAATCTCCTGATCTTTAAAATATTGTAAATATTCAACCAGAGTAATTAAAGAACTGGGATTTGGGGTAAAAGGTCTCCTCTGATATATGAAATCATTCTCAAACATTGCTAGATACCATTGTCTGGTATTGGCTTCCATAACCTCCGGAGTTATGTTTTCTGATGTAATCTTATTTGTTATGATGCCTGTATTGACTGCTCTTTTTGACAACTCATCGGAGAGTTGAGCTAAAAGATGCTTCTTTCCTTTATTTGCTTCTACAATGCTTCCAGCAACATCGAGAAAGTATTCCGGATCGCAGTCTGAGAAACAGATGATCGGCTTTCTGTCCGTCATAACAAACAAATTCATAGGGCCATAGGAGAAATCCTGATTCAGGAATAGAAGGTCGAGTCCTATAAGATAGGATTCCGGATCACTCTCCTTATCTTCAGCAATACAGATGAAATTATCATTGAGAATTTTAACCACTCTTTGATCTGAAAAGAGCTTTTCTGCCATCTCTCTGATGTGCATATTGCTCATATAACCAATATGTTGAAAGATAAGTTTACCCTCTTTCTCAGCTAAGTCAATAAGATCCTCCGTTAGGTATGGATACCAGGTGATACCCTTGCCAAACAGCATTTTCAGGTATGGAGAGCACGTATTGAACATTATTTATTATAAATTTGCTTATTAAACATTTAAAACAATGAAAAGAACACTAATCGACCTATTCGAGGAGTCAGTTGAAAAATTTGGAGAAGAGACATTCCTGCTTGAAAAGGAAAATGGCATCTACAACTCTACAACCTACTCACAAACGAGGTTACTAGCACAACAATTCGGTGCAGGCCTTTGTTCACTCGGTTTCGGTAAAAAGAGCAATGCATCAATTCTTTCAGAAGGAAGAAACCTGTGGATAATTGGTGAACTGGCCATCTTTTACGCTGCAGGTGTAAACGTACCTCTCTCAATCAAACTCGAAGAGAGTTCCGATCTTCTTTTCAGATTGATTCATGCTGATGTTACCCTTATAATGGTCTCGTCAAGGCAGCTGGCAAAAATAAGAATAATCAGGGAAAAACTGCCGCTTGTCAAGCATATTGTGGTTTTTGACGAGATGGACGAGTATCTTGAAGGGGAGATATATTATGGTGATGTGATAAAGATGGGTATAGAGTACCTTGAGAAAAACCGGGAAGAGTTCGAGAAACTTGGCAAATCAATACAGAATGACGATTATGCCACAATAACTTATACTTCCGGTACAACAGCCGACCCGAAAGGAGTCATACTCACACATCGTAATTACACTGCCAATGTAGAGCAATCACTCACATGCATGGATATTCCCCCAAGGTATAAAAATCTGATAATATTACCATTGGATCATTGTTTTGCACATGTGGTCGGTTTTTACATAATGATAGCAAAAGGCGCGATTGTGGCAACGGTACAACCCGGAAAAACTGCAATAGAGTCATTGAAGAATATACCTATAAATATACAGGAGGTAAAACCTAACTTACTTTTATCTGTACCGGCTCTTGCTAAAAGTTTTAAGAAAAACATCGAACAATCAGTAAAGGCTAAAGGAAAGATGACCGAAAGTCTTTTTGACTTTGCTCTCAAAACCGCCATTACCTATAATAAAGACGGGTGGAACAGGGGATCCGGGTGGTCTTTTCTCCTTAAACCTCTTGTTTCTCTCTTTGATAAGATTCTCTTTTCTAAGGTAAGGCTTGCCATGGGTGGAGAACTTGACTTTTTTGTGGGCGGAGGGGCACTCTTGGACAAAGAACTGCAGAAGTTCTATTATGCTATAGGTATTCCAATGTTCCAAGGATATGGACTTTCTGAGGCAACTCCTGTTATTTCCACAAATACTCCGGCCAGACACAAACTTGGTTCTTCCGGAATTTTAGTGAAACCACTGGAAATAAGAATAGAGGATTCTGAAGGAAATGCATTGAGAAATGGGGTAGCCGGAGAGATTGTAATCAAAGGAGAGAATGTTATGGCCGGGTACTGGAAGAATCCTAAAGCTACTGCAGAGGCTATTATTGACGGGTGGCTTCATACAGGTGATCTGGGTTATATGGATAATGACGGATTCCTATATGTACAGGGACGGTTCAAATCTCTGTTGATAGGTAGTGACGGAGAGAAATACTCTCCTGAAGATATTGAGGAGACAATAGTCACTCAATCTAAGTTGATTCAGCAGATAATGCTCTATAACAATCAATCTCCATATACAATTGCTGTTATTGTGGTGGACAAGAACAGAAAGGAGAGCAGAGAGGAGCTGATAAAAAAGGTCTCTGAAGATCTGAACCGGTATAAGGGTAAAGGAGAATTCGCGGGATTATTCCCTGAGAGGTGGTTGCCGGCAACATTTATCCTTTCTCAGGAGCCATTCACTGAGCAGAACAAAATGATCAATTCTACCATGAAAATGGTCCGTTCAAAGGTTGAAGAGGCATATATGGAGAGAATAAATTATGCATACACAGCCGAGGGGAAAAATCTTTTCAATAAATTTAACCTTGGTTTGGAAGAAAAATGATTATTTTTGTGCATGGAAAATGAAAAATTCATAGACATAAGGCCTTTTAATGACACAGAGGCTAAGGAGGCAATGATGAGGCTTGCAAAGCATCCGCTTCTTTCTCCTATATCTCTATATCTGTTTCCAAACAAACAGCCTGACCAAGTCAGGCAGCTTATTGCTTCTCTTGGTACTGTTGATGAATTTCAGGCCAAGGTTATGTTTCCTGCAATAAACAAAATTATTTCAGACACAGCCAGAACATTGTCTTATTCCGGTGTTGAACAATATAAAAACAGCAAGAAGCATCTATACATATCCAATCATAGAGATATACTCCTGGATTCCGGTATTATTCAGATAATTCTTTTCATGAACGGGATTCAGACCTCTGAGATGGCAGTAGGGGATAACCTGATCACAGACATGTTTATTGAGGATATTGCCCGTACAAATAAAATGATCAAAGTTGAGCGAAATAAAAATCCCAGAGATTTCTATAACTCCTCAATGCTACTGTCACAATATATCCGTGATTCAATAAAAAGCAGCAACAGTTCTGTCTGGATAGCACAGAGAAATGGCCGAACCAAAGATGGGAATGACATGACTGAGCAAGGTCTGTTGAAAATGTTCGATATGAGTTCTACAAATAATGATTTCGCTAATGATTTCAATGAGCTCTCTATCGTACCTGTTTCAATCTCCTATGAGTATGAACCTTGTGATTTGCTGAAAGCCAAAGAATTATTTGTTTCCAGAAGAAGAAAGTACGAAAAGATTCCCGGTGAGGATTTAAATAGTATTCTTACCGGCATAATGCAGTTTAAGGGAAATATCCATATTAGTTTTTGTGAGCCTATTTCAACTGAGGAGTTGGAAAAGTGTTCTAGTATGGAGAAAAATGATCGTTTTAAATCTCTTGCGGAGATAATAGACAAGAAAATTATAGGTTCATACCAGTTGTGGAAGAACAACTATATTGCCTATGATGTACTTAATGGCACAGATAAATATTCATCAAAATACACTGAATCTGACAAACTCTCTTTTCTCAGTTATCTGAAGTATAAACTTTCAGATATTGACGATAATCAAAAAGAGATGGAGGAGATTTTCCTCTCAATCTATGCAGGTCCGGTATTCAACAACGAAAGAGTAGAAGTAACAGATATTCAATAGCTTGCTTGATATCAAGTAAGCACGCCAAAAATGTAACCAGAGTGTTGCATGCTGTAACTAAATGGTTGCATTGTTTGTTAATTAGCGAATTAGCAATAAAGGTGCAAGTTGAATTGTTTTTAGGGATTTATTGCTAATTTTAAATAGTAAGAAGCATATATCTTAAAAACCTGTTATATAATGAATAAAATAATCAATCTTGAAGAAGCCGTCTCTAAGGTAAAGAGCGGCATGACAATCATGGTTGGGGGATTCCTGACCAAAGGTGGGCCAAATAAGTTTATGGAAGCCCTGGCCGAAAAGGATGTCAAAGAACTTACCCTGATATGCAATGATGCTGCATATGCAGATAAAGGTCTAGGCAAAATAATAGCCAACAAGCAGGTTAAAAAACTCATAGTTTCATATATTGGCTCAAATCCTGCGGCTATTGACCTTATGAACTCCGGAGAGATGGAGATAGAATTCTCACCACAAGGCACTCTCATAGAGAAAATCCGTGCATACGGCGCCGGTTTGGGTGGAGTACTTACCTCAACAGGTCTTGGTACAGTTGTGGCTGAAAACAAGCAAATTATCAATGTAGACGGCAAGGATTACCTCCTTGAGAAACCGCTCAGGGCAGATGTGGCAATTATTGGTGCATCTACCGCTGATACTGCTGGTAACCTCTATTATAAGGGAACCAAGAAGAATTTCAATCCGATTGTTGCAATGGCAGCCGATTTAGTAATTGCAGAACCGGAACAGATTGTTGAATGTGGTGGGATAGAACCAGAAAACGCCCACACACCGGCAATTCTTATAGATTTTATTATATCTAAATAAAATATTTTAATTATGGCAAAACAAGCAATGATAAGAATGAGAATGAGTTCTCATGATGCCCACTATGGTGGAAACTTAGTGGATGGAGCAAAGATGCTTCAACTATTCGGTGATGTAGCTACTGAGCTTTTGATTCAGCAGGATGGAGATGAAGGTCTTTTCAAAGCATATGATAACATAGAATTTATGGCCCCTGTATATGCAGGTGACTATATTGAGGCAACTGGAGAGATTACATCAGTAGGAAACAGCTCAAGGAAAATGGAGTTTGTTGCAAAGAAGGTAATAATCCCTAGACCGGATATTTCACCATCTGCTGCAGATATTCTTGATGAACCTATTATAGTATGCAAGGCTTCAGGTACTTGTGTTACCCCAAAATCATGTCAGAGAAAATAGTATAAATCATGGCAAAGCTTATTATCACAGCCGCTATATGCGGTGCAGAGGTGCTCAAGGAGCACAATCCTGCGGTTCCGTATACAATAGAGGAGTGCGCCAGAGAGGCGAAATCTGCTTATGATGCAGGTGCTAGTATTATACACCTACATGTCCGCAACGATGACGGAACACCTACTCAGGATAAGAATAGATTCAAAGATGTGATGGATGCAATCTATAAATTGTGTCCGGACGTTATAATTCAACCTTCAACCGGGGGTGCTGTCGGTATGACAAATGATGAAAGGCTTCAGCCTACTGAGCTTATACCTGAAATGGCAACACTGGATTGCGGGACACTTAACTTCGGTGGTGATGATATTTTTGAAAATACTGAAAACACAATAAAATACTTTGGAACAAAAATGATAGAAAGGGGTATTAAACCCGAGCTCGAAGTTTTTGACAAAAGTATGATTGATATGGCATTGCGCCTTGGCAAAAAGGGTTTTATCCAAACCCCTATGCATTTTGACTTCGTTATGGGAGTAAACGGAGGAATATCCGGTGAATTAAGGGACTTCGTTTTCCTACGTGGTAGTTTACCAGCTGATGCAACATACACTGTTGCCGGTGTCGGGAGATATGAATTTCCTTTGGCTGCTGCCGCAATTATTGATGGAGGTCACGTTAGAGTAGGATTTGAAGATAATGTTTTCCTCTCAAAAGGTGTTCTTGCAAAATCGAATGGGGAACTTGTAGCTAAGGTTGTCAGAATGGCCAAGGAGCTAGGAAGAGATATAGCTTCACCGGCCGAAGCCCGTGAAATTCTGGGTCTTAAATCAAAATAGTAAGATTAATATAAAAAATAATAAAAAATGAAAAAAGGTAATAAATACGGCGTTCACAGAGTAATTGAACCAAAAGGAGTACTTCCACAACCGGCAAATAAGATTGATAATAACATGGATGAGATCTACGACAATGAAATCCTCATTGACGTTAAGACTCTCAATATCGATTCTGCAAGTTTCACTCAGATAGAGGAACAGGCCGGTGGAGATAAGGCAAAGATAGCTGAGATAATGTTAGGTATAGTTGCAAAACAGGGAAAACACAGAAATCCTGTGACCGGTTCAGGCGGAATGCTTCTCGGCGTTGTTGAGAAAATCGGTGATGCTCTTATTGGCAAAACAGATCTTAAAGTAGGTGATAAGATTGCTACTCTTGTATCCCTTTCACTCACCCCTCTAAGAATTGACAAAATCAAAGATATAAGACCTGATATTGATCAGGTTGATATTGACGGAAAAGCTATTCTTTTCGAAAGTGGAATTTACGCAAAGATTCCTAATGATATGCCTGAGAATCTGGCCCTTTCAGCTCTTGATGTAGCTGGCGCACCTGCTCAGACAGCTAAACTGGTTAAACCTGGAGATACTGTTCTTATAATTGGAGCAGGTGGAAAATCAGGTATGTTATGCTGCTATGAGGCTAAAAAACGTGCCGGTGTTACAGGTAAAGTAATAGGTCTGTGCCATAGTGAAAAGAGTACAAAGAGACTTCAGGATCTCGGTTTTTGTGACTATGTCTTCTCTGGTGACGCAACACAACCTGTAGCAATACTCGAAAAGATAGAGGAACTTACAAACGGTAAGATGTGTGATGTTACAATCAACAATGTAAATATCACTGACACAGAGATGACATCTATTCTTTGCACAAAAGATACAGGTGTAGTATACTTCTTCTCAATGGCTACAAGTTTCACAAAAGCAGCTCTTGGTGCAGAAGGTGTGGGCAGCGATGTTACTATGATTGTAGGAAACGGCTACACAAAAGGCCACGCAGAAATCACCCTGCAGCTTTTGAGAGAGAGCGAGAAATTAAGGAAAGTCTTCACTGAACTTTACGCATAAGCTAAGTCTATGACAAAAATTTGCAGATATGGCACTCACAGAGTGATTTCTCCCATAGGCACTCTCCCTCAGCCGGCATACAAACTGGACAATAGCATGTCAATCTATGAAAATGAGGTTCTCATTGATGTTACTACACTTAACATCGATTCTGCCTCATATACTCAGATTAAGAAGGCATGCAATTCAGATGCTGAAAAGATGAAAGAGATGATAATCTCTATTGTTGAGGAGAGAGGAAAACTCCAAAATCCTGTTACCGGTTCCGGAGGTATGCTGATAGGAACAGTAAAAGAGATTGGGAAGGCATTTCCTGCAAATAGGTTAAAGGTAGGGGACAAGATAGCAACGCTTGTCTCCCTATCCTTGACCCCCTTAAAGCTCAACTCAATTAAAAATCTCTCTCCTGATTCAGATCAGGTAGATGTTGATGCTCAGGCTATTTTGTTTGAAAGTGGCTTGTTTGCAGTCTTGCCTGAAGATATCCCTGAGAAATTGGCTTTAGCAGCGTTGGACGTTGCCGGTGCTCCGGCTCAGGTTGACCGCCTTGTAACTGAGGGAGATATTGTATGTATCATCGGTGGAGGAGGAAAATCCGGAATTCTTTGTTGCTATCAGGCTATGCAGAATGTTGGGCCTTCAGGAAAGGTGATTGTTGTTGAGTATTCTAAGGATAATGCCCAGCGTATTATTGACATGAATCTTGCAACTAACGTCATTGTTGCAGACGCAACAAATGTTATGGATGTTTACAATAGGGTCATGGAGGTAACCGGAGGAAGAGGTTGTGACGTGACTGTGAACAATGTGAACGTTCCATCCACAGAGATGACATCAATCCTTGTCACTAAAGGACAAGGTTGTGTCTATTTCTTCTCTATGGCAACCAGCTTTACGAAAGCAGCTCTTGGAGCCGAAGGTGTGGGAAAAGACATCAACCTTATTGTAGGTAATGGTTACGCTAAGGGTCATGCTAATCTTACTCTCAACATATTGAGAGAATCAAAACAAATACGTGATTTATTTGAAAAAATTTATATCTAATTATGGCAGTTGACAGAAGAAAAATATTGTTTCCGGAAGTTACTGATGAACAATGGAATGACTGGAAATGGCAGGTAAAGAACAGGATCGAAACCCTGGAACAATTAAAAAAATATATAAGTCTGACCAAAGAGGAGGAGGAGGGAGTCAAGAAATCTCTTGCAACCCTCAGAATGGCCATAACTCCATACTACCTCTCTCTGATAGATCCTGAAAATCCTGATTGTCCTATAAGGAAACAAGCAATACCAACAGGATCTGAAACACATCAATCTGCAGCCGATCTCTTGGATCCTCTCCACGAGGATGAAGACTCTCCGGTTCCGGGTTTGACACACAGGTATCCGGACAGGGTACTCCTTTTGATTACAGACATGTGTTCAATGTATTGCAGACACTGTACAAGGAGGCGTTTTGCCGGTCAGAAGGATGATGAGTCTCCTGCAAACAACATTGACAGGGCTATTGATTACATTGCCAGGACACCGCAAGTAAGGGATGTCCTACTCTCCGGAGGTGATGCCCTTATGGTTTCTGATGCAAAGTTGGAAACAATCATCAAAAAATTGAGAGCCATACCTCATGTTGAGATCATCAGAATAGGTTCCAGAACACCTGTTGTTTGCCCGCAAAGGATTACAGACAAGCTGGTCGATATGCTCAAAAAATATCATCCTATTTGGCTGAACACCCATTTCAACCACCCAAATGAAGTTACACCAGAGGCAATCGCAGCATGCGAAAGAATGGCAAATGCAGGTATCCCTCTCGGAAACCAATCTGTATTGCTAAGAGGCGTAAATGACTGTGTGAACATCATGAAGAGGCTGGTTCATCTTCTTGTAAAGATGAGAGTAAGGCCGTACTATATCTATCAATGTGACCTTTCAATGGGATTGGAACACTTCAGGACACCTGTATCTAAGGGTATTGAAATCATCGAAGGTTTGAGAGGACATACATCCGGATATGCTGTACCTACTTTTGTGGTTGACGCTCCGGGTGGAGGTGGAAAGACTCCTGTTATGCCGAACTATGTTATATCACAATCTCCCGGAAAAGTCATTCTCAGGAATTTTGAAGGGGTAATTACAACATATACAGAGCCTGAAAACTATGTAAATCACTGTAATTGCACTGATTGTCAGAAGAATGAAGCTGTAGAGGGAGTCTCTGCACTGCTTAAAGGACAGAAGTTGGCAATAGAGCCTGCTCATCTTTTAAGAAAGGAACGCTCTCACAAACATTAATTATACAATGCCGTTTGTACAAGATATCCTAAAGTGCAGAAGCCTGTCGATAGTCGGTCTTGAGAAAAACACAGGAAAAACCGAGTGTTTTAATTACATAATCAAGCGATTACCGGCAGACAACCTTAACATTGCCGTTACATCCATAGGATTGGATGGGGAGCGGATAGACTCTGTTACGGGCACTAAAAAACCTGAGATTTTTCTCAGGAAGGGGATATATTTTGCTACAAGCGAGAAGCTATATAAACGAAGAAAAATCCTGTCTGAGGTTGTCGGTATAAGTGATTCTACCGGATCCCTGGGCAGGATTATAACAGCCAGAACACTGGCTTGTGGCAAGGTTATGCTTGCAGGACCCACCGGAACATCCGATCTCAGACAATGGATGGAAGATATGAGAATAAAGTATAAGCTGCCTTTGTGCATTGTCGACGGAGCCCTTTCTCGAATGAGTCTGGCCTCTCCGGCAGTTTCAGAGGCAATGATCCTGACTACGGGAGCAGCTCTGTCACTCAACATCAACCATCTGGTTCAAAAGACCAGCCGTTTGGTAGATCTTGTAAGACTACCTCTTGCTGCGAGTAATACTATTGCTGCACTTGAGAGTGTTCAGGCAGGAATTTGGGGAATAACCAAAGAGAAGGAGTTAGTTGATCTGGAAATATCTTCAGCTTTGGAGATCGAACGCGTAGATACCAACTTGTTACAATCAATGGAGGCTATTTTTATTTCCGGTGCTCTTACAGACAGATTCCTGACTGTTCTGATGAACAGAATAAATGTTGATGACTTCGAATTGATAGTTAGAGATTTCACAAAAATCTTTGCCGATCATAGAATCCTTTTCAATTATAAAAGGAGGGGAGGAAGAATCAGAGTCCTTCAAAGAAGCAATCTTATAGCTGTATGTGTCAATCCCGTCTCTCCAAATGGCACTGTGCTGAATTCCAGTATTTTGTGTTCCGAGATAGAAGCGGAGATAAAGATTCCTGTTTACGATATAATAAAAGGTGGTTATGAAGCTTAGATCATTTTTGGATTCTCAGTCCGGATTCAGGTATATAATAGAGAGGCTCTCCCTGAGTTCATCATACTCACGTCAGGTATTGATGGATACTCCCTTTACCTCTACAGTAAAGGATATAAAGGCAGAGTATGAGAATCTTGTTACTTTTTACAGACAATATGTAGAAAAAGGTAAGTTTCATTTTACAATCCTTGGAATAAAGGATAAACTATCGCTTGTAAGGGATATCAGAGGCTCTGTTTTAAGATTGGAACGAGGTGTTACTTTGGATGATGTGGAACTATTTGAGATTAAGTCTCTTGCATTGATTTCTGAAGATGTAAAGCATATATTTAAAGAGACAGGGCTAAATATCGAATATTTAAATCTTTGTGATCTTTCATCTGTATTAAACATACTTGATCCCGAAGGTCACCGGATAAGCTCTTTTTATGTATATGAATCATACTCTGAAGAGCTCTCCCAGATAAGAAAGGAGATAAAATCCCAAGAGAGTTTTAACGAGGAGTTGCACTATAGGGCATCTCTAATAGAAGAGAAGGTTAGAAAAGAGTTGTGCGGTAAGTTAATGGCTTATGTTAAAACAATTAGAGAATCCCTTTCTGCTTTGGCAAACCTAGACATTATCATAGCCAAGTCGTTACAAATTAAAGAGTTAAAATTTACTTTCCCTGAGATTTCAAAAAAGGAGTTGTCATATACCGAACTTTTCAATCCGGAGGTGAGCGATAACATCTCTAAGGATGGAAGAGATTTTCAAAAAATCGACATAACTACTGGAAATTCTAAGCCTGTACTCATCACAGGAGCGAATATGGGAGGCAAGAGTGTAACTTTAAAGACATTAGCACTATCACAACTACTTTTTCACTTCTCTTTTGGTATCCCTGCAACATCTGCATCTATATCTGCGGTGAATGAAGTTTTTTTGATTTCCGGTGATTATCAGGACATTTCTAAAGGGCTGTCATCTTTTGCCTCTGAAATGATTAAAATTGACGAGGTTATTAAGGCTTTCAATTCAGGAAAGAGGATTTTAGCGCTAATTGACGAACCTGCAGGAACAACAAACCCATCTGAAGGAACAGCTTTGGTCTCTGCACTCCTGAACAGATTGTCAGGCAAAGAGTCTTTCATAGTTATAACTACACATTACAATATTGACAATTCAGACTGTAAACGATTAAGAGTTAAAGGATATTGTGATGGGAAAATGGATTATTCACTCGTTGCCGCTGAAGGCAACGAAGCCCCGAGAGAGGCAATTAAAATTGCCCGCTCTCTTAATATAGACGAAAGTTGGATAAATGAAGCGGAACTAATAGTAAATCAAAGATAAAATAATATGCACAGTAAACTAGGACTGGATTTTACAAGAGTAGAATATGCCAGAAATATTTCAAAAGGTATAGCCGACGGGGTACAACAATTTGTCGGCAATTATACTACTATTGCAGTTGAGAGAACGTTATGCCGTCTGATGGGAATAGATGGAACAGATATCAACCAGATACCTCTTCCCAATGTCGTTACAGACGAGCTTAAGAATAAGGGTGTTCTATCTCACGGAGCGCTTTTCTATATCTCAAATGCAATGGTCAATACTTCACTTACTCCTCAGGAAATAGCTGAAAGAGTTGCCCTTGGCACACTGGATATTACAAAACTGCCGGTGGCAGCTGAAAGTGACCGTATGAGAGCAATAACATCTGTTATTGATGCCAGTATGGCTAAAATCAGGTCGAACAGGGAGAGAAGGGAGAAATACATCAAGACATTGGGAGAGGGTTCAAAACCCTATTTATATGTAATAGTTGCCACCGGTAATATTTATGAAGATGTTATTCAGGCCGAGGCTGCTGCCCGTCAGGGAGCAGATGTCATTGCTGTCATAAGGACAACAGGTCAGTCACTGCTGGACTATGTGCCATACGGTGCCACTACTGAAGGGTTCGGAGGAACATTTGCAACACAGGAAAACTTCAGGATTATGAGATCCGCTCTTGACAAGGTTGGTGAAGAGGTCGGACGTTACATAAGATTATGCAACTACTGCTCAGGATTGTGTATGCCGGAAATTGCAGTAATGGGCGCTTTTGAAGGTCTGGATGTTATGCTGAATGATGCCCTTTACGGCATACTATTCAGAGACATCAATATGCAAAGAACACTTGTTGACCAGTATTTCTCGAGAGTTATTAACGGCTTTGCAGGTGTTATAATAAATACCGGTGAGGATAATTATCTTACCACAGCTGATGCTTACGAAGAGGCACACACAGTCCTTGCATCGGATTTAATAAATGAACAACTTGCCCTACTTGCGGGATTACCCGAAGAGCAGATGGGACTTGGCCACGCATTTGAAATGAATCCTGAACTTGAAAACGGATTCCTATACGAGTTGGCTCAGGCTCAGATGACACGAGAGATTTTCCCTAAAGCTCCTCTTAAATATATGCCGCCAACAAAGTTCATGACCGGAAATATTTTCAGAGGTCACATTCAGGATGCACTGTTCAATATGATTGGCATATGGACCAATCAGGGTATACAGCTGCTTGGAATGCCGACTGAGGCAATTCATACTCCATTTATGTCAGACAGATATCTATCCATTGAAAATGCCAAATATATATTCGGCAATATGAAGAGCATAGGTGAAGAAGTTGAATATAAAGAGGGTGGAATTATCAAAACCAGAGCTAAGGAGGTTTTGGAAGGAGCCATATCTCTATTGGAAAGAATCGAAAAAGAGGGTCTTTTTTCTGCTCTTGAAAAAGGGATTTTTGCAGATGTGAAGAGACCAAAAAACGGAGGAAAGGGTCTTGAGGGAGTTGTAGAAAAAGGGACAAACTATATCAACCCATTTATTGATTTAATGAAAGGAGGAGCCAAGTAATGAGCGGAGGTTTATACTCAATGCAGTCAAAGGATTTTGACAAAACACTGGATTTATCGAAAGTAAAACCATACGGAGACACCATGAATGACGGTAAGGTACAGCTGAGTTTCACACTGCCTGTCCCAACCGGAGCAGAGGCCATCGAGGCTGCAAAACAGTTATTGAAACAAATGGGTTTTGACAATCCTCAGGTAGTATTCTACAAAGAGCTTACACCCGGTTATACATTCTTTAATTGTTACGGATCTACAACTCACACTGTAGATTATTCAACAATCTATGTGCCTAAGGTTGAGTCTGATGTGATGGACATGCATGAAACAGATCAGTACATTAAGGACAATATTGGCCGCCAGCTGGTAATAATAGGTGCAAGTACAGGGACAGATGCTCATACAGTGGGTATTGATGCCATCATGAATATGAAGGGATATGCAGGCCACTACGGACTTGAGAGATATGAGATGATTGATGCATATAATCTGGGTTCTCAGGTACCAAATGAGGAGTTCATAGCCAAAGCCATAGAGCTTAAAGCTGATGCACTACTGGTTTCACAGACAGTTACACAGAAAGATGTTCACATTAAAAATCTGGTAGAGTTGGTAGAACTTTTAGAGGCAGAAGGACTTAGAAGTAAAGTCATTCTTGCTTGCGGCGGGCCGAGAATCTCTCATGAACTTGCTCAAGAGTTGGGATATGATGCGGGATTCGGCATGAATACATATGCAGATGATGTAGCATCTTACATAGCACAGGAGTTTGTAAGAAGAAACAAAATGTAAATAATCAATAAAACAGACAATATGGATAAGAATCAAATCAGAGAGGTGATTGCCAAAAGGGCAGCTCTCGAACTGAAGGATGGTGATGTGGTTAATCTTGGTATAGGACTTCCCACCCTTATTCCTAACTATTTGCCTGCGGGTGTTCGTGTAACTCTGCAGTCAGAGAATGGCCTTCTGGGTATGGGACCGGAACCTGCCCCCGGAGAAGAGAATGATGATTATACAAATGCGGGGGGTGGTTATATCACCTACACAAAAGACGCATCGTGCTTCGACTCATCTATGTCATTTTCAATAATAAGAGGAGGCCATGTAGATGTCACAATTCTTGGAGCACTTGAGGTTGACGAGAAAGGAAATCTTGCCAACTGGATGATACCTGGTAAAAAAACACCAGGAATGGGTGGAGCCATGGATCTTATCACTGGTGCTAAAAAGGTTATACTGGCCATGGAACACACAGCGAAAGGAAATCATAAAATCTTGGAAAATTGCTCCTTACCACTGACTGCTGCAGGTAAAGTGAGTATGATAATCACAGAAATGGGAGTTATGACAATCTTGCCTGAAGGTAAGATCATGCTTACTGAAATACATCCTGAATTCTCGGTTGAGGAGGTTCAGAATGCAACAGGCGCTAAATTGATTATTTCAGATAACCTAATAAAAATGAGAGTGTGACTATGAAAAAAGTATTTATTGTTGCTGCCAAAAGAACTGCCATAGGTAAGTTCATGGGCTCACTGGCATCAATCAATCCCGGAGAACTGGGAGCAATTGTAATCAAAGAGCTGATCAAAGAGACCGGTATTAACCCCGCAGTTGTAGACACTGTTATAGCCGGAAATGTCCTTTCAGCCGGTCAAATGCAAGGTGTTGCAAGACAGGCATCTATTAAGGCCGGAATTCCTGTTGAAGTACCAGCATATTCGATCAATATGGTTTGCGGATCGGGTATGAAAGCTGTAATGAATGGTTATTCAGGTATATTGTCCGGAATGGCAGATGTTGTAATAGCAGGAGGTACTGAAACAATGTCCAATGCAGGATTTGTACTGAATGGTTCATTAAGAAGCGGTGTTAAGATGGGAGATCTTAAAGCTGTCGATCATATGGTATGTGACGGTCTGACCGATGCCTTTAACAATTACCATATGGGAATCACTGCCGAAAATATTGCCGAAAAATATGGAATAACCAGAGAACAACAAGATGCGTTTTCTTATTCATCTCAACAAAAGGCAATCAAGGCAATAGACTCAGGAGCCTTTGCAAAAGAGATTGTACCTGTTAGCATAGTGACCAAGAAAGAGACCATTATCTTTGATAAGGATGAGTTTCCAAATAGGGCAAGTAATCCAGAAAAACTGGCTGCACTTAAACCTGCTTTCAAGAAAGATGGTACAGTTACAGCAGGAAACGCTTCAGGAGTCAATGACGGTGCTTCATTTGTCATGCTGATGAGTGAGGAGGCTGTTGCAAAATACGGACTTAAGCCATTATGTGAGATTGTTGCAGTAGGACAAGGAGGCGTTGATCCTAAGGTAATGGGTCTGGGTCCTGTTCCTGCTATCAGAAAAGCATTGAAAAATGCCGGAATGAAATTGTCAGAGATGGAACTCATTGAGCTCAATGAAGCCTTTGCTGCACAATCCCTTGGTGTAATCAAAGAGTTGATTGACGAACATAAAGTCACCAGAGAGTGGATTGATGAGAGGACAAATATCAACGGTGGAGCTATCGCATTGGGTCACCCAATAGGCGCTTCAGGAAACAGAATTATTGTCTCTCTGATACATGAGCTGATTGCTACAGGCAAGAGTCTGGGCCTTGCATCTCTTTGTATAGGAGGAGGAATGGGAACTGCCATCATAGTAAAAAAGTGCTAATCCCATTTAATTACTGAATTATTGAAAAGAGGATTGCCATTTAAGGCAACCCTCTTTTTTGTTTATAATCATCAGAATAACAGACAGTCTAACACCATTGTTAATTAAGGCAACTATTCTGTTTTTATCTTATGATGTCTCTTTTCAGCCTGTTCCTTTTCCACTTGAGCTATTTTATCTGCGAGTTCGTTCGCTTTCTCAACGGCTAGAGAGATATGAGGAAATATATACTCCTGCCCGAGCTCTTCAGAGAAGCCTGAAGAATCAAGACTTTTCTTTACAGATTCAGTCACACCAGATAGTATAACCTGAATATGCTCTTTTTTGGATCTTTTACATAGGTTTCTCAAGTTATTCAAACCTGTAGAGTCTATGAACGGAACTCTTCTCATCCTTATAATACGGATCTTAACCCTCTTATGAGTAGAAACGTCCAGCTCATCGATCTTACTGGCAAGACCAAAGAAAAACGGACCATAAATTTCGTAAACCTCAACAGAATTTGGAATTTTATACTTCTCCACATCCTGAGGGAATTCACTCAGTTCTGTGGCTTCAATCATTTCATTGTCAACAACTTTAATTGATGATGTCTCTGAAACTCTTTTTACAAACAGAATAATCGCGAGAATAACACCGAACTCTATTGCAACAGTAAGGTCTAACACTACTGTAAGGAAAAATGTTATCAATAGTACAACAACATCTGCCCTGTGACCTTTAAGCAAAGATCTGAAAGTCCTCCATTCACTCATGTTATAAGCAACTATTATCAGGATTGCTGCAAGACATGAAAGAGGAATGTAGACTGCATAAGGCATAAGGAAGAAAAATACTAGCAAAAGGACAATCGCGTGTATCACTCCTGCTAGCGGAGTTTTACCCCCATTATTAATATTGGCCATTGTCCTGGCAATTGCTCCGGTTGCAGGTATACCTCCAAAAAATGGAGTAATGATATTTGTAATGCCCTGACCGATCAATTCGGTATTGGAATCATGCCTTTTACCCGTAACACCATCAGCAACCATTGCTGCCAGAAGGGATTCAATTGCACATAGTATCGCTATTGTAATTGCCGGTTGTGAGAGCTCCTTGATCAGCGCAAATGTCATATGAGGTGCCTGTGGTTTTGGCATCGTCACACCTTGAGCAAGTTCCGGGAATCTGCTTCCGATTGTTGCAAACTCTATCCCGTACACATTCGAAATGATTAGTGTGCCAACTGTACCAACAATTATAGCAATAAGTGACCCGGGAACTGTTTTTGTGACCTTAGGCCAAAAGATAATAATAAGCAGACATAACAAACCCAGAGCAGCTTCATAGTAATTAATGGTAGAAAGATGCTGAAAATAGCTGCCCCACTTTGGTATAAACTCAGCCGGGAGATTATCAATCTGTAAACCAAGCAAGTCTTTGATTTGTGTTGAAAAAATCACTAAAGCAATACCACTGGTAAAGCCGACAACGATTGGATATGGTATGAATTTAATAATTGAGCCGAATTTAAATACTCCCATTACTACGAGAATAATTCCGGCAAGACATGTTGCAATAATAAGCCCGGACATACCGAACTTTGTAACAATTCCATACACAACAACTATAAAAGCTCCGGTAGGGCCACCGATAAGAAAATGGGAACCACCGAACAAAGAGGTGAGCAAACCTGCTACAATTGCAGTAACAAGTCCCTGTTGAGGAGTGACGCCGGATGCAATACCAAACGCAATCGCCAAAGGAAGAGCAACTATACCTACGATTATACCTGCAATTAAATCTGATGTGAATAATTTTTTATTGTATTCACCTTTCTGAAATAGTTCAAAAATTTTAGGGCGAAAAATAGGTCTTGGAATGAAATTCATTTTAGAAAAGCTTTTCAACTGATGTATAAATATCTTTTACATCTGTTTTGTTATCAATAATAAGATCTGGTCTTCCCAAAGCAACTTTGTGAGTGGATTTAAATCTCTCTTCTCCGCCTCCGGTTATATTTAACATGATAACCTTATCCTTGTCAACCTTTCCGGAGTTAATACTCTTGATCATCCCGGCAATAGCTATACCTGAAGCATGATAGATATCTATCCCCTCTGTTTTTTTGAAAAGCTCACAAGCCTCCTCTGACTCTTGGTTATTTGCATATTCAATGTCACCTTTTGTGTCAGTCAGTGCATCAAACAAACCGCCCGGAACAGAGTAGGGAGGTCTTCTGTTTGAAAGCACCTTGGCTTTAATCTGAAGAGCCTTATCACGAGCCTCATCATCATTGAAAGGGAGAAGAGCCCTGCTTCCTGCCTTCCATGCATCGTACATCGGTGTAAATGGATAGTTCTGAGAAGGCATTAGTCTCATTTTATGATTACCAAAACGTCCGTCATCAATTAATCTGAGATTAGCCTCCCAAACTGCTATTGTGCCGGTTCCACTGCCGATTGCCTGAAAATAGTAATCAGGTATCCTTCCGATAACAGATACTGCAGATAGAAGGGTAGTGGCCATTCCATCTCTTCTGGCAACATTTTTTGCCCCTCCCTCTTCAAAGAAAAGAGGTGACTTACATATCTTGTTTGCCAAATCAATAGCATCAAAATAGTCGGTCTTTTTTGGTGTGCATACAATCTTAACACAGTCTGCAAGTGGTTTTTCAAACCATAAGGCATCAATATTGTCTTCCGGGATACATACAACCAAAGGAATTAAATTGTCGGAACATACTCTGGCAAAAGCCCTTGCAGTATTTCCTGCAGAAGCGACAACCATTATCTTGTCTTTTTCAGGTATAAAACGCGCACAAACAGAGTAAGCCTCTGTCTCTTTGAACGAGCAGGTTGTCATTTTCGCACCTTTTTCCGGCCAATATCCGCTAAAACTTATATAAAGATTGGAGAGTCCCAAAGCTTTAGCTAGTTCCGTGCTCTTGTATGTTACAGTAGGCGCTGAGTTTTCAAGTGTTCTGCATATAGGCAGCCAATTTGAAAACTTATAGAAACCATCTTTATTGTTGTCAATTGTAAACTGTTTGTTTTGATATACAGCTCTGACCAATGATGGTTCAGATGCCTCCGGATCAGCCAGTAGCCAACCTGTATCATCGAATATCCTGCCGGTAGAGATATTCTGAAGTTTGTAGCTAGTCATTAATTGTAATTTTGAATTATAGTAATTATATTAAGTTTCTTGATATTATCTGTGCAATATCTTCAGTTTCAGACTTTTTGTTAAGCGGAGAGAATGTCCTCATACACAGAGGGCAAGCTGTTGCAACAATATCCGGATTATTTGTATTGAGTAATTCCAAAGAGTGCTCACTAATTTTTCTTCGTTTGTCGTATGACATCGTAAGGCTGCCCAGACTTCCCCCGCAGCAGACACTTTCGCCTCTCTCCTCTGGAGACTCTATTAAAATACCGGTTTCTGAAAGTAATTCCCTAGGTTGTTCATAAATTCCTGCACCTCTTCCCAATTCACATGGATCGTGATAGACATATCTCTCTATCCCTTTTTTAACCTTTATTTTTCCACCTTTTAAGAGATTATTTATATACTCTGAGTGATGTATAACCTCTATGCCTTCTAGTTTGTACTCCTCCCTGAAAATCTTGTAACAGATAGGACAGGAGAGCAGTAATGTCTTACATCCGGAAGCTTTGATCAATTTTGTATTTTTTTCAATCAACTCTGAGGCCCCTTTAATATCTCCTGAAAGCATCAGAGGTCGCCCGCAACAAACAGAACCATCCTTGTCCATGAAAGAGTATTCTACTCCTGCTTTATCAAGGATATTGAAAAGAGAACGGTAAATGCCGGGAGTAAGATGGGTCATACAACCAGCATAGTATAAAACTTTTCCGGACGAGTCACTCTCTTTCAAGGGTGATAGGTATGAAAAATCATGTTGTCCTGAATCGTTAACACTTTGCCTGTATAGAAGTTTCAACCTGGTTGAGTTGATTCCTACAGGGCAGACTTCGACACATTTATTGCACATAAGGCACTTATCAACCCCCTCAAGAGGATTCTCCCTTCGTCTCAACAATCTGATAGTATAAACTGAAGAGAATTTGATATCCCCCCGGTTAATGCCCATCGGACAAGCATCAATACAGATACCGCACCTTGAGCAGGAGTAAATCTCAGACTCTGCATAACCGTTTCTGTAACTTGTCGATTTTATCCCCGCATTACGGAGAAATATTAGAATTATCTCAGTAGGAATGTGCATATACCTTGAGAAAGGCAGGGTAAAGAGAAATATACCAAGTGCAATGGAGTAGCTCCACCAGATTGGTAAAGCATTGTCAGGATTTGTGACAAATCCATGTACGAGGTGGTTAATGGATTTTGTGAGAAAACTGCCCCCACTTATATTTGCGGTAAAACTCTCTGCAAGAAGTCTCAAAGGGAAAATTGCCCAGAGTGAGTAGAGAACAAACCTGTCACCGATTTTAAGCTTTGTAGTTCTCCTCATGCCAAGTGCCATTGATCTGAAACGCTTGAATATCGCAAGAGCAACACCGGAAAGAATCATCAGCAGAAAAAGGTCCATCAGGAAGAAAAAAAATGCACCTCTTAATGTCTGTTGAGTCTCCATAACAAAATAACGGAAGAAGACCGGATAATAGAGCACTCCATTTCTTTGTGGAGTGTAAAGGATAACCTCAAGATGTCCCACAAGTATTATCATGAACCATCCGAAAGCAATGCTAAAGTGCATATAACCAAGAAGTAGATTCCTTTTGAATACTTTAACATGCAATAGGCAATCTACAAATACATCCTTGGCTGTTACGAGCAACTGTCTGGGATTAAGAGACTTTAGCAACAATAATCTCTCCTCCTTGTTAAGAGCTAAAATAATCCTGACAGATCCTATCAAAAGATAGAGAACAATAAAAACCATTCCAAGTGTGAATGGCAACACAAAAGGATCATAACCAAAAAGAAATCTCTCTCTCATATCTGCTTCTCCCCGTATACTTTAAGTATGTTCATGATAAGATTACGAGTGTTTATTCCTCTTGGACATACAACAAGGCATTTCCCGCACAACATACAGTGTTTGAGTAAAGAGACAGCTTCATTATCATGGCCATTCTGAATATATGCTATAGCCCTCCTGAGGCTTACATCGGTAAAGTTGCCTGCACTACAAGTGGCTGAACAGGATCCACAGCTGATACATTTTTTGAAACCCGGTTCCAACACAAACAAACGCTCTTGTTTAATCTTATCAACCTTATCAAGGTCAACCCTGGAACTGGGAGACAATGAATATCCAAATTCTTTCATGGTTTTTATCTTGATAAATATTTATGGACCGACAGAGCAGCAGCTCTAGCCTCATTAAGTGTCTCAGGCAGTGTTTTAGGACCTGTTACAGAACCTGCGAGAAATACTCCGTCAGAACCTGTCTGACTGTTATTTAAGGTAGGTTCAGGTATAGAAAGAAAACCATCATCCTCAGTCTCTATTCCAAGCATCTCCGCAATCTTATCATTATCAGGATTTTTTGACATACCACTCATCAAAACAAGTAGATCCAGAGTAACCTTCAATGGTCTGGATGTAAGTGTATCCTCAGCCTTCACAACAAGAGAGCCATTAACATCTTCTGCAACCTCGGATACTCTTCCTCTTATAAATCTTATTCCATATTTGTTCTGGGCTTTCAGATAAAGATCCTCATACCCTCTGCCGAACATTCGCAAATCCATGTAAAAACAGTAAACTTCGGCATCAGGATTTAAATCCTTATACTCACATGCCTGTTTTACGGCAGTCACACAACACACTTTGGAACAGTGACGGTTACAGACTTTTTCATCTCTTGAACCGACGCAATGCACAAAGCCTACACGATTAGCCTTAAAAAGCTCCTTTTTATGGGTTTTAAACCCATCTTCAAGGTCAGCATTAGTAATTACACTATTGTAGATACCATAGCCATATTCCTCTTTTTTTGAGGCAGGAAACAGTGTGAAGCCCGTTGCAACAACAATTGAGGAGACATGTAACTGAGTATCATCTGAGAGTGTAATTACAAATTTCCCATCGACCTTGTTTATTGTCTGAACCTCCGTATCATAAAAAAAGATTGCCTTACCCGAATTATGCAACAACTTGTCAAGAGTTTCGGATGCAGAAACACCATAAGGAAAAAGCCTGTCCCATTTTCTGAGATGCCCGCCAGGTTCACTGCTTTTTTCAACAATAAACACCTTATATCCAAGAGAAATGAGCGAGTTTGCACATTCGATTCCGGCAGGACCACCTCCTATAACTAAAATCTCTCTATTCATTACAAAAGATATTTTTCTTCCTTATTATATTTGATTCCAATTTTATCAAGCAAAGGCTCAACAGGTGTCTGATGCATCTGCAGTCCGAGATACCATGGATCATAGCCAAGAACCAGCCCTGCCACCTCTTCATAAGTGAATACAGGTATTCCGGTTCCATCAGGCCCATATGTCGTCCCCTCCATCTCTTTTATCACATATTGCCATCTGTCAAGGAAATATGGACATCCGGGACAATTTGTAATAATCATGTCAGGCTTGAACGGAGCCATTGATTCGAATTTTTTATGAGTATTGGATATTGAATACCCTCTGTTTGCCTGGACCAGATATTGTCTGAATCCGAATCCACAGCAATGTCTTCTCTCCGGATAATCAACTATTTCACCACCCCAGGCTTCAATCATTCCAGTCAGAACATAAGGATATTCTGCGCCTCCCACACCCTTCGATGGGAACATCTTAGAGTAGTGGCAACCAATGTGTTCTACCACTTTTAGTGGCTCTCCGGTCTCCTTGTTTACAAGTCTAAATTTTGCCTGACTTGCTATTTTATCGCGTAATTTGTAAACAACATCACTTGCATGGGCAAGATATTCAGGCTTTTGAAATTCCCTTTTTGTTGTTTTCCACAAGTAATCACGGATTTTTGCCTCGAGTTCAGGGAAATGGTGCCATGTATCAAGTATTTCTGTATACAATCCGAATGATGTTATACAAGAAGCAACATAATTCTTATAGCCGGCCTCAGTCATAAGAGCGAATTGTCTTGCCACAATAGTCATTACAGTCTCTTGTGGAATGGTGTCGCTATGGTAGGCAATTCCCCCGCATGTTGTATGATGCTCTGTTTCAAAGAAATCCAGATTGAGCCGATCCCTGACAATTTCAAGAAAAAGTTTTTCTGAAGCAGGGAAAAAGTTTTGCCGGATGCAGCTTCTTACATAAAAATAGTGATCTTCGGGTATATCTTTCTGATATTCACTCCAAATTTTCTTCTTTCCGTTTATTATCATTATCTGTGATGTTCTTTTAATGATGTTGTGAATATATGATTCAGATACTCCTCCTTGGACATACCCATCTCTTCAGCTTTTTCAATTGAATACTTCTCGATTGTATCCATTCTGGTTGTTGCTCCAGTTGCGTCAAAAATCTTTTTTAACTCCCTGAGATCCTCATCAGGGATTTTTCTCAGAATACCTGGACCCTCACCATCCAGATTTGAGCCTACCTTTTTGTGAACTGCATCAAGGTTATCTTCAATCCACTTACCGACAGGGCCATATTCAGGATGAGCCTTATACTTGAAAGTCCTGGGATATACACAATAGCCGTAGTTCAGAATGTTATTGTTAAGAGCAAGTGAAAGTGCATATTGTTGTCTCCCTTTTTCCGAGTGGATGAAAAGGCCTGTGTCCATAGACAATGAGCGGAGAGCCATTATGATCAGACCCGGTGCATTTTTTCTTGGGCATCTCGTTACACAAGACATACACTCTCCACAATACCAGATTGTGTCACCTTTGAGCAACTCTTCGATAGCTTCCTCATTTTTGGATTGGACAGTATCTGTAATAATCCTAGGATCATACTTATAGAACTCTGCAGCAGGACAAATAGCTGTACATGTACCACAATTTATACAAGCATTCAATCCTTCCCTGAACCGGTAGTCCTCGGTCAGTTTTTCATATAGTTTCCCCATCTTATCTTACCTCTTCATTAATTATCATATTATCCAACATCTTTCCAGAGACTCTGATGAAAGTGTGCAGATCCTCAATAGGGATATCCTTTATTATCAGATTTGTAGCTTCCATGGCTATCTTGGTGACAGGATCCTTAATCTGTAATCCCGATTCAGTTATGTTGATAAGATTGAGCCTACGATCCTGTTTGAAGGTAGTCCTTTTAACGTAATCCTTCTTCTCAAGCGCATCTATCAATTTGGTTACAGAGTTCTTGTCCTTCTTGATCTTATCAGCTATCTCCTGTTGAGATTGGACACCGTCATCCCAAAGAGTGTCAAGAACCAGAAACTGTTCCGGGGTAATATCATACCCGTTCCTCTGAAAAATTGTACTTAAATATAATTTAAATCGGCAGTGAACCAGGTTCAGGAAAACTCCAACCTTTTTATTTAGTATCATATACGATAGTATAAGTATTTACTATTGCAAATATAACTGAATTTTCATTAATTTGCTTGTATGGTTACACTAATTATTATATCAATTGTATTTTTGCTGATAATAGCCATCCTGTTGGTTATTCTCATTGTCAGAATCGAGAAGGTTATTGCAATACGGAGCAATCTTGAACGGTTAGAGACCCGTTTTTCAGATGATATCCGATATCTCAGAGAGGAGCACTCCCGCTCACTGAAAGAAAACAGGGATGAGCTCAATGAGGCTCTGAAAATGTTTTCGGCATCAGTCGGTTTAAGTATTAAGAACTTCCAGGAATCCTCGGAAAAAGGTATGAATATGCTATCTGATATTCAGAAAGATAAACTGAGCCAAATTGAAAATCGCCAGAACGAAATGATTAAACATACCGAAGATAAGCTTGAAAAAATCAGGGGAGTGGTTGAGGAAAAACTAGAAAAGACTCTTAGCGAAAGACTCGGACAAAGTTTTGAGACGGTTGGAAAACAACTTGTTGAAGTACAGAAAGGGCTGGGGGAGATGCAGGTCCTTGCACAGGATGTCGGAGGTCTCAAAAGAGTTTTGAGCAATGTTAAAATGAGGGGTGGAATAGGTGAGGTGCAGCTTTCAATGCTGTTGGAACAAATCCTTGCTCCGGATCAATATGAGGCAAATGTCAAGACTAAACATGGTAGCAGGGAATTTGTAGAATTTGCAATAAAACTGCCCGGGAAGGATGATACAATAAAAAATATCTGGTTGCCGGTCGATGCAAAGTTCCCGAGAGAGGCGTACGAACTGCTTCAAAATGCATATGATGCAAATGATCCTGTAAAAATTGATAGTGAACAGAAGAGTATGGAAAATGCTGTTAAAAAAATGGCTAAGGACATATTTGACAAATATATAGATCCACCATACACAACAGATTTCGCTATTATGTTTCTTCCTTTTGAGGGTATATACGGGGAGATTGTACGGAAAGCATCATTGCTTGAGGAGATACAGCAGAAATATAAAGTAATAATAACAGGGCCGACAACACTTGCAGCTATTCTTAACAGCCTTCAAATGGGATTCAGGACACTAGCCATAGAGAAGAGAAGCAGTGAAGTTTGGAGAATTCTCGGTGCTGTAAAGACTGAATTTGAGACATTTGGCGGACTTCTTCAGAAAGCCCAAAAGAACATCCAGGGAGGTCTGGATGATATAGACAAACTCGTCGGAACAAGGACAAATGCTATCAGAAGGAAGCTAAAAGGAGTTGAAGCTCTTGATGACGAGAGCTCCAGACTCATTTTAGGTGACAGTGAGAAAAGCACTCCTGAAGAGGAGCAGCTTAGTTAATACTTTTATGAGATATACTCATCCCAACTTTTAATGTGTATGTCATTAAGAGACATACTGCAGAATGCATTAATAAAGGCAGAAGCAAGTCTTGCATTGGTTAAAAGTGGTATATTGAAATCAACTGCAGCCCTTCTTATCTTGTAGCCATTCTCCAACTCAACCTGGGTAAGGTTTTTAGGAATATTTATGACCAGATCTATCTGCTTGTTTTGAATCATCTTCAAGGCCTGTGGCTCATTTCCCTCCTCACTTGGCCATAACACATGTGTTACTTCCACGTGATTGTCAACCAGGAACTTATAGGTTCCACCCGTTGCATATAAATTATAGCCTTTACTTGTCAGCAAGACAGAAGTAGAAAGGAGTTCTGCTTTCTGCTTTGCATCTCCGGATGATATCAGGATATTTTTCTTTGGAACTTTATAACCCACTGAAAGCATTGATTTAAGAATTGCCTCGTTTGTGTCGTCCCCGATACAACCCACCTCTCCGGTAGAAGCCATGTCAACTCCCAGTACAGGATCAGCCTTCTGAAGTCTTGAGAAGGAGAACTGAGAAGCCTTTATACCTACGTAATCCAGATCAAAAGCACTCTTATGAGGAGGCTGTACCTCTTCGCCGATCATAATCCTGGTTGCAAGATCTATAAAGTTTATTTTCAAAACCTTGGAGACAAAAGGGAAGCTTCTTGAAGCTCTTAGATTACACTCAATAACCTTTATATCATTCTCTTTTGCAAGAAACTGTATATTAAAAGGACCTGAGATCTGTAACTCCTCGGCAATTTTTTTGGCAATTTTCTTTATTCGTCTGAATGTCTCTACATAAAGCTTCTGGGGAGGGAACTGAATTGTAGCGTCACCTGAGTGAACACCTGCAAATTCAATATGCTCTGAAATCGCATAAGCAATCATGTTACCTTTGTCTGCCACTGCATCACACTCTATCTCCTTAGCATTCTGTATGAATTCAGAGACTACGACAGGGTGCTTTTTAGATACATTTGCTGCCAGACGAAGGAACTGCTCCAGCTCATCGTTATTTGAACAGACATTCATTGCCGCTCCTGAAAGCACATATGAAGGTCTTACCAACACAGGATACCCCACCTCTTTGACAAACACCTTTACATCTGCCATTGTGGACAACTCTTTCCACCTAGGCTGATCAATCTGAAGACGGTCAAGCATTGAAGAGAACTTATGTCTATCCTCGGCATTATCTATGCTTTTTGCGCTGGTGCCTAACAGATTAACACCAGACCGGTCAAGTTTGAGTGCAAGGTTATTAGGTATCTGCCCGCCAACAGAGACAATCAGACCATTCGGTCTCTCCAGCTCGTAGATATCCATAACTCTCTCATATGTAAGCTCATCAAAATAGAGTCGGTCACACATATCATAGTCAGTGGAGACGGTCTCGGGATTATAATTAATCATAACACCTCTCCATCCCCGGTTCCGGATTGTCTGCAAAGCATTAACGCTACACCAGTCAAACTCAACAGAGCTACCAATTCTGTACGCTCCTGAACCTAAAACTATAATTGACTTATGGTCACCTAAATACTTGACATCATTGTGAGTTCCGTTATAAGTAAGATATAGATAATTTGTCTGGGCAGGATACTCTGCTGCAAGTGTATCTATCTGTTTGACAACCGGAGTAATACCATGTTCTTTTCTGAATCGTCTCACAAGATAGGATGACTCATCAACATCTATCTTATCCTTGAAAACAAGTCTGCCAATCTGGAAATCAGAAAAGCCCTGTCTTTTTGCAAGTTTCAATAAATCCAGCGAGAGGTTTTCCAACTTGTTCACCTCAGTTATCTCCAATGATGTCTTAAAGATATTGAACAATTTGTCAAGGAACCATTTGTCAATCTTTGTATAATCATGTATCTGATCTACTGTATAACCTTCCTGAAATGCCTTTGATATTACGAAAATACGGTTATCAGTAGGCTCTCTCAAAGATTTTTCAATGTTTTCAACATTAATCTCTCTGTTGGCAACAAACCCGTGCGCCCCTTGCCCGATCATCCTTAGGCCCTTTTGAATCGCCTCTTCAAAGCTCCTTCCAATTGCCATCACCTCTCCGACACTCTTCATACTTGAACCTATCTCTCTTGAAACTCCCTGGAATTTAGAGAGATCCCATCTAGGAATCTTACAAACAATGTAATCTAAGGCAGGTTCGAAAAATGCAGGTGTTGTCTTGGTAACAGAGTTCTTTAAATCAAATAGCCCATAGCCAAGACCAAGTTTCGCTGCGACAAATGCTAAAGGATAACCTGTTGCTTTAGAAGCTAATGCAGACGATCTACTCAACCTTGCATTTACTTCAATCACTCTATAATCCTCTGATTTAGGATCAAATGCATATTGAACATTACATTCACCTACAATACCTATATGTCTTACAATCCTTATTGCAAGCTCCCTCAAGAGATGAAACTCGCTGTTAGTGAGGGTCTGAGAGGGTGCAACAACAATACTCTCTCCGGTGTGGATACCGAGAGGGTCAAAATTCTCCATATTACATACAGTAATACAGTTGTCATATTTATCTCTTACAACCTCATACTCAATCTCTTTCCACCCTTTGAGAGACTTTTCCACTAACACCTGGGGAGAGTAGGAGAATGCCTTCTTCGCCAGCACTTTCAACTCTTCTTCATTGTCACAAAAACCGCTTCCAAGTCCGCCTAATGCATAGGCAGCTCTTAAAATAACCGGATACCCGAGATTTTTTGCGGCATCAATGGCATCTTCAAGATTTTCAACCGCATGGCTTTTTATAGTTTTCACCGAGATTTGATCGAGCTTTTTGACAAACAGCTCTCTATCTTCGGTATCCATTATGGCCTGAACAGGTGTTCCTAAAACACGAATTCCGTATTTTTCAAATATTCCACTTCTATGTAACTCCACACCACAATTAAGTGCGGTCTGTCCTCCAAAAGCAAGTAAAATACCATCTGGTTTTTCCTTTTTGATAACCTCCTCTACAAAGAAGGGAGTTACCGGAAGAAAATATATTTTGTCTGCTACACCTTCAGATGTCTGAACAGTTGCAATATTCGGGTTTATGAGAATTGTCTCTATGCCCTCTTCCTTGAGCGCCTTAAGTGCCTGAGAACCGGAATAGTCAAATTCTCCGGCTTCACCGATCTTTAGAGCTCCAGATCCAAGAAGAAGTACTTTATTCAGATTTTTATCCATTTTTAAAGCAGTTTAATAAAGTCATCAAAAAGAAATTCAGTATCGGTTGGTCCGCTTGAGGCCTCCGGATGGAACTGACATGAGAAGAAAGGTTTGGATTTATGTCTAATACCTTCGTTTGAGTTATCGTTCATATTTATGAACAGTGGTTCCCAATCTGCGCCCAAAGTGTTGTTGTCAACGGCAAAACCGTGATTCTGAGAAGTTATGAAACATCTGTCACTATTTGCCATCCTTACCGGTTGATTATGACTTCTGTGACCGTATTTCATCTTATATGTCTTGGCTCCACCGGCTTTTGCCATCAACTGATTACCCATACAAATACCGAAGATTGGTTTGTCCATCTGGTAAGCTTTAGCAATATTCTCAACAGCTGTAGTACAAAAGTCAGGGTTGCCCGGTCCGTTTGAAATGAACAGTCCGTCATATTCAATGGTATGGAAATCAAAATTCCATGGAACTCTGATAACTTCAACTCCGCGTTTTACAAGACATCTGATAATATTATGCTTTACTCCGCAGTCTACAAGAACAACTTTTTTCTTACCCGAACCGTAATGCATAACATCTTTGCAACTTACAAGGTCAACCTGACTGATCAGGTTCGGATCATAAAAACCTTCAAGCTCTCTTCCTTCCGGGATAATCTTTCCAAGAAGAGAACCCTCTTCTCTGAGGATCTTTGTCAATTCTCGGGTATCTACCCCATAAATACCGGGTATATTGTGCTCTTTAAGCCACTTATCAAGGCTTTTTACTGCATTCCAGTGACTGTAGTTGAAGGAATAATCTGATATTATCAATCCTCGGACATGGATCCTCTCTGATTCAAAAAGGGTGGAAAGGTTGTCTACTATCGTATCCTCTGGCACTCCGTAGTTTCCTACCAAAGGATAAGTGACACATAGAATCTGCCCGGAATAGGATGGATCAGTGAGACTCTCTGGATAACCCACCATAGCGGTAGAAAAAACGACCTCACCATCAATGGCTTGGTCGTTTCCAAATGAGTAACCCTTAAATTCCACCCCAGATTCGAGGAGCAATGTTGCCGGTTTGTTGTCGCTCATTACTTTTTCTGATTAAAATTATTAAAATCGGGCAAAGGTAATGAAAAAATAGAGTTATGTAAAACAGAACTACATGCTCCTTGCAAAAATTGTCCACAGTTCAGCCTTAAGTTCTATCCATCTTCTCATTGCCGATGCTGCAAAGTTGTTTGTATAGTCTGTCAGCAGCTTTCTGGCTTCCTCTTTTTTACCCTCCTTAATAAGCTGAACAGCCAGATTTTCAATTTGAGAAGCGTCTCTAAAATGCATATTCTCAAAACCCATTACCTGAGGTTCTATAATTTTTCTGGTTTTGTCCCAATTGATAGTTGCAATCCTGTTAGTCTCCCTGAATGTCCAGATTGCAGCATCCTCTCTATATCTTTTTTGTCCGCATACAGAATAACTCTTGGGTAAATTTGTAATACCTGCGTAAATCGGGATTTTAGGACTCTGAGCAGGATTGTCAAAAGAGAAGTAGGCAACACCTCCAACTTCATCAGGCAACCAATCTCTGAGCTGAATTACATGCGAATAAGAGCACTGGATTACAGCAATAGTCCTGTTACGTTCTGTAACTCCCGGCTTTAATGAATTAAGGAGAGCTCTCATATCGTTTGTCATAAAAGTTGATATAGGTCTTACGGTATCCTTGTATTCACCTCTGATAGCATCTTTTCTTGTCACAACAACAGAGAGATTTGCGACTTGGTCAAACCTTGTCCCGTCGTAAGTCTGACGATATAAGGCCAGTACATCCCTAACATCAACCTTCTTATCAGGTTTTACAGAAAATGGCAGCTCATCAGCCTCGTATTTAAGGTTCAGAGATGGAGCCAAAGCATTCAAAACAAAGTACTCTCTAACAGAGAAAGGCTTCTTGCCATTGTTTATTTTCCAAAATACAAACTCCTCTTTTCCGTCCCATAGTCCCAGCTTTTTAACTCTCTCCTTGATATCAGAACTATAGAGAAAATTCCTGGGATCGTTGAAATCTACCTTTGCAATTCTTGGAATGTTGGCAGATATACCTACATGATCATCCGGGATTCGCTGGGCAACCCATATTGCGGAAGGCTTACCGGGTCCTGAACCGAATAACTCCATTTGCCACACCTCTTTTTTATCAGCAATAGTAATACATTCGCCCCAATCTGCATAACCGTACTGTTCAGCAAGTTTACCCACCAGTTTGATAGCATCAACAGCATTGTCACACCTCTGAAGAGCAATCCTTTCCAGCTCCTCTATCAGAAAAAGTCCGTTTTCGTTTAGTAAAAGCTCTCTTCCCTCAATCGTAGTTTCACCTATCGCCAGCTGTTTTTCATTCAGACAAGGATATGCTGTGTTCAGATATGCATAAGTGCTTGCTACAGCCGGAATCCTCCCTTTTTCAACCACATTTCTCATATCCCACGGTTCTTCATTGTGCAAAACACCCCAATAAACAGGTTCTGTATCTCCTGCTTTATATGTTTTTGATGGAGTCATCTCGACCCAGGTTCTGTAATTTGCATCACATGTGTGTGCTGTCATAACGGAACCGTCTGTACTTGCACCTTTGGCAACCATGATAGATGTACAGCTCTCTTTATACAAATTTGTCTGAGCGGAAGCGACAAAAAAGGTCATTGAGAGCAGACACGAGAATAGTGTTTTTTTCATATTGATTATTCAGATTTGTTTAGGATTATTAAACCTTGATTTACAAAAATAGGAAAAATCACTCTATCTTTACTTTCATGAAAAGATTAATATTAACATATCTCATCTTAATTATCTTCTTTCCTGCATTTGGAAAAGATATCTCTTTCTATGTGATTAACCTCAAAGGAGAGGTTGGCCCCGGTCTGTTCAGAATAGTGAATAAAGGAATCACGGAGGCTGAAAAACAAAAATCAGACTATATTATATTCGATATCAATACTTATGGCGGTGCTGTCGATGCAGCAGACAGCATAAGAACATCCATACTAAGGACACATATTACAACAGTGGCTTTCATTAATCATCAGGCAGTCTCTGCCGGGGCATTGATATCTATTGCATGTGACAGTATATATATGAGTAAAGGGAGTACGTTCGGGGCTTCTACTGTAGTAAACCAGACCGGAGAGGTTATGCCGGATAAATATCAGGCATTCATGAGAGCTATGATGCGTGCGACAGCCCAGGTAAACGGAAGAGACCCATCAATAGCAGAATCAATGGTAACAGATAGTGTAAAAGTACTCAGCCTGACTCCGGAAGAGGCAATCAATATCGGATATTGTGAAGGTAAGGCAGAGAGCATAGATGAGGTGGAAAAGATTATCGCCAAAGATTCAACCATAGTTACATCAAAACAGGAGGTCTCATTCCTTGACAAGCTGATCTCCTTTCTAATCACTCCATATCTGCAAGGTATTTTCCTGATGTTTATAATAGGAGGTATCTATTTTGAGATGCAGAGCCCAGGACTTGGAATGCCATCGATAGTAGCGATTTTAGGAGCTCTTCTTTACTTTTTGCCACTATATATTGAAGGTCTTGCAGAAAATTGGGAGATAATAGTATTTGCACTAGGCATAGTATTGATTATCATTGAAATATTTGTAATTCCTGGGTTCGGAGTAGCCGGTGTAACAGGATTGATACTCACTATAACAGGATTGGTATTTGCAATGATAGACAATGACTTATTCTATTACCACGGTAAATTTAACTTTGTGCCCGTTATAAAGCCATTAGCAATAGTTCTTCTCAGTTCCTTCCTGTCACTAATCTTATCAATTCTGTTGGCCAGCCGTTTTTCCAGGGGGAACAGCTTTATTAGACTAGCATTACATACTGAACTTAGGGACAAAGAGGGTTTTGTCGGAGTAGCACGAGTTGACAAACTAGAAGGAGAGGAGGGGATTGTCAGAAGTAAGATGTATCCATCCGGAAAAGTAGAGGTTCAAGGGATATGGTATGAGGCTACTATGGAAAATGGAACAGCTCTTCCGGGAGATCACGTTAAAATTGTCAGATCCGAGGGAGGAAGACTTTATTGCGAGCATCTTCCTCAATAAGCTCTAACAGCATATCTATTGCCCTATCCTCAGGAACAGACCTATAAACAGGCTCTTTTCCTCTGTAAATTGTGACCTTATTTTTGCCCTCTCCGACATATCCATAATCTGCATCGGACATCTCTCCCGGGCCGTTTACTATACACCCCATTACGGCAATATTATAACCGGCAAGATGAGATGTTCTTCTTTTAACCTCGTTAAAGACACTCTCTAAATTGAATAGCGTTCTTCCGCAACCCGGACATGCAATATACTCAGGAGAAGAAAACTTCCTGCGGGATGCCTGTAAAAGAGTATCCCTGAATCTGTTTATATCATCTATAGTGAAAAGTTCCGGGCAATTTAGTTTTATGCTGACATCATCAATAATCTTGTCAAGGAGTGGTGGCCCAAGTTCACAAGAGGCAGTCAGAATGAATTGATCCCAATTTTGACAATCAAAAGTGGTTTCGCATAGGAGTGTCCCGTCTTCTTGCTTGCTTATCTTGGAATTACTAAAATAGCTATTCTGCCTTTGATAGAAGTAATCGGCTATAAAACGGGCAACAGGTATCTCGTTTGCAGGGTCTTCAGTTAGAGAAACCCTGATTGTATCTCCAATTCCTACAGAGAGGAGAGCAGATATCCCCACAGCAGACTTCACTCTGCCGGCCTCTCCGTTTCCTGCCTCTGTCACACCAAGATGTAAAGGATAAACCTCTCCGAATGTTGTCATCTCTATGTATAACAACCTGTATGCTTCAACCATTACTCTCGTGTTACTTGATTTGAGCGATAATACAATCTGATCGAAACTGTTATCTCTGGACATCTCTATCCATTCCAACGCAGCATTTACCATCCCTAAAGGTGTATCACCATACTTCTCCACAATGCGCTCTCCGAGAGATCCATGATTAATACCTATCCTCAATGCTGTTCCCTCATCCTTACAAACCTCAATCAGTTCAGAAAACTTCTTGGCAGCAATATCAAAATCCTTGGCAAAGTTTCCCGGATTTATCCTCACCTTATCTGCAACTTTCGCCGCAGCTATAGCCACATCAGCAGAGAAGTGGACATCAGCAACAAGCGGAACATATATTCCATTATCTCTAAGCCTTGATTTGATTGCTTTAAGAGCTTCAACCTCCTTAATTCCCTGAGTTGTGAGTCTGATTATCTCAGCACCTTTCTCATAGAGCCTGACACATTGCTTGAAGGAGGATTCGACATCCTGAGTGGCTGTATTGCACATAGTCTGGACTATAGGTCTCTGATTGCCCCCTATAGTGACATTACCAACCTTTACCTCAATTTTTTTCATTTATTCAGATGTATATAGAGAGCTGCACTAAACAGCAGTTGCCGCGGATAAGCATATTCTAATTCTGTTGTACTTATTCTCTTTGCGTTATATAGAGATGATAAAGAATATTGATAGTTGCCCTCTAAATGCAACTCGAATGGTTTGAGGACAAATGCAAGTCCACCACCGGCAATAAATCCGTAATCGATTTTATAGTCTGTATCTTCGAAGCCACCTGTCTTATCACTCCGGTATCCGGCAAAACCGCCGAGATTCACCAAAAACCTCATATGCCAGAAGTCAATATGAAATTGGGATACAAAAGGGACTTCCCAGACAGTCATCCTCTTCTCAATCCCGCCTATCGAATAACCTTGTTCCTGAGATGAGAGTCCTAGCTGAAATCCGAAATAAGGCATTGTTTTCCATAGGTCGTGATAAAAAGTGTAAACCACAGAGTAGTTGCTGACACTCTTTATATCCTTTACCTCCAGCAGTTCAGGTGTAAAATCGACTCCACTGATATTGTATGCAGCCTTAAATCCCACCAGGTGCTCTCTCATCTGAGCAGAAACAACATTGGATAATAATAAAAAAGCCGATACTGCTATTAAAATCCTCCTGATCACTTGAAAATCTCCTTTAAGTTAACACTCTGTTCCAATTCCATCCCCTCCTTTAATTCTATAAGATTATTCCCATTTGGCAATTTAACAAGTCTGACCATTTCCGGCTGTCTCCTCTCCGTGAGGTTACCTGTATCCAATATTCCATTTCCATTTATGTCCTGTGTAATACGAATACTATAAATTCCGGGCTGAATGTAAGGAAATACCAGTACGGTGTCCTTCAGAATCTTGTATGTACGGAATACTTTATCCCTTGTCTGATTGGTCAATTCAACCACATGTGATCCTTTAGTACCGGTAATATTTAGAGTGAGCTGTGCCAACTTATCTGTGTTAGGCAACATTACAGGAACATTTATTGAATCATTGGTATATCTGTAGACATCAGTAAATGTCCTTTCAGGTATGGAAAGCGTGTAGGTAAAACCTGGAAGAACTTTATTTTTAAACCTCACATAATACCATAAATTTTCAACGCTATCCTTTACAAATGTATACTTCTCCTCAGCCTTAATTCCTTTGGGACTCAATGATTTAACCTTGATTGAATCTAATTTAATCTTTACCGGCAGTGCAGGGAAAATCAATTTATATCCAATCTGCTCAATCATAGATGGTTCAGCCTCTACTCTAAGCTCCAGCAAATCCTTCCGTTTCTCTTTTTCATCAAATTTCTTACCCTTTCCAGTGGACAATTTGACATCCTCAGAAGTTCTCTTTTTAGTGACAGATATCAACTTAACCGACTCTTTTTCAAGCACAAGCCTATTTAACGTGTCTGTTTTATAGTATTTTATATCAAAATGCATAGTATCCGGAACAACCAAGAGAGTGTCCTTGATCCAAAGTACAAGACTATCTCTTGTAATGTTAAACTGAGAAAGGACCTTTGAAGAGTCAACACCTCTGAAGCCCATAGAGTCAATCCTCACTCCCGGAGCCCTGAAAGTGATATATGCCATCCTTCTCTGTGGTCTTTTACTGTCTTTAATATATTGAGTTGATGATATCTCCTTGAACATATATAATACATTCTCATAAGGTCTGGACAAAGCTTTTAGAGTATCCTTCTCCTTAACATACTCAGTCTCTTTCATTCCCTTAGTTAATGGCAGAGTGGGTGTCTGAAGAGAATCCAGAAACCCCACAAGCTCTGTACCGGAATCATAGAGATTATTATTATTATCATCCTTGAATGCAATGACCCTGTATGGAGTATTCTTCAGGTAACGGGCAGTAAAATAGCCCCACTTATCACTTTTTGCCATCACAGATGGATATGTCTTGCTTATAGATGAATCTGGTATATTGTTAAAGTAGCCTACAACTACATTCTCAATAGGCAACAATGTCTGATAATTCATCACGGTGCCGGACTGAATCATAGTGTCAATCGTTTCTCCGGTTGAAAAAGGATAGACATACGGATAAAATGGATTTCCTTCATTATTGTCGGAGATTGAACTGCTGAAATTGATAGAGTAGGTAACAGCAGAGTCAAGCTCTTCGGGAAATGTAACCACAACGCTCTTCCCTTTTATTTTTGTCTCCAGCATCTTTTTTTGAGGAGGAGATAGATATATTAATTTCGGGGCATCTTTTATTACCACATATTCATTAAACCGAAGCTCAACCTTCCCTCCCTTCCTTGGAAAATTGGTTTTATTTGAATCGGGTAATACCTTAAGAAGCACAGGGGACAGTGTATCTTTTGGCCCTCCTGAAGGGGGAGCGGAGGTGTTAGCACATGAATGAGCCGCAGCTATAACAGCTATCAATAAGATCGATACCAGTATCTTATTTGTTTTCATTAATCGTATTATCTTTTATTTCAGTTCTGATTACACTCTCAATTCCTTTTACATGAGAGAGCTCCTTAATTAGTTTGTCAAGGTCCTCTTTGTTGTGGACATCAAGATCTATACATCCGTCAAAAATATTGTCATGAGTATCTATACTAACCTTTCTGATATTGATATTCATCACCTTAGCAATAATCTGAGTCAATTCATTGAGAATTCCTTTTCTATCAAGCCCCTTCATGGTAACTCTGGCCAAAAAGGAGAGATTCGAGTGGATTGCCCATTTTACCCTAACAATCCTTTCAGCAACACTGGCCGCAAGGGATATCGCCTTAGGGCAACTCTTCTTATGGACAATAACCTTGCCATTTTCATCCTGAAAACCAATAACAGGATCTCCCGGAATAGCACCGCAACAGGAAGCTATCACATAAGTAAGTGTCTTGTCCATAGGATTTTCCTCCAAAAGAAAATCCTCCTTGGAACTCTTTTTCAACTTAATAAGGGGCCCTTTGGACTCATATTTTCCAAGTTTATCCTTCAGATCGGACAAATCAATCAATGATGCACCTATACGTGACACCAGTTCTTCTTTATCCTTTTGCTTGTAAATATCCAGCAGTTTCTTGTAGATAGCGGGATCCGATGTAATATTGAGCTCCTTTAACTTCGCTGTCAATTTTGCCTGACCATCACGCATCAACGCTTTAACTTCAGCGTTAAGAACATCCATTATATGGAATCTCGCTTTTGGAGTCTTTATGAAATCCAGCCACTCTCGGTGAGGTCTCTGAGATTCCGCAGTAATAATCTCCAATTGATCCCCGTTGCGTAAAACATAAGAGAGCGGAACAAGCTTATAATTTACTTTGGCTGCAATGGCTTTATTTCCCACCTCGCTGTGAATTGCATAGGCAAAATCAAGTGCGGTGGAGCCTTTGGGAAGAGAAACCGACTCACCCTTCGGAGTAAATGCAAAGATCTCCGATGCAAACAGCTCTTTATGAAAATTGTCAAGAAACGTCAGTGCGTTTACATCCGGATTCTCAAGAACTTCGCGAACCCTATTCAGCCAGTTTTCGAGCTCATTTTCAGTAGGAGTTGCCCCTTTATATGCCCAGTGAGCCGCTATTCCTCTCTCTGCTACATCGTCCATCCTCTTTGACCGGATCTGAACCTCTATCCAGTTTCCAAGTTTTCCCAAAACTGTACAGTGTAAAGCCTCGTATCCGTTTACTTTTGGAGTACTCACCCAGTCTCTGATTCTGTCTGTCTTGGAGAGGTATGTCTCAGTAATAAGAGAGTAAATATGCCAGCACTGAACTCTTTCAGGCTGATTATCCTTTGGTTCAAAGACTATTCTAACGGCAAACAGGTCATATACCTGGTCAAACGGGATGTTCTTCTCCACCATCTTTCTCCAGATGGAGTAGGGGGTCTTGGTCCTTTTGGAGATTGTAAATTCAAAGTTATCCTGACGAAGACTTTCAGAAATTGGTTCAATAAACTGATCAATCGCACAACCTCTCTCTGCAACAGTTTTTGCAATCTGTTCCTGAATCTCCTCATACTCATTCGGTATAGACTGCTTCAGCCAGATATTCTCCATCTCGGATTTGATGCTATAGAGCCCCAGCCTGTGTGCCAAAGGAATAAAAATATACATTGTCTCACTGAGAATCTTGTCTTTTTTGAGCTGGGGCATAGACTCGATAGTCCTCATATTATGAAGTCTGTCAGCGAGTTTAATCAAAATAACCCTGACATCATCATTCAATGTAAGTAAAATCCTTTTAAAATTTTCTGCCTGCCCTGTAGTTGTGCTGTCAAAAGCACTCTTGATCTTGGTCAGGCCATCTACCAACGACGCAATTTTTGCACCGAAGAGCCTCTCAATATCCTCAATATTGTATTCAGTGTCCTCTACGACATCATGTATTAGGGCACTGACGATCGATTTATATCCAAGTCCTATCTCCTGTACTACAATTTTTGCAACACAAATAGGGTGAATAATATAGGGTTCACCGGAACGCCTTCTTACGCCATTATGTGCAGAACGGGCAAAATCAAAAGCTTTAAGGACAATCTCATATTCAGCCTGATCGGCACATCTTTTCAGACTTGCCAACCTTAATTCTTCAAATTCCCGCTCTATCAGAGCATTATCTTCCGGAGTAAATATGTCCATTTATTAATATAAAAGATCTCTTTTTCCTCTTTTTATCTGTTCAATCTTTCCTGAAATATCCTCACGCCTTGCCGGATCCTTTATTTTTGCCAGCTCATTGGCAATAAGCTTGTAACCAGCCTGTTTAGTCTCCTCTGATGAATAATCCTCAAGATATTCAGTAAGAGTCAACATTGCATTTGGTGTACAGAAATTACCGATAAAACCTGGTATTGCATATTCCATAAAGTGTTCACCAGTCCTTCCAACCCTGTAACATGAAGTACAGAAACTAGGAATAAACTCTCTGTTTAGCAGCCAACGTATCACAGCATCCAACTCTCTCTGGTCTCCAACCTCAAACTGTTCTCTGTCAAGATTTTGTTTGAGTTCTCTCTTCTCCTGATAACCGCCGATTTCAAGTCTTGTACCGGCATCTATCTGAGAAACACCAAACTCAATTACCTCATCTCTGATTTCAGCACTCTCCCTTGCAGTCATGATTAGTCCAGTGTAAGGAACTGACAGTCTTAAAGTTGCAACAAGATGCTTAAATTGGTTATCGGATACCTCGTAAGGTAAATCTAAATTTAGACCAAATGCCGGTTTAATACGAGGAAAACTGATTGTATGAGGTCCTACACCGTAAGTCTTCTGCAAGTGAATAGCATGGCTTATCAAGCCAAGAACATCATATCTCCAGTCATACAGTCCAAACAATGCTCCGATACCCATATCGTCAATTCCTCCTTCAAACGCCCTGTCCATGGCATTAAGACGCCACATATAATCTCCCTTCACGGTGTTTACCGGATGGTACTTGGCATATGTCTCTCTATGATAGGTCTCCTGGAAAACCTGGAAAGTTCCGATTCCTGACTCTTTTACTGTTCTGAATCCCTCAACACTCATAGGGGCGGCATTTATGTTTACCCGTCTGATTTCACCTTTTCCTACCTTGACATTATAGCAGGTTCTTACTGTACTTGCTATAAACTCTGGTGTATATTTAGGGTGCTCACCATATACAAGAATGAGCCTTTTGTGACCCTCTCTCTCCAGAGAAGCCACTTCAGCAACAAGTTCCTGATCTGAAAGAGTTTTTCTTACAGCATCTTTGAGGGAACTTCTGAAGCCGCAATAGGTGCAATTATTGATACAATTGTTACCTATATAGAGTGGAGCAAAGAGAACTATACGGTTACCATATATCGATCTCTTCAAATCGCGTGCAGTCTGGTAGAGTTCCTCCAGACCTTCCGGAGATTCGATTGCAAGGAGGGCGGCTGTCTCTTCAAGAGAGAGGGCCTGTTTAGCCTTACTCTTGTCGAATATATCCCTGAGACGGGCTTTGTCCTCTTTTGTGTTCTTAATTAATGAATGCAGCAGAGAGTCATCTATAAAGTCCACTGCATTTTCAGATAATATCCTGTTCATGATCTATTGTATAATTGTCAACATTCTGGAACGCATGTGAAAGTTCCGCACCAAACAGTATTAGAGTCCAACTGATGTTCATCCAAACCAGAAAAAGAGGAATGGCAGCAAAAACTCCATATACAGCATTGAGTCCCGAAACAAGCAATTGCGTTTCTACATAAAACACCTGAACGACAATAAAAGCCAGCGCAAGTATTAATGCCGAATTGAATGCCGCAGCAAATTTAACTTTAGTATTTGGTATTAAAAAATACATCATTGTAAATACAACAACTACCACACCATAAAGTATAATCCAAGTGAAAATTGATGTAATAGGAATAATCCAGTCAACCTCCAGTCCTATTGATTTTAAGGAATCAGTGTATATTAGCCCCAATGACATAAATATCAATACGACAAATGGAGAGACTAAAAGTAGAATAGGGTAGTAGGTCAATCTTTTATGTATGGGACGGCCTCCGGAGACCTTCCAAATATCATTGAATGCCTTTTCTATATTCAGCATCAGAAAAATTACCGTAGATATAAGCATCAAGAATGTTATCATTCCAAATATACCATTCTCAAGAGAGGTAACAATATTACCTGCAAATTTCAACAGGTAATTAATAATCAATTCATTTCCCTCAAAATACTTATAAATCAAATTTTCCATCTCACTGCCATATCCAAATCCGTTTGTAACAGCAAAGACAACTGCAACAAATGGTACTACAGACATCGTGGAGAAGTATGTAAGGCTTTGCGCCTGGAGATTAACTTTGTCAGAAGTGAAACCTCTGACTGTAATAATAAAAGCTTTAAGATACCTTATCATCCGTGCCCTCATGATACTCAGCTCGGATAAATCCAGATGCCAGATGTCAACCATGATGAACTTGAGCACCCTTTGATAAGTGTGTTTTACCGGTATTTTCTTCAAGATATTTTACCCATGAATTTTGTAGGATTGATAATATACCTCATATGGGTACCCCTTCCTATCTCTCCCATTTCATCGAAGGCAACGACTGAAAATGTTAGTTTTTTGTTGTCAATTTCAATAAGTTCAGCTTCAGCATACACTTTCGCTCCAAGTGGAGTAGCCCTTGTATGCTTGATGTTCACTTCAATCCCGACTGTATCCTGATTTGAAGGCAATGAAAATTTTGCCAACAAGTGTGCCGATTTTTCCATCAGCGCAATCATGGCGGGAGTAGCAAAGACCTTTAGCAGGCCTGATCCATAATACTCCGCAGTGTCAGTCTCTGTGACAAGCTTTTCAATTATCAATTTTTTGCCTGTTTCCATAATTATATCAATTTATCAGCAATTGAAATAAAACCTTCCATTTTATCATAATCAGGAATACCCAGAACCTCTACCGGTTTTTCTGCCAACTGCCATGACATTTTTGATGAGAAAGACTCAAGCATCTTAAGTCCGCCTCCACTCCAGCTGTATGAACCGAACAGAGAGTATCTCTTGTTCTTGGGAGCTGCAACCTCCAATTCATGGCACAACTGAGCCATCATAGGATGCATGCCTGCATTATATGCACATGAACCCAGTATAAGTGTGTTGTATTTCCATATATCCCTAATTATATAGGAGATGTGTGTCTTAGAGACATCATGAATAATAATATTCTTTTCTCCTTTTTCTGCAATCAGCCTTGCAATATAGTCAGCCATTTTTTCTGTATTGCCGTACATCGAAGCGAAGGCAATGACAACTCCCTGTTCAGACTCATACTTGCTCCATTTGTCATACAGAGATATTACCTTAATCGGATCTTTGCGCCAGACAGGACCATGGGAAGGACACACAAATTTCACCGGAACTCCTTCAAGTTTTGCCAAAGCCTTCTGTACCATATTACTGTACTTGCCTACTATATTAGAATAGTACCTAAGCATCTCACCCTCATAACGAGCTTCAAAATCAATCTCATCATCAAATACACCTCCATCCAGAGTCCCAAAGGATCCGAATGCATCACAAGAGAATAAGACCTTATCAGTCATATCATATGTCATCATTGTCTCCGGCCAATGAACCCAAGGTGTCATTACAAACTTAAGTTTATGATAACCGAGATCCAGCTCCTCACCGTCGCAGACTTCAAAAAATTGCCCGGGTTTCAACTTATAGTATGCCTCTAATATTTTGAATGTCTTGTTGTTCCCAATTATCTTCATTGAGGGGAAAACCCTCAAAAGGAGACCAATCATACTTGAATGATCCGGTTCCATGTGATTTACAACAAGGTAATCAAGTGGTTTACCCTGCAAAATTGACTCAATCTCATCTATATAGTCATCTTTAGAGCCGAACTCCAGCGTGTCTATTAGAAGTGATTTATCATCCGATATCAAATATGAGTTATAAGCAACACCTTGTGGCAATGGCCAGTTATTCTCAAAAAGGGCTTTTCTTCTGTCATTAGCACCAATATAATGTATTCTATTACTTACTACTATCTTTTTCATCAAAACAAAAACTTTTCTTAATTGAGTTATCTATTATAAGATATAAATATAATAAAAATTCCTGTTTTACCAAAACACGAATTATCTGATCATAGCCATGAATTGAGCTTCAGAAATAGTCGGGACTCCCAACTGTTTAGCTTTTTGCAACTTGGAAGGACCAGGATTTTCTCCGGTTAAAAGATAGGAGGTAGTTGAAGTGACAGAACTGACTGATTTTCCTGAATGAGCCTCTATAATTGACTTTATCTCCTCTCTCGGAAGAGAAAAAACACCAGAAATAACAATATTGAGACCGAAAAGCTTGTCGGACAAACTCTCCTTAGATTGTTTCTCCTCAAGATTTATACCCAGACGCTTCAACTCACTTATCAACAACAGGTTTGAAGGTTCTGTAAAGTATGCCAATATAGAATCAGCAAGCTTTTCACCTACCTCTTCTACCTGAAGAAGCTCCTCTCTTTTAGCTGATATAATACTGTCAATATTTCCAAAATGCCTGGCAAGAGTCTTTGCAGTAATTTCACCTACAAATCTTATCCCTATTGCAAAAAGCACTTTTGAGAATGGTGCATTTTTTGATTTTTCAAGACTTTGAAGGAACCTGTCTGCCGCTCTCTCTTTCCACCCCTGAAGCGACAATAGTTGCTCCTCTGTAATCTTATATAAATCCGACAATACAGATATATACCCTTTTTCATATAATTGATCTATGGTTGCTTCACCGGCAAGTATATCCATAGCTTTCCGACCGCAGAAGTGTATGAATTTTGCCTTTATCTGAGTCGGACATCCAAACTGATTCGGACAATAGTGTTTAGCCTCACTCTCTTCTCTTACAAGAGGTGTCCCGCAATCAGGGCAGTTTTGTGGAAAAGCGACAGGGAAGATAATATTATCTCTTTTGGAAAGGTCAACTGCAGTAATCTTTGGAATTATCTCACCTCCCTTTTCAACATATACCATATCATTAATATGAAGATCCAGAGCTCTGATCTGATCCAGATTGTGCAGGGTAGCTCTCTTTACGGTGGTGCCGGACAAAAGGACCGGTTCAAGATTGGCTACAGGCGTTACCGCGCCTGTTCTTCCAACCTGAAAATCAACTGAAATTACCCTTGAAAGTGCCTGCTCAGGTTTAAACTTATAAGCAGTTGCCCAACGAGGTGATTTTGATGTGTTGCCCAACACCTTCTGATCAAGTAGATTATCTACTTTTATTACTACGCCGTCTGTTGGATAGGGCAAACTCGTCCTCTCAACATCCCATAAATCAAGGAAACCATTTACTTGTTCAATGCTCTCGCAAAGAGTTACATAGGGAGATGTAGGAAGTCCCCAGTTTCTTGCCGACTCCAGCAATTGAAAATGGCTTGTGTAGTTAAGCTCTTCATCATATAATATGTGATAAAAAAGAGCCTGTAATCCACGTTTGCCAATCTCCTCACTATCCAGAAGCTTTAAAGAACCGGATGCCGCATTTCTTGGATTTGCGAATAACTCCTCCTCATTCTCTTCTCTTTTAAGATTCAGTTCATCGAAAGATTTCCATGGCATGAATATTTCACCTCTTACCTCAAACTCTTCCGGGAAACCGGAACCACTCAGAACTTTTGGTATAGAATTAATCTTAAGAACATTTCGGGTAACATCATCTCCCACAGAACCATCACCTCTGGTAACAGCTCTTGAAAGTTCCCCTTTAATATATGTCAGACAGATGGCTGTACCGTCAATTTTTAACTCACAAGCATAATTTACGTTGTGCTGTAATGCTTTGCGGACTCTTTCATCAAACAGGGCAAGTTCTGTCTTGTCATATGTATTACTGATAGAAAGCATAGGAAATTTGTGAGCAACCTGAACAAACTGATTACCAGAGTTCTGACTTTGCACATCACTTCCTACAACGACACTTGGGGAAACCTCTGATGAGAATTGAGGATAGCGTTTCTCCAGGGTTATAAGTTCGTTCATAAGTATATCATAATCGAAGTCTGAGATTGAAGGCTTATTATCAACATAATATCTTCGGTTATGCTCTTCCAGCTCTTTACGGAGCTTTAAAATTCTTTCAAATGCTAATGAATCTGATTTTTTCATAAAATATGTTACAAATTTAGATATTTTTTAATTATTGCTACCTTTGCGGCATCAATAAAATATAAGATGAAAGAGACGATTATTATTTTAACTGGAGGGGGACCTGCCCCGGGAATGAACACCGTTGTTGGTAGTATTGCTAAAACATTTATAGCCAAAGGGTATAGGGTTCTGGGAATTAATGGCGGATACAAGGGGATTTTTTCAAAAAACCCTGATGTCGTTGAATTGGATTTTATTTTGGCTGATTCAATTTTTAATAGAGGAGGCTCATATTTGGTTATGAGCAGGTATAAACCAACAGCGGAGGATTTCGAGAAAAATTTCAATCTGGAACTATTCACAAAGAACAACATAAAGCTGCTGATAACAATTGGTGGAGATGATACTGCATCAACAGCAAACAGGGTTGCAAAATTCCTACATGAGCACAATCATAAGATTTCAAATATTCACGTTCCAAAAACTATTGATAACGATTTACCACTTCCTCTTCAGAGACCTACATTTGGTTATGAATCTGCAAAAGCAGAGGGAGCTCGTTTAGCAACAACTATTTATGAGGATGCAAGGACCAGCAATAACTGGTTTATTATATGCGCTATGGGAAGATCAGCCGGTCACCTTGCCTTCGGAATAGCATCTGCTGCTCACTATCCGATGACTGTAATCCCTGAGATGTTTAATAAGACCCCTATAACTCTTGATAAGATTATTAAACTATCAATTTCTGCAATTGTAAAGAGAGAGATTCTGGGTATCAAATATGGTACTGTTATGATTTCAGAAGGAGTCTTTCACGAACTTAGCAACGAAGAGCTGACTAAGTCCGGGATTATATTTTCATATGATGACCACGGTCACCCGGAACTTGGCAAGATATCTAAGGCTCACATTTTTTGCGAGTTAGTTGAGAAAAGACTTAGTGAATTGAAAATCGGCATAAAAGTTCGTCCCGTAGAACTCGGATATGAGCTCAGGTGTCAGTCTCCTGTGGCTTATGACCTTGTTTACTGTACAGAGCTGGGTATCGGTGTATATCAGTTATTTACAGAAGGTAATACAGGCTGCATGGTATATATTGACCACCTCGGAAAGGTTAAGCCGCTTTATTTATCAGAAATTCAAGACCCTACAACAGGAAAGATCCCACCTAGAGGCGTTAGTATAGATTCTGACCGAGTTCAGGCTGTTATCAAAAACATATTCCATTTCATAACTGAAAACGACTACGCTGCAGCTTCAAAATATCTTGAAAATCCTGAAGAATACGATTTCAATAAAATTCTGAACTGGTAATCATTACATGAGTTCAAAGCTCATAATATACCAGGTTTTGCCTAGACTTTTTGGGAACACAAACGCAAGTTGTGTTCCCAATTCTTCTATATATGTGAATGGTTGTGGGAAATTATCCGATTTCACCTACCAGATGCTGTCATCAATCAAAGATTTAGGATGTACACATATCTGGTTTACAGGCATAATAGAACATGCAACCAAAACTGATTATACAGAATATGGTATATTAAAAGATAACAATCAAGTAGTTAAAGGTGAAGCAGGGTCTCCATATGCAATAAAGGACTATTTTGACATTGATCCCGATCTGGCAGATAGCATACCATCTAGGGTACAGGAATTCAAAGACTTAGTCAAAAGAGTACACGACTCGGGGATGTATGTAATTGTAGATTTTGTACCAAACCACGTTTCAAGGCAATATCACTCCGATTCTTGCCCTTCAGGTGTAATGGATTTAGGGTTTGCAGATAATCCTGAATACCCGTTTCACCCTATGAATAATTACTATTATTTACCAAACCAAAACTTCATATCACCAATTCAATCTCCCAATATTTCTGATACTTATACCGAAACTCCCGCTAGAGCATCAGGTAATGACTGTTTTAAACCGGATCCCTCAATTCACGATTGGTTTGAGACTGTAAAACTTAACTATGGAGTTGATTATATGAATAATAAGGTCAGTTATTTCAAGCCCATTCCAGATACCTGGAATAAAATGGGAGAAATAATTGAATACTGGCTTCAATTTGGAGTTGACGGATTCAGGTGTGATATGGCTGAAATGGTACCTGTTCAATTCTGGAGATGGGTTATTGATAAAACAAAAAGAAAGCACCCTGATTCAATCTTTATAGGTGAAGTATATAAGAGGGAGAACTACTCCGAATACCTTGATATTGCCGGATTTGACTATCTGTATGATAAAGTCGGGTTGTATGATACCCTGAGATTGATTACTACCGGTAAAGCTTCTGCCGCTGAAATAACACTCAGATGGCAAGAGTTGGGGGCAATTCAATCTAAAATGTTGAATTTCATTGAGAATCATGATGAAGTAAGAGCAGCTTCAGATTTTTATGCTGGAGATCCTTTTAAGGCTATTCCTGCACTTACTGTATCTCTGATGCTTAATACTGCGCCATTTATGATATATTTTGCCCAGGAACTTGGAGAGAGAGGAATGGATAGTGAAGGATTCAGCGGGATTGACGGTAAAACATCGATATATGACTATTGGGCTCTAAAATCTATCATATCCTGGAGATCAGGGGAGAAGAGCAGCATTAGACCTATTTATAGCAGATTGTTGAATATAGCAACAACCGAAAAGGCTGTATCGGAGGGCAAAAGCTATGATCTGCAATATGCAAACAAAAAATCTGATCTGTATGACCCATCTAAACACTATTCATTCATTAGATCGTATGGCAAAGATATGATTCTGTTTGCTGTAAATTTTTCGGATACTGATGCACATTTAGGCATTAACATTCCTTTTCATGCATTCGATTTCCTGGGATCAGATAGTAAAATTGCAACATCCGGAATAGACATGCTTGATGGCACAAACATCGATGAAGCCATTCAGCCCGATATTAAATACAAAATTTTTGTAAAAAGAAACTGGGTGAGGATACTTAAATTTTCACTTCAATAATATCATCCCAACACGTTGTATATCTTCTTGAAAGATGATTGGAATTTGCCTTTATCTTTGAAACTCCCTGAGTTGCTGTCACCAATGTATTGCGTCCATATCTCGTATTTATCTCATCCAATGTATCCATAAGCGCTGTGTGCTTTTGAGAATCATATCCGCAGAACATATCTGCCGGAGTAGTCTCTTTTCTAGAAATATCAAGCAAAATTACCCCTGCTTTTTTATAGGAAAACTCCTCTCTGAATATCTTTACTAGACCACTCATTGCCCCCTTAACTATCATAAGAGTGCTGTCTGTAGGGGTCTCCATTGGGACAATTACACTGCGATAATAACTGCCAGTCACCTCTTTATACGGATTGGTGAGAATAAACACATGCATAGAACGACATACTGAGCGCTGTCTTCTTAATGATGCAGCACAGGTTGTTGCAAAAGAGGCGACCGCCTGTGATAGTTCATCAAGAGTTTTGAGCTCCCTGGAAAAACTTCTACTGGTACATATCTGTTTCTTATCTCCGACACTCTCCTCAAAGTCGATACATGGCTCACAACGAAGCTCTTTCCATGTCCTGAGCCCCACAACACTCATTTTTGTCCTGACCCATTGAGGAGATGCCATTGTGAATTCATAGGCTGTATTGATTTTATTACTATTCAGCATCTTGGCATACTCTCTTCCAATACCCCAAACCTCTGACACAGGGTAACCCTTTAATACTTTTCTGATATCCCTCTCATCTTCCATATAGCAAGCTCCATTAAGCTTTGGGTACTGCTTGGCAAGCTTACTTGCAATTTTTGCAAGGGTTTTTGTGTGAGAAATTCCGACACTTATTGAAATTCCTGTGTTTCTCCCAACTTTTCGGACAAGATTCTCTCCAAATTCTTTCAAAGACGAATTGTCAATACCGTTAAGATAGAGGAAAGCTTCATCAATAGAGTAGATTTCAATCGAAGGGACTGATTCTCTTAAAGTATCCATTACTCTTTGAGACATATCACCATATAGAACATAATTTGAAGAATAAACTGCAACACCATTCTCCCTTATCATATCCATAATCTTGAATACCGGCTGTCCCATCTTAATTCCAAGTTTTACAGCCTCTTTTGAACGAGAAATAACACATCCGTCATTGTTGCTGAGTACTACCACAGGTTTACCAAGCAATGACGGATTAAATACCCTTTCACAGCTAACAAAAAAGGAGTTACAGTCAGCGAGACCTATCATTTATAAAATGGATGACATTTAAAACCATCGACGCAAAGATAATAGAAAGAATGTTTGCTAAAATGTCAAAAAAATCAAAATCCCTTGACGGGTTTAAAGATTGTAGCAACTCCGTAATTATGGCAAATAGAAGACCATTCATGGGTATTAAAAAACGCAAAAAGAGTTTCCTGTGTCTGGTAAATCTTTTGTTAAAAGCGAGCCAGAGGAGGAAAGGGTAAGGCAGAAAAACAATAAAATGAACGACTTTGTCAATCTCAATTCCGAATATAAGAGCAGGGGCTTTAATATCTTCTGTGTTAATTGTAAAAACCATTATCGAGATAATTACAATTACATATACGAAGAAAAAAATCTTTATCAGAGAGTTGGAAATATGAAATCCTTTCATCTCTTCTTGATAATATATCTTACCACTCCCCAGACAAGGAATTCATTATCCTTATCAACTTTTATTGACTTGAATTTGCTGTTGGAGGGAACAAGCAGGATGAACCCATCCATAAACCTGACTCTTTTCAGAGTGAACTCTCCATCCAGATAACATACTGCAATAGCTCCGTCATATGTGTTCACAGACTTGTCTATTACAAGTATATCGCCGTCTTCAACTCCGTCATCTATCATGCTCTCTCCACTTACCTTTGCAAAGAATGTTGAAGAGGGATTCTTAATAAGTAATTTGTTAAGATCTAATTTATTCTCCATAATGTTTTCGGCAGGAGAGGGGAATCCCGCGTGAACCGGAGAATCAGACACAGAGATGAACAATGGTTCATTTATCTCCGGGGAGAAAATTTCTATATCTCTGTTTTTCATAAATTGGAGCTATGGAATGTATATTAAATTAGAATTAGGGGACTTTTCACGCCCGTTAACAGCAATAACAAAATAGTTTTTCCCGCTTATACCCTGATAGGTCAAGCCTGTACCGATCTGTTTGCAATTTGCATTCCATTTTTTTGTTTTTCCACTCCTCTCCAATTCGTAAACAGCATATGATGTGGCATTATTAACAGCAGACCATGTCAATGTCTTTGCATTTAGTGAAACCACGGGAGCTGACGGAACCGGAGTTGATGTATCAGAACCCATTTTTGGAACCAGACTTCTATAAGGATATATTGTACCTCGAATATAAGAGCTGAGTGAACCATTGAATATATGCACGACTCTGAACCAGCAGTTCCCGTAAACACTTGCATAGGATCTACCCATGTCAACCTCATTCAGGAGCTCATTTAATGTATATGCAGGATAAGTTGGATCTCCGTACTTATAAGCTGCAAGTCCCGGAATAATAGGGATAGTGTTGGCATTTGTATTCCAATAACTCAGAACTGTAGCAAAATCAGCAGTTGCATGACCTATCTGCCAGTATATCTGAGGAGCAAGATAATCGACCCACCTCTGCTGTAACCATGATTGAGCATCAGCATAAACAGTCATTGAGTTCTCCTGCTTACCCTGAGGCGAAATCCCATATAGTACCTTTGGATTAAGTGTTTTAACGGTGTTCCCGATATCTTGAACCATCTCGTCTACATTTGCCTCTCTCCATGCATCTATAGTCATCGAACCTCCATAGGTGTTAAATGTCTCCTGGTCGTCGAATCCAAATGGATTGGATGAAGATTTTGCTCCTGATGGATAAAAATAGTCATCAAAATGGATACCATCTACATTGTAATTCTGTACTATCTCGGTCACTACAGCTCTCAGGTGGGATTTAACTGCAGGCAGGCCCGGATTTAGATACCTATTGCCATTATAGAGTATTGCCCATTCAGGATGAAGGACGGCCGGGTGGTTTGATGCCAGGGTTATCGATGTAGAGCCTATTCTGTATGGATTAAGCCATGCATGAACCTCCATGCCTCTCTCATGTGCTACTTCAATTGCAACCGCAAGCGGATCAAACCCCGGGTCAGCCCCCTGAGTACCGGTCAGGTAATATGACCAAGGAACCAGATTTGACTGATAGAAAGCATCAGAAGTTGGCCTGACATGGAAAAGTATAACGTTGAAATTGAGGTTTTTGAGCTGATCAATTATAGATATTAGTGATGCTCTCTGAGCTTCAGCAGATGCACCCTTGACAGGCCAGTCATAATTCCCCACGGTTGTCAGCCAAGCTGCCCTGAATTCATGTTTGAGGACTATATTGTCTGTTGTTGAATTATATTCTAGTGGAAGTTCCTCCTCTTCAGGTTCTGGTTTAGGATTGTCATCCTTAGAGCAGGATACAGCAAAGAATGATATAAAAGATATTAGAAGAAAAAGTTTCGCAAAGTCCGGAAGTCGGTTAGAAGTCATCTGTAATGTTTATTATTTAATCAATTTGTTAATAGTAGCATAAAGTTCTTCTTTGTCTATCGGTTTGGAGAGATAGGCATTACAACCGGCTTCAATAGTCTTCTCCTTGTCCCCGAATATGGAATAGGCTGTCTGTGCAATAATTGTAGTATCAGGCATAAAGCTTTTTATAACTTTTGTTGCTTCAATACCATTCATTTCAGGCATACTCAGATCCATCATTACCAAAGATATCTCAGGATGTTGCTTGCAGGTCTCAACAGCCTGGATACCATTCTCTACAATAATTGAATCGAAGCCGATTCTTTTAAGAAGAGTACTAAGCAGATAAGCGCTATAATTATCATCATCTGCTATAAGAGCTGTTTTTCCAGAATAATTCATAACAGATATTTAAAAAATTAAAATATCGTCTAAGTTAGAGTTTTTTTTGAAATCCTGTTCTGTATCGACAAATTTTGCAGAAAGTTCATACTCAAAAGGTTTGCTAAAATTCTTTATATCTGAATTGCCCAACCACATCTCCTCCTGCTCTGGTCTTAATATTACCGGCATTCTTTGCCTGGTATTGTGAATCTCTGCCATAAGGCTGTTTGACTCCGTAGTAAGGAGAGTAAAGGTCCCGTTTGGAGAATATATCCCAGCAAATGCGAACAAAAATTCATCCGGAAGCG